>NZ_JAYMGI010000002.1:2790000-3100000 GCF_035825295.1 Actinacidiphila sp. DG2A-62
GGCGCGAGCGGCAGCCCCGGCGGCGTAGGCGGTCAGGTCGGGGCGCGAGCGCGGGTACGGGCAGAGCGGAGGAGGCGGACATGGACGGGGACGCGACGGTGAACGGACCAGCGGAGTCCCGCGGCGCGACGTCGGAAGCGGCGGACGCGCCAGGCGCGGCGGGCGCGGACCGGGAGGGCGACGCCGCGGGGGCCACAGCAGCGGCCGGCGGTGCGGACCCTGCGCACGCGGGCGCGACCTCGCCGGTCCCGGGGCCGAACCCCGGGCCGGACCCGGCCGGCGCCGGGGCGTCCGACGCGGCGAGCAGCGCGGCACGGGGCGGGGCGCGCGACGTCGGCCTGCGTCCCGCCGCGGCCGTGGACGCCCGACCCGCGGCACGCAGCCTCGCGGAGCTGGAGCGCGCCGCGGCCGAACGCCGGGACCGCCCCGCCTACGGCAAGGACTCGCTGATCAGCTGCGACCGGCTGGTCCGGATCTTCACTGCGGACGGCGTCGAGGTGCAGGCCCTGCAAGGGCTCGACCTGCTGGTCGCGCAGGGCGAGCTGATGGCGCTGGTCGGCGCGTCCGGCAGCGGGAAGTCGACGCTGCTGAACATCCTCGCGGGCCTCGACGTGCCCACCGCCGGCGCCGCCTCGGTCGGCGGCTACGACCTGCTCGCCATGGACGCCGCGGCCCGGCTGCGCTACCGCCGCGAGGTCGTCGGCTTCGTCTGGCAGCAGACCGCCCGCAACCTGCTCCCGTACCTGACCGCCGCCCAGAACGTCGTCCTGCCCATGCAGCTCGCCGCCCGCACCGGCCCACGCGGCCGCCGCCGGCGCGCCGAGCGGGCCGCCGGCCTGCTCGACATGCTCGGCGTCGGCCACTGCCGCGACCGGCGGCCCGCCCAGATGTCCGGCGGCGAGCAGCAGCGCGCGGCCATCGCCGTGGCGCTCGCCAACAACCCCGCGGTCGTCCTCGCCGACGAGCCCACCGGCGAGCTGGACTCCGCGACCGGCGAGCAGGTCTTCGCCGCCTTCCGCACCGCCAACCAGGAGCTGGGCACCACCGTCGTCGTGGTCACCCACGACCACGCGGTGGCCGGCGCCGTGCAGCGCACCGTCGCCATCCGCGACGGCCGCACCGCCTCGGAGGTCGTGCGCCGCACCGAGGTCACGGCCAGGAGGCCATGGTGGCCAGGGAGTACGCCACCGTCGACCGCGCCGGCCGCCTCCAGCTCCCGCGCGACTACACCGAGGCCCTCGACATCCGCTCACGCGTGCTGCTCGAACTGGAGCCGGACCACATCGCCGTCCGCCCCGACCGGCCGGACGCCGAAGCGCCCCGCCCCCGGCCCGCCGCCGACGACGCCGCCTCCCCCGAGCGGCCGGACCCGGCGTAGCGCCGCTCCCGCCTCCGGGCCGGGCGGGTGCCACGCCGGTTGCGCGGTCGGTCCGTACGCCTACGCCGCGCGGGTCCCGTGCCGCGCCGGTCTCAGCGCGGCGAGACCGTCAGGCCCGCCGCCGCGGTCGCGGTGCGCATCGCGACCGAGCCGTAGCCGGTGCGCAGCCTGAGCCACGGTCCGGCCGTCAGCACGGCCGGCGCGTCCTGCTCGGGTCCGCCCGGCCGCAGGAAACCGAGCGCGTGCGCCGCGTGGACGAGACGCAGCGGCACCTCCACGCCCCCTGCGGGCGGAACGTCCGCCGGGCCGCCCAACGGCCTGCGCCACAACTCCTCCGCCAGCGCGTCCAGCCCGGCCCGGGTGCGCTGCTCGGGCACCAGCGCCTCGGTCCGCGCCCGGAACTCCGCGACCGTCCGCGCCGCCGCCTCCCGCACCGCCGCCGGGTCCAGTTCGGCTTCACGCCGCCAGCCGGTGCGCGGCGGGAGGAGCCCGGCCCACGAGGGCCCGGTGACCGACGCCGGCACCGTGAACTCGCCGCCGTCCGCCGCCGCGGCCACCGCCTCCAGCAACTCCCCCGCGGACACGGTCGCGTCGACCGCCTGTCCGACGCCTGCTCCGCCGAGCGCCATGCTGCGCACCGCCAGCACCGAGCCGAACGGCGGCTGTCCGAACACCCCGAGCGCCGGCTCCTCCTCGGCCGACCTCAGCCGGACCACCGCCGCCTTGTCCCAGCGCACCAGCCTGCCGAGGAAGGCCGCCATCCCGGCCTCCCCCGCCCGAACCGCGCCGGCGTCCCCGGCCAGGGCGAGCCGCACGCTCATGCGGCCACGGCCCCCTCGTCGCGGAACTGCTCCAGGAACGCCTTCTCCTCCGCGGTGATCCGCCGGGGCCGCTGCGTCGTCAGGTTGTACGGCACGACGACCGTCGCAGCCCGGGCGTAGAGCGTCCCGGGGTCCTTGACCTCGTAGCGCACCGTCATGGACGCCGCCGAGATGTCGGTCACCCACGTCTCGACGTCGACCGGCTCGTGCCGGTGCACCAGCGGCCGCAGGTAGTCGATCTCGTGCCGGGCCACCACGCTCCCGCCGGTGAACGACGCCGCGCCCTCCCCCGGCGCCAGGCGGAACATGAAGTCGATCCGCGCCTCCTCCAGATAACGGAGGAAGGCCACGTTGTTGACGTGCCCGAAGGCGTCCATGTCCGCCCAGCGCAGGGGGCAGCGGAAGACGTGCCGAGCCATCAGCCGCGGGTCAGCTTCTTGTAGGTCGCCCGGTGCGGGCGCGCGGCGTCCGGACCCATCCGCTCGACCTTGTTCTTCTCATAGGACTCGAAGTTGCCCTCGAACCAGAACCACTTGGAGTCGCCCTCGTAGGCGAGGATGTGGGTGGCGACCCGGTCCAGGAACCACCGGTCGTGGGAGACGACCACGGCCGCGCCCGGGAACTCCAGCAGAGCGTTCTCCAGCGAGGACAGCGTCTCCACGTCGAGGTCGTTGGTCGGCTCGTCCAGGAGCAGCAGGTTGCCGCCCTGCTTGAGGGTGAGCGCCAGGTTCAGCCGGTTGCGCTCACCGCCGGAGAGCACCCCGGCCGGCTTCTGCTGGTCCGGCCCCTTGAAGCCGAACGCCGACACGTACGCCCGCGACGGCATCTCCACCTGCCCGACGTTGATGTAGTCCAGGCCGTCGGACACGACCTCCCACAGCGTCTTCTTCGGGTCGATGTTGGCCCGGCCCTGGTCGACGTACGAGATCTGCACGGTCTCGCCGACCTTGATGCTCCCGGAGTCGGCCTCCTCCAGGCCCTGCAGCATCTTGAACAGCGTGGTCTTGCCCGCGCCGTTGGGGCCGATGACGCCCACGATGCCGTTGCGCGGCAGGGTGAAGGACAGGTCGTCGATCAGCACCTTGTCCCCGAACGCCTTCGACAGGTGCTCCACCTCGACGACGATCGCGCCCAGCCGCGGGCCCGGCGGGATCTGGATCTCCTCGAAGTCCAGCTTCCGCATCTTGTCCGCCTCGGCGGCCATCTCCTCGTAGCGGGCCAGTCGGGCCTTCGACTTGGCCTGCCGCCCCTTGGCGTTGGAGCGGACCCACTCCAACTCCTCCTTCAGGCGCTTCTGCCGCTTGGCGTCCTTCTGCCCCTCGACCTTCAGCCGGGACGCCTTGTTCTCCAGGTAGGTGGAGTAGTTGCCCTCGTACGGGATCGCCCGACCGCGGTCCAGCTCCAGGATCCACTGGGCCACGTTGTCCAGGAAGTACCGGTCGTGGGTGACCGCCACGACGGTGCCCGGGTACTTGGCGAGGTGCTGCTCCAGCCACTGCACGGACTCCGCGTCCAGGTGGTTGGTGGGCTCGTCGAGCAGCAGCAGGTCGGGGGCCTCGAGCAGCAGCTTGCACAGCGCGACCCGGCGCTTCTCACCGCCGGACAGGTTCGTCACCGGCCAGTCGCCGGGCGGGCAGCCCAACGCGTCCATGGCCTGCTCCAGCTGCGCGTCCAGGTCCCAGGCGTTGGCGTGGTCCAGCTGCTCCTGGAGCTGGCCCATCTCCTCCAGCAGCGCGTCGGAGTAGTCGGTCGCCATCAGCTCGGCGATCTCGTTGAACCGGTCCAGCTTCGCCTTGGTCTCGGCGACGCCGTCCTGCACGTTCTCCAGCACCGTCTTGGACTCGTCCAGCGGCGGCTCCTGGAGGAGCATCCCCACGCTGTAGCCGGGCGACAGGAACGCGTCGCCGTTGGACGGCTGCTCCAGCCCCGCCATGATCTTCAGCACGGTGGACTTACCGGCGCCGTTCGGGCCGACCACACCGATCTTCGCGCCCGGCAGGAAGCTCAGCGTCACGTCATCGAGAATGACCTTGTCGCCGTGCGCCTTGCGCGTCTTGCGCATCGTGTAGATGTACTCAGCCAAGAGAAACCGTCCGGCATTCGAGAAGGGCCAATGTGCGGCTCTGCCGCGCGAGGGCAGATACACCCCATCTTGCCAGCCGTCCACCCCGCCGTGCGAACGGGTTGGCCCGCTCGCCCGTCCGGGCCCCTCGCCGCCGGGTGGGACCCGGCGGTGAGGGGGTGCCGTGCGGTCGCGGGTCCTACTCGGAGGCCGCGCCGCTCTTCTTGCGGCGGAAGAAGAACGCGGTGCCGCCGCCGATCACCACGAGGGCCGCGGCTATGCCCGCGATCACCGGGGTGGCGTTGCTGCTACCGGTCTCGGCGAGGTCTCCGCCGGCCGGCGAGGGCTGGTTGGCCGGAGCGCTGGGGCTGGTGCTCGGCGCGGGAGCGGCGGTCTTGCAGTCCACCACGCCCTGGAAGGTCTTCACCGAGCCGTTGGGCAGCTTGATGTCGATCCTGTACTTCTGGTCCTCGGCCACCGGCACGGTGACCGTCCGGGACGCGCCCGGCGCCACGGTGTAGGTCTTGCCAGAGAGCTGGAAGACGAAGTCCTCGTCACCCTTGTTCGAGGCGGTGACGTCGACGCCGCCCTTGGCGCACACGACCTGTGCGGACAGCGCCGGGATCGGGCCCTTGCGGGCCCAGGTCAGCGTGGCCGCGGCGGTGACCGTGGCACTGTCGGAACCAGCCAGGATCTGCGACTGGCTCGGGGTGTCGGTCGCCGAGAAGGCGCGGCCGATGGAGATCTGGGTGGTCACCGAGACCTTCACCGAGGCGGAGCCGTCCGCGGTGCCGGCGGGCACGTCGAAGTACAGCTGCGTGCCGTCCTTCGCCGTGGTCAGCGCCTTGCCGTCCTTGTCGACCAGCTTCACCCCGGCCTGGCACGTCGGAGCCGAGCGCCACGTCCACCGAGTCGGCCGTGGTGTGGACGGTGATCGGGCCTATGCGGTCACCGGACTTGCCGGAGACGGACGCGGGATCGAGCGTCACCGACGGCTTGGGCTCGTCCAGCGTGACCGCGTGGCTGTTGAGGTAGTCCGACAGCACCTTGGCGTCCGCGTCGACCGCCTCGACCTTCACCGTCGGGTCGGAGAAGTGCCAGATCGCGACCTGGGTCCCCTCGGCAGCCTCGGCCTCGGTGAGCGGCTCCGGCAGGTTGACCCCGTCCGCGCCGAGCTTGGCGGACAGGGCCGCCACGTCCAGCTTGGGGTAGGAGTTGTTGAGTATCCACGCGATCTTCCCGGCGTCCGGGTTGCCGCCCAGCGTCGAGTTCTTCCAGCCGACCTCGGTGTAGCCGGCGCCGTCCGTGGTGTGGTGCTGGAAGTCGATGCAGTAGGTCTCGATCGTCCCGCCACCGGGCACCGTCATCGTGAACAGTCCCGCGGAGTACTTCGTCTCCTTGCCGCCGTCCTTGACGATCGCGGTGCCGAACTTGCCCTTCTCCAGTCCCTGGAGGACGGCCGTGGCCCCACCGGACGAAGGTGTGGCGCCGTCCGCGAACGCGGCCCCCGCCCCCGCCAGTGCGCCGGCCGCGAGCAGACCCGCGGTGGCTCCGGCGGCGGCGATGCGCGCAGCGCTCCGCCTGTGCTGAGTGAACATGTGTTTTCCCCTCCGGGCGAGGCATGGTCGTCGAGGGCGGCCCCGCCTGCAGCTTCGATCCCCCGTGCCTACGAACATGCAGATCCTAGGAACCACGCGTCACACCGGTACCGGTGGGTGGCAAAAGGACCGGCTCCGATTCGCAATCGTTACGCTTTCACGGGCACGCCTCCTTGATTGTCGACAAGTCCGCCATTCAATTCGCGGCGTAAATACCGCGGAAAACGGATACACCGGAAGCTCAGGGCACGGCGACCGCTTCGACTCCGGCGGGCGGCCCTTCCTGACGTTCCGTCACCGTCGGCGCGGACGCGCCGCCCCGGCTGAACCGGGCCACGCCGCGGTTGAGGTCGTGCCCGACGGACACCGCCTCGATCTCCGCGGACAGATATCGCCGCCCGTCCTTCTCGTCGTCGCGGATTCTCAACCGCCCATGCACCAGCAGGGGTTGACCGAGTCCGACGGACTCCTTCACGTGGGCGGCGAGACTGCGCCACGCGCGCACGGTGTAGAAGCTCGTCGGCCCGTCCGTCCACGCCCCGCGCTCGGCGTCGTAGCGCCGCGTGGCCGTCGCGAGCCGGAAACGCGTGAGCTGTACTCCGGCGCCCGTCGTCTGCGACTCGGGCTCGGTGGCGACATTTCCCACGACGGTGACCAGGGTCTCGTTCATCGCACTCTCCCCTTTCAAGGGATTTCCTCGACCGCGCTCCCGATCGGAACGCGACAAGGACATCGTGCTCGAATGTCGACCCTTCTGAACGGACCAAACCAAATCTGTGGACAACTACCGCATTGTGGATAACTCCGTCACCCGGAGGGGTGACGGACGGGTCCGGGAGCCGCTCCGGACACCACCGCGTACTGTTCGCGGACCTCGCGGTACCGCATCAGCTCGGCCGCCACCGGTTCCAGGACCCGGGCCCGGCCGCAGTCGGCCGCCGCGTCGCGCAGCCGGCGCTCCACGGCCTGTCCGTAGCGCCGGGCCGGGCCGCGGGCGGCGATCCGACAGCCGAGACCGACCATCGGACCGCCCAGCGCGCCGGCCGCGGCCATCGCGAGCGGAATCCACCAGTTCATGACCAGCCAGCCGGTCGTCACAGCCGTCAGGCAGACCAGCCCGGCGAGCCCGAGCGCCATCAACAACATCTGCGTGGCACCGGCCGCCGCCCACCACCGAGGACCTTCCGGCGCGCCGGGCCTGGCCCGCTCGACCACCGCGTCCAGCGCGTCCGGCAGGTCGGCCCCGCCGCGCCGCGCCGCCTCACGAACCGCTTGGGCCCACGGAGCCGGCAGCCCGCGGGCCGCATCAGCCGACAGAGCTCGCACGGCCTCGTCGACGATCGGACGCGAGGCCAACGGGCGCGGCCCGATCGCCGGGGAGTCCGCCCCGAAAGAAAAAGAAGAGGGGGCCGGGCGCGGAACCCGTCGCGGGCCGGGGGGCAGTCGGGTCTTTCCTGCGGCGGCGGCACGGCCGCCCGCCGTCGGCCCCGCACCGGTCACCCGCAGGGGTGAACCGGTCTTTTTCCGTGCGAATCGGGAACCGCCGACGGGGCCGGTCCGTTCTCCGATCAACCGGCCCCACGGTGTCCCGCAGGCATTCCGGGCCGCTTGTCCCCAGTCCCTTTCCGCAGACTGACCGACTCCGCAGGCGCCCACGGCGTCCGCGAGCCGGTCGACGAACTCCTCGCGCGCCGGATCGGTGAGCCCGGCGCCGCCCTCGCCGACGTAGAGCGGCTGGAGACTGCTCGCCGCGCGGTCCATGTCCGCAGCCAACCGCCGCACCGCCGCGGCGCGTTCGGCCACGATCTGGGCCAGCACGGCGCGCAGGTCCGGCACGCCCTGCCCGGTGAGGGCGGAGGTCGCGAGCACGACGGCTCCCGCCTCCCCGTGCTCGCCCACCGCGAGGCCGTCCTCGTCGAGCAGCCGCCGCAGGTCGTCCAGTACCAGGTCGGCCGAGTCCCCCGGCAGCCGGTCGACCTGGTTGAGCACCAGCACGGTGACATCGGCGTGCCCGGCCAGCGGCCGCAGATAGCGCTCGTGCAGTGCCGCGTCGGCGTACTTCTCCGGGTCCAGCACCCAGACGACGACGTCGACGAGCCGCAGCAGGCTGTCCACCTGCTCGCGGTGCCCGGCCGCGGCCGAGTCGTGGTCGGGCAGATCGATGAGGACCAGCCCTTCGAGGCTTCGCTCCTCGGCTCCGCCGCGAGTTCCACCGGCCCCGGCGCCGCCGCCAACTGAAGAGTGGACATGGCCCGACTCCGGCCCGCCCCACCCGGAAGCCGGGCCCTCCAGGCGCCCGTATCTGGCATAGCGGTCCTGCGGGGCCACGCCCAGCCGGTCCAACAGCCCCGCCGCGCGCTCCGGCTGCCACGCGCAGGCGATCGGCCGGGCGGTGGTCGGACGCCGCACACCGGTGGGCGACAGGTCCAGACCGGTCAGCGCGTTGAAGAGGGTGGACTTCCCGCTGCCGGTCGCCCCTGCCACGGCCACCACCGTGTGGTCGAGCGACAGGCGCCGCCGCTCGCCGACCCGGGCCAGCAGCTCGCCCGTCTCGGCCAGCACGTCCGGGCTGATCCGGGTGCGCGACAGGCCCAGCAGCTCGCTCAGCGCGTCGGCCCGCGCGGTGAGGGGATCGGTGCGCCCGCGCCGGCCCGGCGGTGCGGGCGCCGCGGACGGTGTGCGGGCCGGGGCGCCGGAGGATGTGCGGGAGGACGTGCGGGCGCTGCTCACCCGGTCACCTCTCCTTCTGCAGTACGGACACGGTGGCGATCAGGGCGGACTGCTGGGCGGCGGTGACGTCGTGGTCGTCGACGGGGCCCAGGCGCCGTTCGCGCTCGGCACGCAGCAGGCCGGCGACCGTGTCGTCGAGCAGGTCCCCCGCGGCGTCACACAGGGAGAGCGCCGACTGCGCGCCGACCGTCTCGGCGAGCAGTTCCCCGGCGGCGCGACCGCGGCGTCCGCCGAGCACGGTCGTCATGAGCAGCGCCGTGACGGCCTCGGGGTCGGCGGGCGGGCGGTCCCCCGTGCGCCCGGCCCTGACCTCGGTGTACGCGAGGGTCGTGACGCCCTTGCGCCAGCGGCGGACCCGCTTGTCGATGCGGGCGGCGACGGCCACCTGCTCGCGGTCGGGGCGCGAGCCGGGCTCGTCCAGGAGGGCTGCTCCGGCGGGGTCCCCGCGCCAGGTCTCGGCGATGGTCTCGTCGGCGGTGTCGACCTCGGTCCGCAGCAGGGCGGAGAGTTCCTCGGTGAGCGCCTGCTGGAGTGCGTCTGGGCCGCAGGCGGGATAGCCGTGCCAGCGGGCCAGCGCCTCACCCGCGAGCGTGGTCCCGGTGGCGACGGCGTCGCCGATCCGCACGGCGGCCAGCTCATAGGCGTCCTCGACGGCCCGGGCCAGCCGGACCGCGGCGGCGTGCTGGGCGGCCGAGGCGGCGGCCAGCGCGGGCAGCCGGGTGCGCAGCGAGTCGAGGGTGCCGACCGCGGTCCGGCGGGCGGCGAGCTGCCGGGCGGCGGGGTCGTCGGCGCAGTGCGCCAGCCAGGCGCGCAAGGGGGCGACCGCGGTCTGCGGCAGCAGGCCGCCGCCGGCCGCGGACTCCGGCAGCTCGGGGACGGTGAAGCGGGGCACGTCGCCGAGCCCCGCCTTGGCCAGCAGCGCGGCGTAGCGACCGCCGACCTCGTCCGCGACCTGGTGCGGGACCCGGTCGAGGACGGTGGCCAGCGTGACGTCGTAGTCCCGGGCCGCGCGCAGGAGGTGCCAGGGCACCGCGTCGGCGTACCGCGCGGCGGTGGTGACGAGAATCCAGATGTCGGCGGCGCAGATGAGTTCGGCGGCCAGCTCGCGGTTGCGTTCGACGAGGGAGTCGATGTCGGGGGCGTCGAGCAGCGCCAGGCCGCGGGGCAGCGAGTCGTCGGTCTCCAGGCGCAGTTCGGGCCGCCGGCCGCCGGGCCGATCGCCGCCGCGGTCGTGGTCGCCGCGGTCGTGGTCGCCGCGGTCGTGGTCGCCGCGGTCGTGCGCGTCCTCGTCGGCGCGCGAGCGCTGCCGCACCGCCCAGGCGCGGTTCAGCCGCGGCAGCACCCGTGGGTCGGCGAACCAGGCGCGGTCCTCGGGGTGGCAGACCAGAACGGGAGTGCGGGTGGTGGGGCGCAGCACCCCGGGGGCACTGACCCTGCGGCCGATGAGAGAATTGACCAGAGTGGATTTTCCGGCCCCGGTCGACCCGCCCACGACGGCCAGCAGCGGCGCTTCCGGCGCGGTGAGCCGGGGAACGAGATAGTCGTCGAGCTGGGTCAGCAGCTCCAGGCGGGTACGGCGGGCCCGGGCAGCCCCCGGCAGCGGGAAGGGGAAGCGTGCGGCGTCGACACGATCACGCAGGGCAGACAGCGCGTCGAGCAGCTCGGGCCGTACGTCCAAGATCACCACAATGGCAGAATGCCCCATATTGCGGCAATTTTGAAGCTTATTCCGCGTAGCTTGCCCTATTCGGCCGCCCGGTGCCCCCATGTGACGAGCGGGAGCCAGGGGACAGAATGAGCCATCGGCATAACGAGTGCACAACAGCAGCATTTCGACGCGTCAAAAGCGATGCACCTTCCGCAGACGCCTGCGATTATCGGACCGCTTCACCGAACCTCCACAACGTGTCACGCGGGTGAAGCGCCCGGCAGCAGGCGTATGACGCCCTATCCTTGACCCGATACGAGGTCACGGAACCACCCAGGGGCGGAGACAGCCGCGGCCACTGTCCGGCCCCCGTAGCTCAGCGGATAGAGCAGGCGCCTTCTAAGCGCTTGGCCGCAGGTTCGAGTCCTGCCGGGGGCGCGCCGACCGACGATGCGCCCCGCACCACAGCGGGGCGCATCGTCGCAGTTCAGCCCCTTGTCCGAGGGATTCGCCGGCGCCACGGCCGGGCGGCCCGACCATGGGTGGCGACGATCCGGCCAGCAGCGCCGGCTCCGGTCCCGTTGGCTGAAAACAGCGGTCGCCGGATGGTGGTCACGTATAGGGGCGGAACGTCACCCGAGGGGTACGGCCTGGTAGCAGCGACGGCAGCCGCAGTCCTCGTCCGACGTCAGCGGCCACGCGGCCCCGTCGGCGATCTGGACGCGGAACTCCCCGGTGGCGTCGCAGTACACCGGGTCTCCCCCCGGACCCACCTCGGCGGTCAGGTGGACGACGACCGTTTCCGGCGGCGCGTGCCCGCCCCGCCCGTGCGGCACGGTGACGCTATAGCGCCGGCGTGCGGGCCGCGCGGGAGACGCGTGACGGCCGGGCAATGACGTGGACACGGCTCCTCCTCAGGGGAACCCCCTCCGGACGGAAGAACTCTCCCCCGATTTTTCCACCACGGGCAGGCCAAGGCCAGGGGCAAACCGTGACGGAAAGGGGCGGAACCGGGCGGTTTCGGCCGTGTCGGCGCGGAAGGGTGGGCCGGCGCCGAGCCGTTTGCCCGCGAACGCCAGGGGCACGCGTGGTGCGGGACGTGCCGGGACGTGCCGGGACGTGCCGGGACGTGCCGGGACGTGCCGGGGCGGCCTCGCGCACCCGCGCGCCCACGCTCCACAGCGCACACGCCGGGGAAGGAGCCCCCATGGTCGCGAAGCGGACACCTGGCGGTACGGTCGCGCACCGGCTGATCGGCGAGCACCTGGTGGAGGGCAGGACCGAGCCCGGCTCGGAGATCGGTCTGGCCGTCGACCAGACGCTGACCCAGGACGCCACCGGCACGCTGGTGATGCAGGAACTGGAGGCGCTCGGGCTGGACAGGGTCAGGACGCGCACCAGCGTGCAGTACGTCGACCACAATCTGTTGCAGGCCGACGAGCGCAACGCCGAGGACCACGCCTTCCTGCGCTCGGCGGCGCGCCGCTTCGGCCTCTGGTGCTCCAAGCCCGGCAACGGCGTCTCGCACCCGACGCACATGCAGCGTTTCGGGGTTCCCGGGATGACCCTGGCCGGCTCCGACTCGCACACCTGCGCCGCGGGGTCCGTCGGGATGCTCGCGCTCGGCACCGGCGGGCTGGAGGTCGCGCTGGCCATGGCGGGCCGCCCGCTGCACGTGACCATGCCGCGCGTGTGGGGCGTGCGGCTGACCGGGCACCTGCCGGAGTGGGTGAGCGCCAAGGACGTGGTGCTGGAGATGCTGCGCCGGCACGGGGTGAAGGGCGCGGTCGACCGCATCCTGGAGTACCACGGCCCCGGACTGGCCGGGCTGACCGCGATGGACCGGCACGTCATCGCGAACATGGGCGCGGAGCTGGGAGCGACCACCACGGTGTTCCCCGCCGACGACGCGGTGCGGGACTTCCTGCGCGCCCAGGGCCGCGAGGAGGACTTCCGCGAGATCGTCCCGGAGTCCGGGGCCGTGTACGACCTGGACGAGGAGATCGACCTGTCGGCGCTCGAACCCCTCATCGCCCGCCCCACCTCCCCCGGCAACGTCGTGCCGGTGCGCGAGGTCGCGGGCGAGCCGATCGGCCAGGCGGTCATCGGCTCCTCGGCGAACCCCGGGCTGCGGGACTTCGCCGTGGCCGCCGCGATGGCCAAGGGCCGGCAGACCGACGACGCGGTGAGCTTCGACGTCAACCCGACCTCGCGCGAGATCCTCCAGGACCTCACCCGCCGCGGCGCGACCTTCGACCTGATCGCGGCCGGCGCGCGCATCCACCAGGCGGGCTGTCTGGGCTGCATCGGCATGGGCCAGGCGCCGGCGGCCGGCCGCAACAGTCTGCGGACGTTCCCGCGCAACTTCCCTGGGCGGTCGGGCACCGAGGACGACGCGGTGTGGCTGTGCTCGCCGGAGACCGCCGCGGCCTCCGCGCTCACCGGCGTCATCACCGACCCCCGTGAGTGGGCCGCGGCGGGTCACGTCCGGTATCCGCGGCCGGACCTTCCCGAACACGCGGCCGTCAACACCGCGATGCTCCAGCCGCCCGCACCGCCGGAGGAGGCGGCGCTGGTGGAGTTGGAGCGCGGCCCCAACATCAGCGGACTGCCGCCCGCCGAACCGCTGCCCGATGTGATCGAGGGCCCGGCCCTGCTCAAGGTCGGCGACAACGTCTCGACCGACGAGATCTCCCCTGCGGGCGCGAAGGCCCTGCCGTATCGCTCCAACATCCCCAAGCTGGCCGAGTTCACGTTCACCCGCATCGACCCCGGCTATCCCGAGCGGGCCGCGGCGGTACGGGACGAGGGAGGCCACTTCGTGGTGGGCGGCGACAACTACGGCCAGGGCTCCTCCCGCGAGCACGCCGCCATCACCCCGCGCCACCTGGGCCTGAGGGCCGTCGTCGCCAAGTCCTACGCGCGCATCCACTGGCAGAACCTGGCGAACTTCGGCGTGCTGGCCCTGGAGTTCGCCGACCCGGCCGACTACGACCGCGTCGAGCAGGGCGACCGCCTCCGCCTGGAGGGCGCGCACGCCGCCCTCGCACCCGGCGCCGAACCCGCCCTGCGGCTGTGCAACATGACCAGGGATCAGGTTTACGACGTGCGTCACCGGCTGTCCGACGGCCGCCGCCGCGCCGTCCTGGCCGGAGGCATCATCCCCGAACTCGCCCGGCGCGACTCCTAGCGCACACGCCGCCGCGCCCGCGGGCGCCACCCCCATGAGCAGGGCGTATGACCCGCGGTCAGTTGCGGCGTGATTGCTCCCGCTTATGGACATCGCCCCCGCGACGTGCTCTCATGCCACCGCGAACCCGGTTTTCCAACGTTGCAAGGCCGGTGCGCGCGAGGAACGGCACGGCATGGACGGGCCGTGCGTCCGATACAGATCGGAGTTGTCCATGAAAGCCGCATCACGGATGCGACGCCTCAGATCGGCGCGACGGCAGCTCGGGGCTGCCGCCGCGCTGGCCGTCGGCGCCGCCGTCACGCTCGCCGGCGCAGGCCCCGCGGCCGCCGGCAGCGCGTCGGCGGCGGCCTCGGCCGCCACGTCCGGCTCCGCCGGGCACGCCCACCGCATCCCCACCGTCTCCGCCGGGGACGCCCGCTTCGAGATCCTCTCGCCCACGCTGATCCGCACCGAGTACGCGGGCGACGGGAAGTTCACCGACGACCCCACCTTCAACGCGATCGGACGCGACGGCTTCGCCCCCGCCGCGTACACCGCCAAGAAGGCCGACGGCTGGCTGACCATCAGGACCAGCGCGGTGGTGCTGAAGTACAAGCTGGGCGCGGGAGCGTTCGACGCCTCCAACCTCTCCGTGCAGCTGACGGCGGGCGGCACCCCGGTGACCGCCACGCCGTGGCAGCTGCTGACCTGTTCGCTGGGCGCGCTCTGCGAGGGCGAGAACCTCAGCCTGAACGGCGTGTCCGTGGCGTCGGACCACACCGGCCACACCGGTACCGGCTTCGCCGCCGGTTTCTCGGGCACGGGCAGTTCCGCGTCCGCCGACATCGATGTCAAAACCGCGGGCCGCTACCAGTTCGACCTGCGGTACGCCAACTCCCAGGGCGGCGACGGCAAGAACGAGGCCCGGACGCTGACCCTGACGGTGGACGGCGGCGCGGCGCAGCAGCTGACCCTGCCGACGACCGCGAACTGGGACACCTGGAACGTGGTCGGCGCGGCCCTCGACCTCACCGCGGGCCGGCACACGATCGCGCTGACCCGCACCGCCTCGGACTCGGGGAACGTCAACCTCGACAGCGTCGCGCTGGTCGCTCCGGGCGCCCCGTACCCGGGGGCCTCCACCACCGCGATCCCCGACTGCCTGCTCGGCGCCAGCTGCGAGGCCGAGGACGGCCGGATCAGCGGCAGCGCGGGCGTCGCCACCGACCACCAGGGCTACGCGGGCACCGGGTTCGTCGCCGAGCTGAACCAGGGGTCGAGCCTGACCACCCACCTGGTCGGCGTGCCCTCCGACGGCACGTACACCCTGCGGGTGCGCTACGCCAACGGCAGCGGCGGGGACGGCCTGCACCAGACGCGCACCGCGGCCGTCTCCGCGGGCGGCGCCACCGCCACGCTGAGTCTTCCGGCCACTACCGACTGGAACGACTGGCAGACCGCCTCGGTTCCCGTCGCGCTGAAGGCGGGCGAGGACGACGTCACGCTGAGCTGCCCCGACGCCGGCAGCTGCCACGTCAACCTCGACACCGTCTCGCTGGCCGCGCCGGGCGCCGCGGCCCCGCAGCCGCACCTCGCGCTCGGCGGCTACCGGCGCGGCCTGGACGGCGTGACCGGAAACGGCCCCGCCCCGGTGACCACGCCCGGCCTGCTCAACAAGGACGGCTGGTACCTGCTGGACGACACGCCGTCGGCGCTGTACGACGTCGCCGAGCAGAAGGTCACCCAGCGGCCCTCGCACGGCGGCGCGCCCTACCAGGACGGCTACGTGTTCGGCTACGGCCACGACTACAAGCAGGGCCTGGGCGACCTCGCCACCCTCACCGGCCCGCCGGCGCTGCTGCCGCAGTGGGCGTACGGCGTGTGGTACTCGGAGTACATCGACCGCACCGCGGCCGACTACGAGAACACGATCCTGCCGGCGTTCCGCTCCGAGGGCGTCCCGCTGGACGTGCTGGTGACCGACACCGACTACAAGGCCGTGAACGACTGGAGCGGCTGGGAGATCGACCGGGGCAGGTTCCCCGACCCCAAGGGGTTCTTCGACTGGTCGGCCGACCAGGGCCTGCACAACACGCTGAACGTGCACCCCAGCATCCTCGCCTCCGACCCGCAGTTCGCCCAGGCGCAGGCCACGGCCAAGGGCAAGCTGACGCCGGGCGGCTGCGCGGGCGGCGCCTCGGTCCAGAACAACTGCTACACCTTCGACTTCGGCGACCCCGACCAGCTGAAGGCGTACCTGGACCTGCACCGGCAGATGGACCAGCAGGGCAACGACTTCTGGTGGCTGGACTGGTGCTGCGACGCCTCCCAGTCGTCGATGCCGGGCGTGACGCCGGACGCGTGGATCAACCAGCAGTACGCCACGATGACCGGCAAGACGCTCGGCCGCGGCTTCGTGCTGTCGCGGGCCTACGGCTCGCTGCAGGCGGCCGGCGACAGCGGCCAGGCCGGGCTGCCGACCGGGCCGTGGGCGGACAAGCGCACCACCGTCCACTTCACCGGTGACACCTCCTCCACCTGGGGCACCCTGAAGCTGGAGGTGGGCTACACCCCCGGTGAGTCCGCCGCGACCGGCATGGCCGCCATCACGCACGACATCGGCGGCCACAACGACACCACGGGGCTGACCGGCTCCGAGACGTACACCGACGGCGGCGGCACGCACACCACCCACAAGCTGCCCGACGACCTGTACGCCCGCTGGGTGCAGTTCGGCGCCTTCCAGCCGATCGACCGGCTGCACAGCAACCACAGCGACCGGCTGCCCTGGCAGTACGGCGCCCAGGCCCGCCAGTCCGCCGACAAGTTCCTCAACCTCCGCGAAAACCTGGTCCCCTACACCTACTCCCTCGCGGAGGAGGCGGCGACCACCGGCGTGCCCATCGTCCGCCCGACGTACCTGGAGTACCCGGACGAGGCGCAGGCGTACGCCACTGCGGGCAGCGAGTACTTCTACGGCTCGAACGTCCTGGTCGCCCCGGTGACCACGCCGGGCACGACGGCGACGACCTCGGTGTGGTTCCCGCCCGGCCAGTGGACCGACTACTTCACCGGCAAGACCTACCAGGGCGGCACCACCCAGGACGTCACCACCGGCCTGGACTCGATGCCGGTGTTCGTCAAGGCCGGCGGCATCCTGCCGACCCGCACCACGAACGTCTCCAGCGACGACAAGAACCCGCTGACCGACGTGACCCTGAGCATCGCCACCGGCGCCTCCGGTTCGTACCGCCTCTACGAGGACGACGGCACGAAGGCGGCGGCCCAGCCCGGCCACAGCGCCACGACGACCGTCCAGTACGCCCAGAACGGCGCGCGGCACACCGTCACGATCGGCGGGGCGCACGGCGGCTTCCACGGCCAGGTACAGAGCCGGCAGTGGACGCTGTCGCTGCTCGGCACGGCGCACGCGCCCACCAAGGTCACCGCGTCCAACGTGCGGCTGACCGCGCACGACTACCACTGGGACAGCGCCACCGGAATCCTCACGGTGACCCTGCCCAGGCACAACGTGCACAGCCCGATCACCGTCACCTACCAGTAGGAGGCTCGCACAGCGGCAGGGGGCGTCACCCTCAAGGTATCCACCCCTAGATGAGTAAGTCCGAAGTCTTCAGGGTGCAAAGGCGCGAGGGCCTCGTTGTTTGTGTGTGACGACAAACCTCAAGGCCCTCGCGACAGCACTCTACGTGAAGATCGATGACTGTCTGGCAGGATCGCGGCGCTCAGGACGCCCGCCCCGACTGTCGGACGCCGAACTGCTGACGCTGGCGGTCATGCAGGCACTGCTCGGCTTCGTCTCCGAGGCCAGATGGCTGCGCTACACCCGCACCCACCTGTCGGCCGAGTTCCCCTACCTGCCCGGCCAGTCCGGCTACAACAAACGCCTACGCGCCGCGAACACCCTGATCAGCCGCTTCATCCGCACACTGGCCCGCGACAGCGACCTGTGGCACGACGACGTGTGGGTCGTGGACTCCACACCGGTGGAATGCGCCCGCTCCCGCCCGACGGCCAAACGCTCCGACCTGGCCGGATGGGCCGGCTACGGCTACTGCCCCTCGCACTCACGGTTCTTCTGGGGCCTGCGTCTGCACCTGATGTGCACCCCCGGCGGACTGCCCATCGCCTGGGCTCTGGCCAACCCCAAGGTCGACGAACGCGAAGTCCTGGCCGACATGCTCACCCGCGACCCCGACCTGCCGGCCACCCACCCCGGGCAGACCATCATCGGCGACAAGGGCTACGTCTCCCACCAGCTCGACGCCCACCTGGCGCAGCTGGGCCTGACCCTGATCAGACCCAGCTACCGCAACCGCAAACCCCGCCCCGACGAGCACCTGCTCAAGCCGATCCGGCAGCTCATCGAGTCCGTCAACGACACCCTCAAAGGCCAACTCGACCTCGAACGCCACGGCGCCAGAACACCAGAAGGAGTCCTGGCCCGCATCGGCCAACGCATCCTCGCCCTGACCACCGCCATCTGGCACAACCGCAACACCGGAAGCCCCATCACCAGATCACTGATCGCCTACGACCACTAACCCCCAGACTTCGGACTTACTCATCTAGGGGAGCCCCTCTGCCGACGACCGCCCGCGGCACGGCGCACCACGCGCCGCGCCGCGGGCGGCTCCACGCCACGGCGCGGCCGGGAGAAGGAGACAGTCCCGGGAGGACGCGGCGGCCTCAGTGGTCGCCCGGCGGGCCGCCTGAACGGCCGGCCCCGCGGTGGACCGGCGGACGTACGGCGAGCGCGGCCCGCAGCGTCGGGCGCACGGTGAAGACCTCCTCGGTGCGGGTGAGCCGCAGCAGCCGCACCGCCTGCGGCGGCGGACCGGCGAGGACCAGCGGCACCCCGGCGGACCTGGCGTCGACGCGGGTGCGCAGCAGCGCGTTGAGCACGGTCGAGTCGCAGAAGCCGAGGGCGGTCAGGTCGACCACGAGAAGGGCGGGACGCGCCGCCACGGCGTCCGCGAGCGACCGCCGCAGCAGGGTGCGGCGGTGCACGGTCACCTCGCCGGCGAGGGTCAGGACCAGGACGTGGTCCTGCGGCCAGCCCGCCGTCACCCGCAGCCGCGGGAGCGGCGCGACGCCGGCCTCCGGTGGCCCCGGCCCGCCCTGGCGCCGGCAGGCGCGGCTGATACGACCGGTGTGACCCGTGTGAGGGAAGCATGAGCGGTTGCCTCCTCCTGGAGGTGTCCCTCTCCGATGATCCCACCGGGCCGCGCCCCCCGCCTCCGCGCGCGGCGGCCCCCCGCCTCCGCGCGCGCCCGACGCCCGCACTCGCCCGACGCCCGCACTCGCCCGACGCCCGCACCCACTGCTCACAAACAGACACAGAAGCCGCAAAAGGTTTCACGGTCCGGCCGCCGGGCACACCACTGTCGTGCTTCGGACCGCAGATGCCACGTCCGGGCGGAACCGGCCCACCGGTCCCGCCCGGCGCCCCCGCACCGGACACCCCCACGACGACGCGCCGGACACCACCGAGGCGTTCCGCCGCCTGGCCCGCATGCCGGAGGGCCGGGCCAAGGAGGAGCTGCGCCAGCAGATCGCCACCGCCTGGCTGCCGATGGCGCACCGGCTCGCCTCCCGCTACCGCAACCGCGGCGAGTCGCTCGACGACCTGCGCCAGGTCGCCGCGCTCGGCCTGGTCAAGGCGGTGACGCGGTACGACCCGGAGCGCGGCGCGGCGTTCGAGAGCTACGCGGTGCCGACCATAGACGGCGAGATCAAGCGCCACTTCCGCGACTGCCTGTGGTCGGTGCACGTACCCCGCCGGGTCCAGGCACTGCGGGCGCGGGTGCGGGCGGCGAGCCTGGAGCTGGCCCAGGAGACCGACGGCAGGGCGCCGACGACCGCCGAGATCGCCGCGCGTGCGCAGCTGACCGAGCAGGAGGCCGCGGACGGCCTCGCGGCGCTGGAGAGCTTCAGCTCCCTGTCGCTGGACGCACAGCGCCAGAGCGGCCGTCCCGCGGACACGCTGCCGCTGCCGCTCGGCGAGACGCTGGGCGCGCCCGATCCGGCGATCGAGGTGGTGGTGGACCGCGAGTCGGTCAAGCCGCCGCTGTGCCGGCTGCCCGAACGCGAGCGCCACATCCTCTACCTGCGGTTCTTCTGCGGGATGACGCAGAGCGCGATCGCCGACCGGCTCGGCATCTCGCAGATGCACGTGTCGCGCCTGATCGCCCGCTCCTGCCGCACGGTCCGGGCGGAACTGGCGCGGGGCCTGGCCGACGAGACGGGGCCCTGCGGCATCTGACGGCGCGCGTCCCGACCCGCGAGCAGGCCCGCGGCGGGGCGCCGGGCCTCGCCCGCCGGAACCCGCCGGCGGGGCTCGGGGGACCCGCCGGCGGGGCTCCGCGGGAGCCGCCGGCGGTGCCCGCGGGAGCCTTGCGGCGTGGCCGCCGCCGGTGTTCCCGGGCGCCTCCCGGCCGGCTTCCCCAGCCGGGCGCACCCCCGCCCCACCCCCGCCGCGGCACCCGGGTGAGCCCGTGAACCCCTTGCGCCACCTGCGCCTTCTCCCGCCACCCCCGACAGGACCGGGCACGAATGTTTGGGTCAATGACTACGGGCCGGAAAGCCTGCTGTGAGACTGTATGCGCCTGAGTCATGGGCCTTGACTCGGAGTTGAAGCGAGCGATGCGAGGGATCGTTGCGTATGGATTCCACACTGCCCGGGGACGCGCCCGCGACGGCCACGGCGGCGGCCGCGGCACGGCGCCGCCGGCGGCTGACCAACCGGATCAGGGACGGCCTGCGCGATGTCGGCATCCAGATGGCGCTGCTCAACCACCAGGTGGGCGCGCACCTCGACCTGCGGGACGCGGACCTGGAGTGCCTGGACCTGATCAGCCGCTACGGGCCCATCGGCCCGACCGCGCTCGCCCGCCGCGCGGGTCTGCACCCGGCCACCCTCACCGGCGTCCTCGACCGGCTGGAACGCGGCGGCTGGGTCGTGCGCACCCCCAACCCGACCGACCGTCGGGCCATCCTCGTACAGGTCATCAAGGAGCGCGAGGCCGAGGTGGCGCGCCTGTACGCGGGGCTCGCCGGCGCGATGGAGGACATCTGCGCCCAGATCGAGGACGACGACCTGTCGGTGATAGCCGACTTCCTGCTGCGTACGGCGCGGGCGAGCCGGGCGGCGACCGACCAGCTCGCGGGCAACTGACCCGACGCGCCCCGAGCCGCCCGCCCCGAACCGCCGCCCGCCCCTGACCCGCGGTCGCCGCACCGCCGCATCCGATACGGCCGCCGCACCCAGCCCGGCCGCCGCATTCCGCCCGAGTGCCGCATTCCGTCCGAGTGCCGCAGCGCCGACCGCGGCGCCGCCCGTCCGACCTCCCCGCCGGCCCTTCGCCCTCCCCCGCCGACCGTCCGGCGGGCGCTCCCGCATGCCCGCCTCCAGGGCCGCGCACGGTCACGCGAGCGGCGGGAGGTCGCCGCCCCGAGCAGGCCCGACGGGACGCACTCCCCACGCCCGTCTCACACCTCTGCGCATTTCTGTTCGTTAGATGCTCGTTTCGAGCAGGATTGCTCATCTACACTGACGTGAGCACGAGCGCGCCGGACCCGGGCCGCGGTCCGCGCCTGTCACCTGTGAGGAGCTTCGATGTCAGCGTCGTCCAGCCTGACCACCACCGAGATCACGACGCAGCCCGAGTGCTGGCGGCGCGCCGTCGCGCTCGCGCCGGCCGAGAGCGCGAAGCTGCCCGCCCCCGGCGAGCGGGTCGCGGTGATCGGCTGCGGAACCTCGTGGTTCATGGCGCAGTCCTACGCGGCGCTGCGCGAGCGGGGCGGGCACGGCGAGACCGACGCCTTCGCCGCCTCGGAGTTCCCCTTCGGCCGCGGCTACGACCGGGTGCTGGCGATCACCCGCTCCGGCACCACCACCGAGGTGCTGCGGGCGTGCGAGCAGCTGCGCGGCTCCGTCCCGGTGACGGCGATCACCGCGGACCCGTCGACCCCGGTGATGACCGCCGCCGACCAGGTCGTGGTGCTGGACTTCGCGGACGAGCAGTCCGTCGTGCAGACCCGGTTCGCCACGACGGTGCTCGCCCTGCTGCGCGCCCACCTCGGCGAGGACCTGACCGCCGCGGTGGCCGACGCGGAGCGTGCCGTCGCCGCCGAGCTGCCCGCCGGACTGGTGGACGCCGAGCAGTTCACCTTCCTCGGCACCGGCTGGACCTACGGGCTCGCCCAGGAGGCCGCGCTGAAGATGCGCGAGGCCGCGGGGGCCTGGACCGAGGCGTACCCGGCGATGGAGTACCGGCACGGTCCGATCAGCATCACGGGGCCGGGCCGCGCGGTGTGGTCGTTCGGCCCGCTGCCGGAGGGCCTGGCGGAGGACGTCGCGGGCGTCGGCGGCCGGCTGGAGGCCAGTCCGCTCGCCGACCCGCTCGCCGACCTGATCCGCGCGCAGCGGCTCGCCGTGGCCGTCGCCGAGTCCAAGGGCTACGACCCGGACCGGCCGCGGAACCTGACCCGCTCGGTGATCCTGGCCTGACCGAAGGTCCCCACGGCCGGCGCCCCCGGCCTGCCCGGCCCGCCGCGCCCACTCCCCCGCCCGCCCCTGCCGACCGCCCCGCACCCCACCGAACCGAGGACGTCCATGCCTGCCGCCGCCACCTCCGCGCTCGTCGCCGCCGCCCGCGAATCCGGGCGGGGCGTCGCCGCGTTCAACGTGATCACGCTGGAGCACGCCGAGGCGATCACGGCCGCCGCCGAGCGCACCGGGCTGCCGGTGGTGCTGCAGATCAGCGAGAACGCGGTGCGCTTCCACGGCGGCCGGGTGGAGCCGGTGGTGGCCGCGGCTGCGGCCGTCGCCCGCGCCGCCTCGGTGCCGGTGGCGCTGCACCTGGACCACGTGGAGGACGAGGATCTGCTGCGGGCCGGGGTGGCGGCCGGGGTGTCCTCGGTGATGGTCGACGCCTCGAAGCTGCCCTACGAGGAGAACGTCGCGGCCACCGCGCGGATCACCCGGTGGGCGCAGGCGCGCGGGGTGTGGGTCGAGGCGGAGCTGGGCGAGGTGGGCGGCAAGGACGGCGCCCACGCGCCCGGGGTGCGGACCGATCCCGGCGAGGCGGCGGCCTTCACCGCCGCGACCGGGGTGGACGCGCTGGCCGTCGCGGTCGGCAGCTCGCACGCGATGACCGAGCGCACCGCGCGGTTGGACCTGGAGCTGATCGGCAGGCTGCGGACGGCCGTCCCGGTGCCGCTGGTGCTGCACGGCTCCTCGGGCGTGGCGGACGGCGAGCTGCGCGCGGCGGTCGCGGCCGGCATGGTGAAGGTCAACATCGGCACCGCGCTGAACATCGCCTTCACCGCGGCCGTCCGCGAGCGCCTGGCCGAGGACGAGCGCGTCGTCGACCCGCGCCGCTACCTGTCCCCGGCCCGCGACGCGATGACCGCGGTCGCCGCGCATCTCCTGGAGGTGGTGGCGGCCCGGTCCGCGTGACGCCCCACCGGACGCCTCCGGCACACAGCGTAACCCGATCGCCACGTTTGTCACGGTTACGCGGGTTCCGTGTCACAGAAGATCGACAACCGCACGCGGCCGCCGCTGCCCGTCGTTGTCCGGACGAAGGTTACTGATCGACATCCCCGCCATTTGGAGGTGCATCATGACCGACCGGACCTTGTGGACGTACGCGGACATCGCCGCGCACATCCGCGTGCAGGTGGACACCGTCCGCTCGTACCGCAAGCACGGACACCTGCCGGACCCCGACCTGGTCGAGGGCGGCAAGCCGTACTGGTACGCCGACACGGTGCGCGCGTGGAGCGCCCGCCGCCCGGGCAACCGCGGCCGCAGAGATGCGTAGGGGCCGGATACGGTCCCCCGGCCCGCGCGTGGCGCCGGCGCGTCACGCCCGTCCGCCGGGTCCGCGCGGCGCTCGCACGCCGGGTCCGCGCCCCGGGACGCCTTACGTCCCGGGGCCGCCGTTCGCCGGGCAGATGTACGTCTCCGGTCCGCTCTCGGCGGGCGGGGGCTCGACCGCGAGGGAGGCGGCGACGACCGTCGAGGGGGTCGGGGGCACGGAGGCGGCCGGGGTCCGCGCGGCTTCCCCGGGGGCCCGCGGCCTGCGGCGCTCCCGGGCCCGCGACGCCCACTGCGCGCCGGTGCCGACGGCGGCGACCAGCAGGGACACGCCGAGCCCGAGGCACATGGCGTAGAAGGAGTTGGAGGCCGCGCGTCCGCTGACGTAGCCGACGCCGACCGAGTAGGACGCCCAGACCAGCTCCGCGATGCCGGCGCCGACCAGGTAGCGGCGGGCCGGGTAGCGCACGACGCCCGCCGCGAGGCCCCCGATAACGCGGCCGCTGGGCAGGAAGCGCACGCCGATCACGAACGGCACGCCGTGGCGCTGTATGCGCACCGCGGCCCAGCCCAGCAGCGCGGCCCGGCGCGGGCGGCGGCGCATGCGGTCCAGCACCCGGCCGCTGAGCGCCCGGCCGCTGCGGTGGATGACCATGTCGCCGAGGACCGCGCTCGCGGCCACCACGAGCAGCACCAGCGCCAGATTCAGGTGCCCCTCGGCCGCCATGACGCCGCCGGTCACGAGCAGCACGGAGTTCGGCACGAGCGGCGGGGCCGTGGTCAGGGCCAGCAGCGCGTACGCCCATATGACGTGCCCGCCGCGGAGGTACTCGGCGAGCCCGGAGGTGAAGTCCAGTGACGACACACTCAGTGCAACATCCATTCCGCCGCCCCTCTTCCCGCCTCCGCTCCTCAACGCTCGCAGCGCCGCGCGGGCGGGGGCAAGCGGGTTTCCCGCGCTTCAGGGATCTCTCCGGAAATCCCCAGGGAACGTCATCCTCAGGGGCAATGCCGGAGTAGTCCCCAGGCAGTACGGGCCCGGCGGCGGCTGCTACCGGGCCCGTACGGCGGCTGGAAGCGACCGGACGGCCACCCCGCGAACCGGACGGCCACCCCGCGAACCGGCCGGGCCGGAGGGCGGACCGGCGGGGCGCTCAGCGGCCGAGGAGTTCGCCGCCGTTGCACTGGAGGATCTCGCCGGTGATGAAGCCGGCCTCGGGCGAGGCGAGGAAGAGCACGGCCGCCGCGACGTCCGCCGGCCGCCCGACCCGGCCGACCAGGGTGCGGCCGGCCCGCCGGGTCAGCTCGGCCTCGTTGAGCCGCGAGCCGAAGAACTCGGTGCCGGCGACCGTGCCCGGCGCCACGATGTTGCAGGTGATGCCCTGCGGGCCGAGCTGGGCCGCCAGGGAGTGGTTCCAGGCGTGCAGGGCGGCCTTGGAGGCGCCGTAGGAGCCGCCGCCGCGCAGCGCCGCGACGGAGGTGACGGTGACCACGCGGCCCTGGTCGTGGGTGAGCCGGTCGCGCAGCGACTCGGTGATGAGCACGGCGGTCAGCACGTTGCGCTCGAAGTCGCCGCGCCAGCGGGCCAGCAGGCCGTGCGGGCCGGCGCCGGTGGCGAGCTCGCGGCTGCCGGCGTTGTTGACCAGCACGTCCACCCGCTCCGGCAGCTGCGGCAGCGCTCTCTCGACGTCGTCGGGGTCGGCCAGGTCGCACACCACGGGGGTGACGTCCAGGCCGCGCTGGGACCGCAGGTCGGCCGCGGTGGCGTGCAGCACCTCGCGGCGCCGGCCCACGATGGTGACATGGTGGCCGGCCTCCGCGAACCGCGTCGTGACGGCCAGACCGATGCCCGTGCCTCCCCCCGTCACGACGATGTTCCGGACCTGCGCCGCGTTGTCTGCCATGTGCTCCGCCCCTCAAGAAGAGACAGCACGCTACGGGATCGCCCCGAACCGGCCGCGAGCGGGGTAGCCTGCGGAAACAGCTTCCCTTCCGAGACGTAGATCACATAGCTTGGAACGTAACCATTACGGTGGTTCGTGGGTCTTATGTCTTGAGCACCCCGCTCCCGGCGGAGCGGGTGCTGGGGAGTGCAGTACGGACCGTCTTGGGGGACGGTCCGGGTTGCGTCGCCGGGGCGACGCCGGGGAGCTTTGAGCGGCCCTCCCGGTTTCTCGTCCCGGCTGCGACGCGCCACACTGGACACGCCACACTGAAAGCGCCCGGTTCGGACCCGTGGGGGGATCCGTACCGGGAAACGGGAGCGCCCCGTGCCGGACCCGTGGGGGGATCCGTCGCGGGGCGCTTCTTCGTACGTGGAGCGTGGCGCGCGGGGCGGGCCGCTCAGCGGGCCTCGACGGGCACGTAGTCCCGGGTGACGACGCCGGTGTAGATCTGCCGCGGGCGGCCGATGCGGGAGCCCGGCTCCTTGATCATCTCGTGCCACTGGGCGATCCAGCCGGGCAGCCGGCCGATCGCGAAGAGCACGGTGAACATGCTGGTCGGGAAGCCCATGGCCCGGTAGATCAGACCGGTGTAGAAGTCGACGTTCGGGTAGAGCTTGCGGGAGACGAAGTAGTCGTCGCTGAGCGCGTGCTCCTCCAGCTTCAGCGCGATGTCCAGCAGCTCGTCGGACTTGCCGAGCGCGGAGAGCACGTCGTGGGCCGCCGCCTTGATGATCTTCGCCCGGGGGTCGAAGTTCTTGTAGACGCGGTGACCGAAGCCCATCAGCTTGACGCCGTCCTCCTTGTCCTTCACCCGGCGGATGAAGGAGTCGACGTCGCCGCCCTCGGCCTGGATGCGCTCCAGCATCTCCAGCACGGACTGGTTGGCGCCGCCGTGCAGGGGGCCCCACAGGGCGTTGATGCCGGCCGAGATCGACGCGAACAGGTTGGCCTGCGAGGAGCCGACCAGCCGGACGGTGGAGGTCGAGCAGTTCTGCTCGTGGTCGGCGTGCAGGATGAGCAGCTTGTCCAGCGCGCTGACCACGGTCGGGTCGAGCTGGTACTCCTCGGCCGGGACGGCGAAGGTCATGCGCAGGAAGTTCTCGACGTAGCCGAGGTCGTTGCGCGGGTAGACCACCGGCTGGCCGACGGACTTCTTGTACGCGTAGGCCGCGATCGTCGGCAGCTTGGCGAGCAGCCGGATCGTGGACAGGTGGCGCTGCTCGGGGTCGAACGGGTTGTGGCTGTCCTGGTAGAACGTCGACAGCGCGCTGACCACGGACGACAGCATCGCCATGGGGTGGGCGTCGCGCGGGAAGCCGTCGTAGAACCGCTTGACGTCCTCGTGCAGCAGGGTGTGCTGGGTGATCTCGCGTTTGAACTCGGACAGCTCGTCGACGGTCGGAAGCTCGCCGTTGATGAGCAGGTACGCGGTCTCCAGGAAGGTGCCCCGCTCGGCGATCTGCTCGATCGGGTAGCCCCGATACCGCAGGATGCCCTGCTCGCCGTCGAGGAAGGTGATGCCGGACTTGTAGGCCGCGGTGTTGCCGTAGCCGCTGTCCAGGGTGACCAGGCCGGTGTCGGCGCGCAGCTTGCCAATGTCGAAGCCCTTGTCGCCGACGGTGCTGTCCACGACGGGGTAGGTGTACTCGCCGTCGCCGTACCGCAGTACTACAGAGTTGTCGCTCACGTCATTCCCTCACCGACGGTGTTGCCTCTTCTTCGAGGTGCCCTGACTACGTCCACTGTCCCCCATTTGGCACTGGGGTGTGCACTCGGGGTCGGCCATCGGGCCGAAAAGTGGCACGGAGTGCCTATTTTGCGCCCTGGGCGAGCCTGTGGTCGAGGGCCGTGAAGCGCCTTCCCGCGGACACGGTGCGCACCGCCTGCCCGATCGCGCGGCGCGACCCGACCAGGACGACCAGGCGTTTGGCCCTGGTGACGGCCGTGTAGAGCAGGTTGCGCTGCAGCATCATCCACGCACCGGTGGTGACCGGGATCACCACGGCCGGGTATTCGCTGCCCTGGGAGCGGTGGATGGTCACCGCGTAGGCGTGGGCGAGCTCGTCCAGCTCGTCAAAGTCGTACGCCACCTCCTCGTCCTCGTCGGTGCGCACGGTGAGCTTCTGGTCGACCGGGTCCAGGGCGGTGACCACCCCGACCGTGCCGTTGAAGACGCCGTTCGCCCCCTTGTCGTAGTTGTTCCTGATCTGCGTCACCTTGTCGCCGACGCGGAAGGTGCGACCGCCGAAGCGGCGCTCGGGCAGGTCGGGGCGGGCGGGGGTGACGGCCTGCTGGAGCAGGCCGTTGAGCACGCCCGCACCGGCCGGGCCGCGGTGCATCGGCGCCAGCACCTGGACGTCGCGGCGCGGGTCCAGCCCGAACTTGGCGGGGATGCGCCGGGCCACCACGTCCACGGTGAGCCGCCCGGCGGCCTCGGAGTCCTCCTCGGGGAAGAGGAAGAAGTCCGGCAGCCCCTGGGTGACCGGGGGCCGGCCGTCGTTGATCCGGTGGGCGTTGGTGACCACGCCGGACTGCTGGGCCTGCCGGAAGATCCGGGTGAGGCGGACCGCGGGCACCGGGCTCGCGGGGGCCAGCAGGTCCCGCAGCACCTCGCCGGCGCCGACGCTCGGCAGCTGGTCCACGTCGCCGACGAACAGCAGGTGCGCCCCGGGCGGGACCGCCTTGACCAGCTTGTTGGCCAGCAGCAGATCCAGCATCGACGCCTCGTCGACGACCACCAGGTCCGCGTCCAGCGGCCTGTCCCGGTCGTACGCCGCGTCGCCGCCGGGCTTGAGCTCCAGCAGCCGGTGCACGGTGGAGGCCTCCTCGCCGGTCAGCTCGGCGAGCCGCTTGGCGGCCCGGCCGGTCGGCGCGGCGAGCACCACCTTGGCCTTCCTGGCCCGGGCGAGCGCCACCACGGAGCGCACCGTGAAGGACTTGCCGCAGCCGGGGCCGCCGGTGAGCACGGCGACCTTCTCGGTCAGCGCCAGCCGTACCGCCTCCTGCTGCTCGGGGGCCAGATCCGCGCCGGTGGCGCCGGCCAGCCAGGACAGCGCCTTGTCCCAGTCCACCTCCTGGAAGGCCGGCATCCGGTCCTCCGGGCCGCGCAGCAGCCGCAGCAGCTGGGCGGCCAGCGAGATCTCGGCCCGGTGGAACGGCACCAGATACACCGCCGTGACGGCCTCGCCGCCGGGCTCCGGCGACGGCAGCCGCTCGCGGACCACGCCCTCCTCCTCGGCCGCGAGTTCGGCCAGGCAGTCGATCACCAGGCCGGTGTCGACCTGGAGCAGTTTGACCGCGTCGGCGATCAGCTGCTCCTGCGGCAGGAAGCAGTTGCCGCTGTCGGTGGCCTGCGACAGGGCGTACTGCAGCCCGGCCTTGACCCGTTCGGGACTGTCGTGCGGTATCCCGACGGCCTGGGCGAGCCGGTCGGCGGTCAGGAAGCCGATGCCCCACACGTCGGCGGCCAGGCGGTAGGGCTGGTTCTTCACCACGGAGATCGACGCGTCGCCGTAGTTCTTGTAGATGCGCACCGCGATCGAGGTGGAGACGCCGACGCCCTGCAGGAAGACCATGACCTCCTTGATGGCCTTCTGCTCCTGCCAGGCCGCGGCGATCAGCCGGGTGCGCTTGGGGCCGAGGCCGGGCACCTCCACCAGGCGGTCGGGCTCGGACTCGATGACGTCCAGCGTGCCGGGGCCGAAGTGGTCGACGATCCGCTTGGCGATCCTCGGGCCGATGCCCTTGATCAGGCCGGAGCCCAGATAGCGGCGGATGCCCTGGACGGTGGCGGGCAGCACCGTCGTGTAGTTCTCCACCGTGAACTGCTTGCCGTACTGGGGGTGGGAGCCCCAACGGCCGTGCATCCGCAGGGATTCGCCGACCTGCGCGCCGAGCAGCGCGCCGACGACGGTGAGCAGATCGCCGGAGCCGCGCCCGGTGTCGACGCGCGCGACGGTGTAGCCGTTGTCCTCGTTGGCGTACGTGATCCGTTCAAGGACGCCTTCGAGCACGGACAGATGGGGTGCTGCGGTGTCGGCCACGCCCGGCCTCCTCCCGGCTGCGGTGCTGATCCGCTGTCGAAAATACCGCCGGGCGCGGACAGTTCGCGGGGCCGCGACGCCGGCCTGTGGACAACTCGCCGACACGTCGCGGAAGGCGCCGCGGGCCGCGGCGGACGAAAGGGGTCCGGCACGAGGCCGGACCCCCTTCTCGTTCCCCCCGATACCCCCGAAGCCCCCCTCGGGCGTACTTACCCTCCCGGCTCCCTGAACCCCTCCCTGGAGCCGTGATGCCATGTACGACCCGCCACCCCCCGGAAGGGTTGTACGCCGGGCACAGGAATTTTCCGAAGATCTTTTCAGGGCGTCGCCGCGCCCTCCTCGGAGCGCGCCGGCCCGCGCGGACGCCTCGTCCGGGCGCCGCGCGGACGCCTTGTCCGGGGGCGGCGCGGGACCGTACGCGCGGGACCGGGTCCGGCGTGGGTCACAGGACGTGGCGCCGGTACCGCTCGGCGACCTCGGCGAGCACCTCCGCGCCGTCGCGGGCCCACAGACCGGGGTTGAAGATCTCCACCTCCACCGCGCCCCGGTAGCCAGCCGCGTCGACCGCCTCGCGCAGCCCGCGCAGGTCCACGCACCCGTCGCCGAGCTGGCCGCGCCCCAGCAGCACGCCCTTGGGCAGCGGGGTGACCCAGTCCGCGACCTGGAAGCAGGCGATGCGGCCGCCGCGCCCGGCGCGGGCGATCTGCGCGGGCGCCCGGTCGTCCCACCACAGGTGGTAGGCGTCGACGACGACGCCCACCTGTTCGGCGGGGAACGCCTCGGCGATGTCCAGGGCCTGCCCGAGGGTCGAGACCACGCAGCGGTCGGAGGCGAACATCGGGTGCAGCGGCTCGATCGCCAGCCGCACCCCGCGCGCCCGCGCGTACGGCGCGAGGTCCCTGACGGCGTCGGCGACGCGCCGCCTGGCCGCGGCGATGTCCCGGTCGCCCTCGGGCAGGCCGCCGGAGACCAGGACGAGGGCGCCGGCGCCGAGCGCGGCGGCCTCGTCGACGGCGGCCCGGTTGTCGTCGAGGGCCGCGGCGCGCTCCTCGGGGTCCCGGGCGGTGAAGAACCCGCCGCGGCACAAGGAGGTGACGGTCAGCCCGCGCTCGCGCATCAGCCGCGCCGCGCGCTCCACCCCGTACGCGCGCACGGGCGCCCGCCACAGCCCCACCGAGCCGACGCCGGCCGCGGCGCACCCCTCGGCCAGCTCCGGCAGCGACCACTGCTTGACGGTCTCCTGATTGACGCTCAGCCGGGCCAGGTCCCCGGCGGCGTCCGTGCCGGCCGCGGCCCGCGGCGCGCCGCCGTTCACGCGTCCACCCCGTGCACGGCGAGCAGGGCCCGCATCCGGGACTCGGCGAGGGCGGGGTCCGGGAACAGCCCGAGGCGGTCGGCCAGTTCGTACGCGGTGGCCAGGTGCGGCAGCGAGCGCGCCGCCTGCCGGCCGCCGACCATGGTGAAGTGCGTCTGGTGGCCGGCCAGCCAGGCCAGCAGGACGACGCCGGTCTTGTAGTGGCGGGTCGGCGCGCGGAACAGGTGCCGGGCCAGCGGCACGGTCGGGTCGAGCAGGGCGCGGAAACGCGCGGCGTCCCCGGTGTCCAGGGCGCTGACCGCGGCCGCCGCGAGGGGCGCCAGCGGGTCGAAGACGCCCAGCAGGGCGTGGCTGAAGCCCTGGGCGTCGCCCTCGACCAGTTCGGGGTAGTGGAAGTCGTCGCCGGTGTAGCAGCGCACCCCCTCGGGGAGGCGGCGGCGCAGGGCGACCTCGCGGCCGGCGTCGAGCAGCGAGATCTTCACGCCGTCGACCTTGTTCGGGTGTGCGGAGACGACCTCGACGAAGGTGTCGGTGGCCGCGTCGAGGTCGTCGCTGCCCCAGTAGCCCTCCAGCGCCGGGTCGAACATCGGGCCGAGCCAGTGCAGGACCACCGGCTCCGCGGCCTGCCGCAGCAGCCGCCCGTACACCTCCAGGTAGTCCTCCGGGCCCTTGGCGACGGCGGCCAGCGCGCGCGAGGCCATCAGCACCGCCCGCGACCCGGCGTCCTCGACGACCGCCAGCTGCTCCTCGTAGGCGGCGGCGACCTCGTCCGGTCCCGCGGCGGGGACCGTCAGCTGGTCGGTGCCGACCCCGCAGACGATCCGGCCGCCTTCCGCGCGGGCCTGCGCGGACGACCTGCGGATCAGCTCCGCGGCCCGCGGCCAGTCCAGGCCCATGCCGCGCTGCGCGGTGTCCATGGCCTCCGCGACGCCGAGGCCGTGCGCCCACAGGTGGCGGCGGAAGGCGAGCGTGGCGTCCCAGTCGACGGCGGCGGGCCCGTCCGCGACGGTGCGCAGCGGATCGGCCACCACGTGCGCCGCCGCGTACACCACGCGGCTGCGCAGCGGCAGCCGCGCCCCTGGGAGGGCGGTTCGGGAACGCGGCGCATAGGAGCGCAGTTCGCCGCTCTCGGCGGGCAGCAGGATCGTCACAGCGACAGCTCCGGCACGTCGAGCCTGCGGCCCTGCTCCGCGGACCTCAGCCCCAGCTCGGCCAGCTGCACGCCCCGCGCGCCCGCCAGCAGGTCCCACGTCCAGGGCTCGTCGAGCACCACGTGCCGCAGGAACAGCTCCCACTGCGCCTTGAAGCCGTTGTCGAAGTCGCCGTTGTCCGGCACCTCCTGCCACTGGTCGCGGAAGGCCTCGGTGGCGGGCAGGTCCGGGTTCCACACCGGCCTCGGCGTCGCCGAGCGGTGCTGCGCCCGGCACCTGCGCAGCCCGGCGACCGCGGAGCCGTGGGTGCCGTCGACCTGGAACTCCACCAGTTCGTCCCGGTGGACGCGCACCGCCCAGGAGGAGTTGATCTGCGCGACGATCCCGCCGTCGAGTTCGAAGACGCCGTAGGCCGCGTCGTCCGCGGTGGCGTCGTAGGGCTTGCCCCGCTCGTCCCAGCGCTGCGGGACGTGGGTGGCCGTCAGCGCCTGCACGGTGCGCACCGGCGCGAACAGCTCGCGCAGCACGTACTCCCAGTGCGGGAACATGTCCGCCACGATCCCGCCGCCGTCCTCGGACCGGTAGTTCCACGACGGGCGCTGCGCGGGCTGCCAGTCGCCCTCGAACACCCAGTAGCCGAACTCGCCGCGCACGGACAGCACCCGGCCGAAGAACCCGCCCTCCACCAGGCGCCTGAGCTTGATCAGGCCGGGCAGGAAGATCTTGTCCTGCACCACGCCGTGCTTGACGCCCGCGGCGGCCGCCAGCCGGGCCAGCTCCAGCGCCCCGGCGAGCGTGCTGCCGGTCGGCTTCTCGCAGTAGACGTGCTTGCCCGCGGCCACGGCCGCGCGCACCGCCTCCTCGCGCGCCGCGGTCACCTGGGAGTCGAAGTAGATCTCCACCGACGGGTCGGCGAGGACGGAGTCCAGGTCCGTCGTCCAGTGCTCCAGGCCGTGCCGCTCGGCGATGGCGCGCAGCGCCTCCTGCCGCCGGCCGACCAGGACCGGCTCCGGCCACAGCACGCTCCCGTCGCCGAGATCGAGCCCGCCCTGGTCGCGGATCGCCAGCAGTGAGCGCACCAGGTGCTGTCGGTATCCCATGCGCCCGGTGACGCCGTTCATGGCGATCCGCACGGTCCTGCGTGTCATCGTCGGTCCAATCCTCGGCGGTCGGGCCCCGCGCCCGCCGCGATCCGGTGCCGCCGCGATCCGGCGGGGCCCGGGACGGCGGGCCCGGGGAGGCGGGCCCGGGGTCTCCGCCAGGAGCGGGAATCATGAGCCGGGGTGCGCCGTGTGACAGCAAGCGCTTTCTCGCAATTCACGCTAGCGCCGGCGATCACTCCGCACAAGAGTGCCACTCTCGCCAGTAAGCGCTTTCACACGAGGCGCCGTGCCCCCTCGTCCCCCTTCTCCCGCTTCCCGGCGCCGAATGAGAGCATGACCCGGGCGGCGCGGGCGGCGTCCCGCGCCCGCCGGGGGACGGTGCGCCGCACCCGGCCGCCCCGCGCTTTCGCTCCCCGCGAGCGCCTCCACCCGGCCGACCCGAGGAGGACCGGAACGAGATGGCAGTGACTCTGGCCGATGTCGCGGCGCGCGCCGGGGTGTCCTCGGCGACCGTCTCGCGCGTCCTGAACGGCAACTACCCGGTGGCCGGCAGCACCAGGGAACGCGTCCAGCGCGCCGTGGCGGAGCTGGACTACGTCGTCAACGGCCAGGCCCGCGCGCTGGCCGCCGCCACCTCCGACCTCGTCGGCGTGCTCGTCAACGACGTCGCCGACCCGTTCTTCGGCCTCATCGCCAGCGCCCTGCAAGGGGAGATCGGGGCGGCCGGGACCGGCCCGGCACGGACGGCCGCGGGAAGCGGCGGCCCCAACGGCACGGGCGCCGGCCCCGGCGGCTCAGGCCACGGCGGCGCGGGAGCGGGCGGCACGGCGCACGGGAGTACCGGACTCGGCGGTCCGGGCCACGGCGGCGCGGGTTTCGGCGGTACGGGACCGGGGGGCGGGAAGCTCGCCGTCGTCTGCAACACCGGCGGCTCCCCCGAAGCCGAACTGACCTACCTCACGCTGCTGGAGCGGCAGCGCGCGGCAGGCGTCGTGCTCACCGGCGGCGCCGTGGAGGACGAGGCGCACACCGCCGCGGTCACCGCGCGGCTGGCCCGGCTGGCGGCGTCGGGCACCCGGATCGTGCTGTGCGGACGACCGCCGCTGACGCTCCCGGACGCCGCCGAGGCCGTGACGACGATCGCCTTCGACAACCGCGGCGGAGCCCGTCGCCTGACCGCACACCTGCTCTCGCTCGGCCACCGCAGGATCGGCTGCGTGACCGGCCCGGCCGGCCGCAGCACCACCCGCCACCGGCTGGAGGGACACCGCGCGGCGCTGGCAGCCCACGGCATGGGCCCCGGCACGCCCGGCGGGGCGCGGGCCGAGCGACTGACCGTGCACGGCGGCTACGACCGGGCCTCGGGATACGACGCCGCGCTCGAACTGCTGCGCAGGCAGCCGGACCTGACGGCGATCGTGGCCGCCAACGACACGGTGGCGCTGGGCGTCTGCGCCGCGCTGCGGGACCGCGGCCTCGACATCCCGGGGGACGTGTCCGTGGCGGGCTTCGACGACCTGCCGTTCAGCGTCGACGCCTCCCCCGCGCTGACCACCGTCCGCATCCCGCTGCAGGAAGCTGGCGCGCGGGCCGGCCTGGTGATGGGCCGGCAGGCCCCGCCGCCGGGCGGTCTGGCCACCGTCGCCACCGAGCTGATGGTCCGGTCCTCCACCGCACCCCCTCTGACCAGCGGTTCCTGACGTTATCCACAGGGCATTCCGCGACTCTTCCGCCCGGCTCCGCGCACCGGATATCTTTGACCCAGTCAAAGGAAATGTCGGGGGTGGAGACCATGACCGTCCAGGAAGTCCGCGAGTTCAACCGCTTCTACACCAACCTCATCGGCGCGCTCGACTACAGCCGCCACCTGCACACGCCGTTCACGCTCACCGAGGCGCGCGTGCTGTACGAACTCGCGCACGCGCGCGGCGCCGACGCCGCCGACCTGCGGGTCGAGCTGTCGCTGGACGCCGGCCACCTCAGCCGGATGCTCGCCAAGTTCGAGGACCGGCGCCTGGTCACCCGGGCCCCCTCCGAGCGCGACGCCCGCCGGCAGCGGATAGAGCTGACCCCCGGCGGCCGCGAAGCCGCCTCGCTGCTGGAGGAGCGCGCCCAGGAAACCGTCGCCGATCTCCTCGACCGCATACCGCCGCAGGACCGCACCCGGCTGACCGACGCCATGCGCACCGTGCGGGAGATACTCCGCCAGGACCGGCCGGACCGCGCACCCGGCGACCACCGGCGAGGCGGGCGGGGGCCGAGCGGCCACCGCCCCGGCGGGCAGCGGGACGCCGAGCGGCGGTCGCGGACAACGCTGCGCGACGCCCGCCCGGGGGACCTCGGGTGGGTCATCGAGCGCAACGCCGCCGTGTACGCCCAGGAGTTCGGCTGGAACGAGGAGTACGAAGCGCTCGTCGCGCGCATCGTCGCCGACTTCGCCGCCGGCCGCGACCCTCGGCGTGAGGCGGTGTGGATCGCCGAGTCGGACGGCGAACGCGCCGGCTGCGTCTTCTGCGTGCGCGACGAGAAGCCGGACACCGCGCGGCTGCGGCTGCTGCTCGTGGACCCCGCCGCCCGCGGCCTGGGCGTGGGCGGCCGGCTGGTGGACGAGTGCATCGCGTTCGCACGCGCCGCCGGCTACGCCGAACTGGTCCTGTGGACCAACGACGTGCTCGCCGGAGCACGCCGGATCTACCAGAATGCGGGGTTCGAACTCGTCGCAGAGCGGCCGCACCACAGCTTCGGCCAGGACCTCGTGGGCCAGGACTGGCGCCTGGCGCTGTGAGGCGCCACGAACCGGAAAGGGAGGCAGGACACATACGGCCCGACCGGCGGTGCGCGGTTGACCGTGCCGCGGCCAGGTGCCTAGGGTCCGCGGGATGAAACTCGCCTTCTCCACCCTCGGACTCCCCACCGCACCAATCGAGCAGGTGATCGAGCTGGCAGTCGAGCACGGCTACCACGGCGTCGAAGTGCGCGCGAGCCAGGAAGGGCCGGTCCACACCGGTCTCACCGCGGACGAGCGCGCGCGGATCGCCGGACGGTTCGGCGCCGCGGGGATCGCGGTCCTGGGTGTCGCCGCCTATCCGCAGGTGGCGGCCCCCGGCGACGACGAGCCGGTGCTCGCCGAGGTCGAGGCGACGCTGCGCCTGGCGGCCGACCTGGGCGCCGCACACGTGCGGGTCTTCCCCGGCGCAGGCTCCTCGCCCGCGGCGGAGGCGGACGCAGTGGCCGCCAGGCGGCTGGGCGCCGCCGCTGAGCTGGCAGAGGACCTCGGGGTGCGTGTGCTGCTGGAGACCCACGACTCGCACCGCGGCGGCGCCGACGTGGCCCGGGTCCTGGGCCGGGTGGGGCATCACGCCGCGGGCGCCCTGTGGGACGTCATGCACACCTGGCTGGCCGGCGAGCAGCCGTCGGCGACCTACCCGGCGCTGGCGCCCTACCTCGGCTACGTCCAGGTCAAGGACATCGCCTCGGCCGCGGACACCATGCCGCTGCCGCTCGGCGCGGGCGTACTGCCGCTGGCCGAGACCGTCGAGGTGCTCAGCCGCGCGGACTGGGACGGCTGGCTGTGCTGGGAGTACGAGAAGCGCTGGTACCCCGACGCCGCCGACCTCCCGGCCCTGCTCGGCCCGGCCCGCGAGCACCTGTCCCGCCTGCTCACCGAGTCGGCCTGACCGACCGGGCCGCCGTCGGCTCGGGGACAGCCGGCGACACTGTGCAGGCCGGGCGCCGACGCACCGCACAGATCGGAAGGGGGGGTGGGGGCGGGGGGAGGCCCCCGGGGGTGAAGGTGTGACCCGGAACCCGACCGCGGGGCTCGGCGTCTCATCGGCATGGTGACGTCGCGGGTGCGTGCGGTGGTGGCGACGGGCAGCGCTGTGGTGGCGCTGCTCGGGGCGGTGGGGTGCGGGCAGGGCGGCGCGGGGAAGGGCGTGGCGCGGGACAGGCCGTCGTCGCCGAGTTCGGCGCCGCGCACGGTGTTCTTGTCGTCGTCGGCGCGGGTGGTGCCACGGGCGCACGAGGTGCTGCGGGACCGGGCGCAGGTGGAGCGGTTCGCGGGACGGTTCGACGCGCGGGACGCGTCGGCGGCCGAGGGGATCAGGGCGGCCGGTCGGGCGGCGGACTTCTCGCGTTCGGTGCTGGTGGGGTGGACGGCGACGACGGGGTGCGGTGCGGCGACCTCGGCGCGTCTGGAGGTGGCGGGCGAGCGGCTGGCGTTGCGGGTGGTCACGCCGTCGGCGGCGCGGGAGTGTTTTGCGGCGTACCGGGTGACGGCGGTGTTCGAGGTGGCTCGGGAGCGGGTGCCGGCTGAGCCGGTGTTCGCCGACGGGTCCTGAAACGCGCGCCGCCCGGGTCAGGCGGCGGCGCGGACGTCGCCGGTGAAGGTCCGCCAGAGTGCGGCGTAGTGGCCGTCACGGGCGAGGAGTGCCTCGTGGGTGCCGTCCTCCACGACGCGGCCGTGGTCGAGGACGATGACGCGGTCGGCGCGGGCCGCGGTGCTGAGGCGGTGGGCGACGACGAGGGTGGTGCGGCGGACGGCGAGGCGGTCGGCGGCCTGGTTGACGAGGGCTTCGGTGGCAAGGTCGAGTGCGGCGGTGGCCTCGTCGAGGAGCAGCACGGCGGGGTCGACGAGTTGGGCGCGGGCGAGGGCGATGAGCTGGCGCTGGCCGGCGGAGAGGTTGCGGCCGCGTTCGGCGACGTGGTGGAGGTAGCCGCCGTCGAGGGTGGCGATCATCGCGTCGGCGCCGACGGCCCGGGCGGCGGCTTCGACTTCGGCGTCGGTGGCGTCCATCCGGCCGTAGGCGATGGCGTCGCGCACGGTGCCTGGGAAGAGGTAGGGCTCCTGGGGGACCACGCCGAGGCGCTGCCGGTAGGCGGTGAGGTCGAGGTCGCGGATGTCCTGGCCGTCGACCAGGATCGCGCCGCCGGTCGGGTCGTAGTAGCGGGCGACCATCTTGACCAGGGTGGACTTGCCGGCGCCGGTCTCGCCGACGAAGGCGACGGTCTGGCCGGCGGGGATGTGCAGCGAGATGCCGGTGAGGGCTTCCGGGTTGGCCGCTTCGGGGCCGCCGTAGCGGAAGTGCACGTCGCGGAACTCGACGTCACCTTCGAGGGCGGTGACGGGTTTGGGGTCGGCTGCGGCGGGCGTGCCGGTGGTCTCCCGCAGGAGCTGGCTGATCCGGCCGAGGGAGACGCTGGCCTGCTGGTAGCCGTCGAAGACCTGGGAGAGCTGCTGGACGGGTGAGAAGAACAGGTCGATGTAGAGCAGGTAGGCGACGAGGGCTCCGGCGGTGAGGGTGCCGTCGTTGACGCGGTGGGCGCCGACGATGAGGACGAGGGCCGCGGAGGCGCTGGACAGGAGTTGGACGAACGGGAAGTAGACGGAGATGAGGAACTGCCCGCGGACGCGGGCGTCGCGGTAGGAGTCGCTGCGGCTGCGGAACCGCTCGGCGCCTTGCTGTTCGCCGCGGAAGGCTTGCACGACGCGCAGTCCCGACACGAATTCCTGCAGGTCGGCGTTGACGACGGCGATGCGTTCGCGGGCGAGTTCGTAGGCGCGGACGGATTTGCGGCGGAAGATCCAGGTGGCGGCGATGAGCGGCGGGAGGGTGGCGAAGACCAGCAGGGCCAGTTCGACGTCGATGGCGAGGAGGGCGACGAGGATGCCGGCGAAGGTGAGGACGCTGACGAGTGCGGTGACCAGGCCGGTCTGCAGGAACGTGGACAGCGCGTCGACGTCGGTGGTCATCCGGGTCATGATGCGGCCGGTCAGTTCGCGTTCGTAGAAGTCCAGGCCGAGGCGGTGCAGGTGGGCGAAGATCTTCACGCGCAGGGTGTAGAGGACGCGTTCGCCGGTGCGGCCGGTGAGCAGGGTGGAGCCCCATTCGGCGAACCACTGGGTGATGACCAGGGCGAGGCCGATCAGGGAGGCGGCCCAGACGGCGCCGAGGGCGTGGCGGCGGACTCCGGCGTCGATGCCGTGCCGGATCAGGATGGGCAGCAGGAGTCCCGCGATGGCGTCGACGGCGACCAGCAGCAGGCTGACCAGCAGGGGTGAGCGGAAGCCGCGGAGCAGGTGGCCGAGGCCGAAGTGCGGGTCGGCGGCGCGGGCGTCGTCCTCGTCGATGTCGGGGGTGTCGGTGGCGGGCGGCAGGGCGGCGACCTTGGCGAGCAGGTCGGGGGTGGCGGGCATGCCGGCGAGTGCGCCGGCCATGGCGCCGCGTCCGGGTGCCGCGGGCGGGTTGCCGGGGGCGCCTGCCGTGCCGGTGGTGTCGGCGGCGGGGTCGGTGCGGCGCTCTTGCGGCCACAGGTGCGGGGTGATGCCCGGGAGTGCCGGGGTTTCGGCTGTGCGGGGTGCTTCCCGGGTCGTGACCGCTCCCCCGGCGGTCTCGGCTCCGGGGACGGTGTCGCCGGCCGGGTCGTCGGCGCGGAGGCCGGTGTGCGCCCTGGCGCCGGCGCCGGCCGGGTCGAGTGCGACGACGTCGGCGCCGAGTGCGTCGGGGTCGGTGAGCAGGGAACGGTAGAGGGCGCTGCGCTCCTGGAGTTCCTCGTGGGTGCCGATGTCGGAGAGCCGGCCGGCGTCGAGGACGGCGATGCGGTCGGCGAGGGCGAGGGTGGAGCGGCGGTGGGCGATGAGCAGGGTGGTGCGGCCGCGCATGACCTCGCGCAGCGCGTCGAAGATCTCGGCTTCCACGCGGGCGTCGACGGCGGAGGTGGCGTCGTCCAGGAGCAGGAGCCGGGGGTCGGTGAGGATGGCTCGCGCGAGGGCGACGCGTTGGCGCTGGCCGCCGGAGAGGGTGAGTCCCTGTTCGCCGACGACGGTGTCATAGCCGTCGGGCAGGGCGGTGATGAAGTCGTGGGCCTGGGCGGCGCGGGCGGCGGCGTGGATCTCCTCGTCGGTGGCGTCCGGTCTGCCGTAGGCGAGGTTCGCCCGCACGGTGTCGGAGAACAGGAAGCTGTCCTCGGGGACCATGCCGATCGCGGAGCGCAGGGAGTCGAAGGTGAGGTCGCGTACGTCGGCGCCGCCGATTCTGACGGTGCCGGCGGTGGCGTCGTAGAAGCGGGGCAGCAGCAGGGAGACGGTGGACTTGCCGGAGCCGGAGGCGCCGACGACGGCGACGGTCTCGCCGGGGGCGACGTCGAGGGAGAAGCCGCGCAGGACCGGCCGGTCGGGGCTGTAGCCGAAGGTGACGTCGTCGAAGGAGATGGTGGCGGGCGCGTCGGCGGGCAGGGTGGCGGTGCCCTCTTCGAGGGTGGGCTCGGTGTCGATGAGTTCCAGGACGCGTTCGACGCCGGCGCGGGCCTGCTGGCCGACGGTGAGCATCATGGTGAGCATCCTCACCGGGCCGGTGAGCTGGGCGAGGTAGGTGGAGAAGGCGACGAAGGTGCCGAGGGTGATCTGGCCGCGGGCGGCCATCCAGCCGCCGAGGGCGAGCATGCCGATCTGGCCGAGGGAGGGCACCGCCTGCAGTGCGGGGGTGTAGCGGGCGCTGAGTCGGACGGTGCGCAGCCGGCCGGCGAAGAGTCTGCGGCTGACCGTCGCCAGCTTGGTCATCTCCTGCTGTTCCTGGCCGAATCCCTTGACGACGCGGACGCCGGAGACTGATCCGTCGACGATGCCGGCGACGGCCGCGGCCTGTCCCTGGGCGTACCAGGTGGCGGGGAAGAGGCGTTTGCGGGAGCGGTCGGCGATGAACCACAGGGCGGGTGCGACGGCCAGGGCGACCAGGGTGAGCAGCGGTGAGAGCACCAGCATGACGACGAGGGACATCAAGAACAGCAGCAGGTTGCCGATCATCATCGGCGTCATGAAGAGCAGGCCCTGGATCAGTTGGAGGTCGCTGGTGGCGCGGCCGACGACCTGGCCGGTGCTGAGGTCGTCCTGGCGGCGGCCGTCGAGCCGCATGATCGTGGCGAGCATCTCGTTGCGCAGGTCGTACTGCACGTCGAGGGCGAGGCGGCCGCCGTAGTAGCGGCGCATGTAGGTGAGCACGTAGACGACGAGGGCGGCGGCGACGAGGGCGACGGCCCAGGGCATGAGCGGTTTGTCGTGCTTGACGATGACGTCGTCGATGATCAGCTTGGGCACGAGGGGGACGAGGGCGGTGACGGCCATGCCGCCGAGCGAGGCGCCGAGCGCCAGCAGCACGGTGGTCTTGTAGCGCCAGCAGTAGGCGAGCAGCCGGCGGAGCCATCCGGGCTCCGTGCGGTTCTTCGTCGCCGTCCGCGGCCTCGCCGTCGTCACGCGGTCCTCCCATGGGTCGCCGGGCGCGTCTCGCGCGGTCCGTGGTCTTCGCTGCTCGTCACTGCCCGTCACGGTCAGTCGCTGTCCGTCGCTGTCCGTCGCTGTCCGTCGCTGTCCGTCGCTGTCGTACGTCACTGCCGCCTGCGGCCGCCACGCGCCGCCGTCGCGCGGTGCCGCGTCGGACAACGTGCCGGGCTGCGGTTTTCATCCTCCCGCAACATTCCAACGACCAAGGTCGCACACGAGTGCGACCTTGGTCGTAATCCTTTCGGGTGGTTTGCCGAAGGGTTTGCCGAGTGCTGGGGTGGGTCGCCGGGCGGGGCCGCGGCGCCTGGGCGGGGCTGTCCGCCGGGGTTGGTTCAGCGGGCGGCGGCGATCTGCCGGGCCATGACCGTGGTGAGTTCGTAGGCGGTGTGGGAGGCGGCGACCGCGGTGATCTCGGCGTGGTCGTAGGCGGGGGCGACCTCGACGACGTCGGCGGAGACCAGGCGGAGGTCGGCGAGGCCGCGGAGGATCTCCAGCAGTTCGCGGGAGGTGAGGCCGCCTGCCTCGGGCGTCCCGGTGCCGGGGGCATGGGCGGGGTCCAGGACGTCGATGTCGACCGAGACGTACAGCGGCCGGTCGCCGATCCGTTCGCGCAGTTGCTGGACGACCTCGTCGACGCCGCGGCGCATCACGTCGGCGGAGGTGACGATGCCGAAGCCCATCCGCGCGTCGTCGTCCAGGTCCTGCTTGCCGTAGAGGGGGCCGCGGGTGCCGACGTGGGAGAGGGCGGAGGTGTCGAGGATGCCTTCCTCGACCGCGCGGCGGAAGGGCGTGCCGTGGGTGTAGGCGGCGCCGAAGTAGGTGTCCCAGGTGTCGAGGTGGGCGTCGAAGTGGAGCAGGGCGACGGGGCCGTGGCGGCGGGCGACGGCGCGCAGCAGCGGCAGGGCGATGGTGTGGTCGCCGCCGAGGGTCATCAGGCGGGCGCCGGTGGCGAGCAGGTCGTCGGCGGCGCCTTCGACGGTCGCCACGGCCTCCTCGATGTCGAAGGGGTTGGCGGCGATGTCTCCGGCGTCGGCGACCTGGGCGAGGGCGAACGGCGAGGCGTCCTGCGCGGGGTTGTACGGGCGCAGCAGCCGGGACGCCTCGCGGACGGCGTTGCCGCCGAAGCGGGCGCCGGGGCGGTAGGAGACGCCGGAGTCGAAGGGCACGCCGACCACGGCGACGTCGGCCGTTCCCACCTCGTCCAGCCTCGGCAGCCGGGCGAAGGTGGCCGGGCCGGCGTAGCGCGGGGTGCGGGAGGAGTCGACGGGGCCGCGCGGCGCTGCGCTGCTCATTGAGGTGGCCTCTTTCTGTGTGCTTCTGCTTGCTTCTCGGTGCTTGGGTCGGCGCGGGGGACGTCGTCCCGCCGCGGGACGCGTCGGGGACGCGGGGTGCGGGCCGCCCGCCGGGACGTAACGGTATGCGGCGGTCCGAAGGCGGCGGAATGTACGTTTCCTCCAATCCGCGGCGGCCATTGTGCCTCGGCGTCGATCCCCGTCCGTCGCACGGGCGGCGTCCGGAGGGCGACAATGTGCGCATGCCATTGGATTCCGCACCGGGCGCGCCCAGCCGCCAGACCCTCGCCGCCCATCTGATACGCACCCGGATAGCCGGGGACGTCGCCACGAGCCGGGACAACAACCTGGACCACTACCGGGCGCTGGCCGAGGGCAGCCGGTACTACTGGTTCGGCCTGGACTTCGGCGACCGCTGGCAGGACCCGCGGGCGGTGCTGGGGCTGATGGCCGAGCGGTGCGGGGTGGTGGCCGACCCGGAGCACCGCCAGGGGCAGGACACGATCGATCCGCAGCTGACGGTGGACGCCTTGGAGAGGATGGCGGAGGCGCTGGCCAAGGCGGCGGAGAACCGGTCGCGGGTGCTGCTGGCGACCGGGCACCCGGCGGGGCTGTTCGCGGTGCACCAGGCGGTGGCGGACGCGCTGCGGGCGGCGGGGTGCACCATAGCGGCGCCGGCCGAGCACCTGTACGCCGACGGGGGGAGGTGCGGCAGCTGGCGGGGGTGTTCATGCTGCACCGCGGCGGCGGCCTGGTGCACACGCACTCGCCGGACCCGATGCGGGAGATCCTGGACGCCCTGGAGCGGGCCGGGGAGCCGCTGCCGGACCTGGTGGTCGCCGACCACGGCTGGGCGGGGCACGCGGGGTGGCGCGGCATCGACACGGTGGGCTTCGCCGACTGCAACGACCCGGCGCTGTTCGTCGGCGAGGCGGAGGGCTCGATCAAGGTGAGCGTCCCGCTGGACGACAACGTGGCGCCGCACTTCTACGCGCCGATGACGGCGTACCTGCTGGCCGCGGCCGGGTTGCACGGCCGCCCCTGGGGCTGAGCCGGGGCCCGGAGGGCTGGGCCGGGACCCGGAGCGCTGGGTCGGGGCCCTGGGAGCCGGGCGAGGGCTGAACGGCCCTCGGGCAGGTCAGGCGCGCGGAATCCTGACCAGGCCCTCCTGGATCACCGACACGGCCAGCCGCCCGTCGCGGGTGTAGATGCGGGCGGTCCCCAGGCCCCGGCCGCCGGAGGCGGACGGACTCTGCTGGTCGTACAGCAGCCACTCGTCCGCGCGCAGCGGCCGGTGGAACCACATGGCGTGGTCCAGGCTGGCGCCGACCACGTCGCCGACGGCCCAGCCGCCGCGTCCGTGGGCGAGCAGCACGGAGTCCAGCAGGGTCATGTCGGACACATAGGTGGCCAGGCACACGTGCAGCATGGGGTCGTCGGCGAGCCGGCCGCGGGCCCGGAACCACACCTGGGAGCGCGGTTCGCGGGCGGTCCCCGCGGTCAGGAACGGCGGGTCCTCGACGTATCGCAGGTCGACCGCGGCGCGCGCCTCCAGGAGGCGGTCGACGACGCGCGGGTCGGGGAACTTGTCGGCGTGCGCGGGGAGCAGTTCCTCGGCGCTGGGCAGCGTCTCGGGGTCGGGTGCGTACGGCATCGGCTCCTGGTGCTCCAGGCCGGCCTCGTGGACCTGGAAGGACGCCGAGAGGTGGAAGATCGGCTGGCCGTGCTGGATGGCGACGACGCGCCGGGTGGTGAAGGAGCGGCCGTCGCGGATGCGGTCGACCTCGTAGACGATGGGGGCGCCGGGGTCGCCCGGGCGCAGGAAGTACGAGTGCAGGGAGTGCGCGCCGCGCTCCGCGGGGACGGTGCGGCCGGCGGCGACCAGCGCCTGTGCGGCGACCTGCCCGCCGAAGACCCGCGGCACCACCGCCGAACGGCTGAATCCGCGGAAGATGTCCTCTTCGATGCGCTCCAGGTCCAGCAGTTCCAGCAGTTCCCGCAGCGGCTTGGGGTCCTCGGGCGCAAAGTCCCCCGGCCGCGGGCCCCGGGGCGCGGAGCCGCCGGGTGCTCGGTCTTCTGGTGCGGGGCCGCCGGGCGCGGCGGCCCCGGCCGGGCTGTCGTTCACAGCCCCATCGACTTGGCGATGATCGACTTCATCACTTCACTGGTCCCGCCGTAGATCCGGTTGACGCGGTTGTCAGCGTACAGCCGGGCGATCGGGTACTCGTTCATGTAGCCGTAGCCGCCGTGCAGCTGGAGGCAGCGGTCGATGACGCGGGCGGCGACCTCGGTGCAGAACAGCTTGGCGGAGGCGGCGTCCGCCGCGGTCAGCTCGCGGCGGTCGTGGGCGTCCAGGGCGCGGTCCACGACGGCCTGCGCGGCGTCGACCTCGGCCTTGCAGGCGGCCAGTTCGAACTTGGTGTTCTGGAAGGACGCGACGGTGCGGCCGAAGACGGTGCGCTCCTGGACGTAGTCCTGGGCGAAGCGGACGGCCGCCGCGGCCTGGGCGTAGGCGCCGAAGGCGATGGCCAGGCGCTCCTGCGGGAGGTTCTGGCCGAGGTAGGAGAAGCCCTTGCCCTCCTCGCCGAGCAGGTCCTCAACGGGGACCTTGACGTCGGAGAAGGCGAGTTCGGCGGTGTCGGACGCCTTCAGGCCGAGCTTGTCGAGCTTGCGGCCGACGCTGTAGCCCTCGGAGGTGGTGTCGACGACGAACAGGGAGATGCCGGCCCTGCGGTCCTCGGGGGTGGCGGGGGCGGTGCGGGCGCAGACGATGACGCGGTCGGCGTGGACGCCGCCGGTGATGAAGGTCTTGGCGCCGTTGAGGACGTAGTGGGTGCCGTCGGCGGAGCGCTTGGCGGTGGTCTTCATGCCGGCCAGGTCCGAGCCGGTGCCGGGCTCGGTCATGGCGATGGCGAACATCGTCTCGCCGGTGACGAAGCCGGGCAGCCAGCGCTTCTTCTGCTCGTCGGTGGCGTAGGCCGTCAGGTACGGCAGGCACAGGCCGGTGTGGACGCTGCTGCCGCCGAAGCTGACGCCGGCGCGGGCGCACTCCTCGCTGAGGACGGCCTGGAACTTGAAGCTCTGCTCGCCGGCGCCGCCGTACTCCTCGGGGACCTCGATCCCGAAGACGCCCAGCTCGCCGAGCTTGTAGTAGAAGTCGCGGGGGGCCTGTCCCGCGTGCAGCCACTCGTCGTAGACGGGTACGACCTCGGCCTCGATGAAGGCGCGTATCGTCTGGCGGAACGCCTCGTGGTCCTCGTTGAACACCGTGCGACGCACAGCGCGCCTCCCATCGGCGGATCGGCGGGGCCGGGCCGCAGGAGCCGGGCCCGGACGACGAGCGGATAATAAGCAAGCGCTCAGTAAGTTACCCGTCGGTCCAGCCGGCTGTCCAGGTCCGGCCGCTGTCGAGGGCGTCCAGCGCGCTCAGCGCCAGCCGGTGCAGCAGGGCGGCGGTGGCGGCGCGGTCCGGCGCGCGGCCGCCGCCGCCGAGGTGCGGGGTGGAGTTCAGCAGGCCGAAGACGGCGTGCACGGCAGCGCGGGCCTCGAGTTCGGTGGCGTCGGGGTAGAGCCGGCGGACGACGCCGACCCACTCCTCGACGTACTGCCGCTGGAGCTGGCGGACCAGCTTGCGGTCGGAGTCGCGCAGCCGGTCCAGCTCGCGGTCGTGCAGGGTGATCAGCGGACGGTCGTCGATGGCGAAGTCGATGTGGCCGCGGATCAGGGCGTCCAGCGCCTCGGCCGGGCCCGGCGCCTCGGCGACCCGCATCCGGCCGGCCGACAGCAACCGGTCGCTGATCCCCACCAGCAGTTCGGCCAGCATCGCGTCCTTGCCCGCGAAGTGGCGGTACAGGCCGGGGCCGCTGATGCCGACCGCGGCGCCTATCTCGTCCACGCCGACGCCGTGGAAGCCGCGTTCGGCGAAGAGCCGCGCGGCCTCCCGCAGGATCTGCTCGCGGCGGTTTTCCACAGTCCTCGTCGGGTTCATGGAATCGAGTCTAGACAATCCAGTTAGCGAGCGTTAACGTAGAACCACCACGTTAACGCTCGCTAACATCCGGGGGCCGAACCATGGCAGCACCCGCCCTGTCCAGCGCCGTAGATCCGGCGTCGCAGGCGTACCGCACCAACGCCGAGGCGCACGCCGCGCTCGGATCGGTGCTGCGCGACAAGCTCGCCGCCGCCCGGCTGGGCGGCGGCGAGAGGGCGCGCGCCCGGCACGTCTCGCGCGACAAGCTGCTGCCGCGCGACCGGGTGGACGGCCTGCTCGACCCCGGCTCGCCGTTCCTGGAGCTGGCGCCGCTGGCGGCCGACGGGATGTACGACGGACAGGCGCCCGCCGCGGGCGTGATCGCCGGGATCGGGCGGGTCTCGGGCCGCGAGGTCGTCGTGGTCGCCAACGACGCCACCGTCAAGGGCGGCACCTACTACCCGATGACGGTCAAGAAGCACCTGCGCGCGCAGGAGGTGGCCCTGGACAACCACCTGCCGTGCGTCTACCTGGTCGACTCCGGCGGCGCCTTCCTCCCCCGGCAGGACGAGGTCTTCCCCGACCGCGACCATTTCGGCCGGATCTTCTTCAACCAGGCCACCATGTCCGCGCGCGGCATCCCGCAGATCGCCGCGGTCATGGGCTCGTGCACGGCCGGCGGCGCCTATGTGCCGGCGATGAGCGACGAGGCGGTGATCGTGCGGAACCAGGGCACGATCTTCCTGGGCGGGCCGCCCCTGGTGAAGGCCGCGACCGGCGAGGTGGTCACCGCGGAGGAGTTGGGCGGCGGCGAGGTGCACGCCCGCACCTCCGGCGTCACCGACCACCTGGCGGAGGACGACGCCCACGCGCTGCGCATCGTCCGCGACATCGTCTCCACGCTGCCCGCGCGCGGGGCGCCGCCGTGGACGGTGCGCCCGGCCGAGCCGCCCGCGGTCGACCCCGCCGGGCTCTACGGAGCGGTGCCGGTGGACTCCCGCACCCCGTACGACGTGCGGGAGGTGATCGCGCGGCTGGTCGACGGCAGCAGGTTCGCGGAGTTCAAGGCCGAGTACGGCACGACGCTGGTCACCGGCTTCGCGCACGTCCAGGGCCACCCGGTCGGCATCGTGGCCAACAACGGCATCCTGTTCGCCGAGTCGGCGCTGAAGGGCGCGCACTTCATCGAGCTGTGCGACCAGCGCGGCATCCCGCTGCTGTTCCTGCAGAACATCTCGGGGTTCATGGTCGGCCGGCAGTACGAGGCCGGCGGCATCGCCAAGCACGGCGCCAAGATGGTCACCGCGGTGGCCTGCGCACGGGTGCCCAAGCTGACCGTGGTCATCGGCGGGTCCTACGGCGCGGGCAACTACTCGATGTGCGGCCGCGCCTACAGCCCCCGGTTCCTGTGGATGTGGCCGAACGCGAAGATCTCGGTGATGGGCGGCGAGCAGGCCGCCTCGGTGCTGGCCACCGTCAAGCGCGACCAGCTCGCCGCGGCCGGAGAGAAGTGGAGCGAGCAGGACGAGGAGGCGTTCAAGGCGCCGGTCCGCGAGCAGTACGAGACCCAGGGCAGCGCCTACTACGCCACCGCGAGGCTGTGGGACGACGGTGTGATCGACCCGCTGGAGACCCGGACGGTGCTGGGCCTGGCCCTCACCGCCTGCGCCAACGCCCCGCTGCCGACCCCCGACCCGAGCGCGCCCGGCTACGGCGTGTTCCGGATGTGAGGCCGAGATGACCGCCGACATGACCGCCGACACCCCCACGACCGCGGGCACGGCCGCGGGCACGGCCGCGGACTCGACCTCGGTGACGGGCACAGCCGGCCGCCGGGTCCCCGAGGGGACGGCGCCCGCGATGTTCGACACCGTGCTGGTCGCCAACCGCGGCGAGATCGCCGTCCGCGTGATGCGCACGCTGCGCGAGCTGGGGGTGCGCTCGGCCGCGGTGTTCACCGACGCAGACGCCGGAGCGCGGCACGTCGCGGAGGCCGACACCGCGGTGCGGATCGCCGACTACCTCTCCTCGGCCGAGCTGGTGCGGGCCGCCCGGGCCGCCGGCGCGCAGGCCGTGCACCCCGGCTACGGCTTCCTCGCCGAGAACGCCGCCTTCGCCCGCGCCTGCGCCGATGCGGGGCTGGTCTTCATCGGGCCGCCGGCCGACGCGGTGGAGCTGATGGGCGACAAGATCCGCGCCAAGGAGACGGTGCGGGCCGCCGGGGTGCCGGTGGTGCCCGGCAGCAGCGGCAGCGGCCTCAGCGACGCCGAACTGGCGGCCGCGGCACGGGAGATCGGCATGCCGGTGCTGCTGAAGCCGTCCGCGGGCGGCGGCGGCAAGGGCATGCGCCTGGTGCGCGACGAGGCGCTGCTGGCCGAGGAGATCGCCGCCGCCCGCCGGGAGGCCCGCGGCTCCTTCGGCGACGACACCCTCCTGGTGGAGCGGTGGATCGACCGCCCCCGGCACATCGAGATCCAGGTCCTGGCCGACGCCCACGGCACGGTGCTGCACCTCGGCGAGCGCGAGTGCTCGCTGCAGCGCCGCCACCAGAAGGTCGTCGAGGAGGCACCCTCGGTGCTGCTGGACGCCCGGACCAGGGCCGCGATGGGCGAGGCGGCGGTGCAGGCCGCCCGGTCGTGCGGCTACACGGGAGCGGGGACGGTGGAGTTCATCGTGCCGGGCGACGACCCGTCGTCGTATTACTTCATGGAGATGAACACCCGGCTCCAGGTGGAGCACCCGGTGACGGAGATGGTCACCGGACTGGACCTGGTCGCCTGGCAGTTGCGGGTGGCCGCCGGGGAGCCGCTGGACTTCGGACAGCAGGACGTGACGCTGACCGGGCACGCGGTGGAGGCCCGGATCTGCGCGGAGAGCGCCCGCCCCGCGGAGGGCCGGGTGGATTTCCTGCCCTCGGCCGGCACCGTGCTGGAACTGCGCGAGCCCGCCGGCCCGGGGTGCGGGTGGACTCCGGGCTCGCGCCCGGCACCGAGGTCGGCACGTCCTACGACCCGATGCTCGCCAAGGTCGTCGCGTACGGCCCCGACCGGGCCAACGCGCTGCGCCGACTGCGGGCCGCGCTGGCCGGCACGGTGGTGCTCGGTGTGGAGACCAACACCGGGTTCCTGCGGAGGCTGCTGGCGCACCCCGCTGTGGTGGCCGGCGACCTGGACACCGGGCTGATCGACCGGGACGCCGCCGGACTGCTGCCGGACGGCGTGCCCGACCAGGTGTACGCCGTGGCCGCGCTGCTGCGGCAGCACGCGCTGCGGCCCGCGCCCGACGCCGCGGGGTGGACCGATCCGTTCGCGGTGCCCAGCGGCTGGCGGCTGGGCGGCGAGAGTGCCTGGACCGTCCACCATCTGAAGGCCCCAGGCCGGGACCCGGTGGCCGTCCGGGTCGCCGGCGGCCGGGTGCGGATCGGCGACGCCCCGCCGTTCGAGGCCCGGCTCACCGTGGACGGGTCGCGGGCGCTGCTGGAGCACGAGGGCACGGTCACCGCGTTCGAGCACGCCGAGGACCCCGGCGGCGTCTGGCTGGGCCGTGACGGCGACAGCTGGCGCGTGCAGGTCCACGACCCCGTCGCGGCGGCCCTGCGGCTGTCGGCGGCCGGAACCGGCGGCGACGCGCTCACCGCCCCGATGCCCGGCACGGTCACGGTGGTCAAGGTCGCCAAGGGCGACGAGGTCACGGCCGGCCAAAGCCTTCTGGTGGTGGAGGCCATGAAGATGGAACACGTCATCACCGCGCCGCACGACGGGACGGTCGCCGAGATCGACGTCGCCGCGGGCGCCACGGTGGCCATGGACCAGGTGCTCGCCGTGGTGATACCGGCTGACGCCGCGGGCGCCTCCGCCGCCGTGGACGCCGCGGACGCCGACGCCGCGGGCACGGGCGCTGCCCCCGCCCCCGCTCCCGCCGACGGGAAGGACGCGTCATGACCGCCGACGACGCCGCCAGGACGCCGCAGGCCGCGCGGGACGGCGCGCGGGAGGCCGCGGGGGCGACGGACGCCGATCCCGGTCCGCTGGCCCTCGGGCTGCCCATGGCGGTGGCCGCGCCCGGCCTGCCCCCGGCCGTGCGCATCCACGAGGTCGGCGCCCGGGACGGGCTGCAGAACGAGAAGGCGACCGTGCCGACGCGGGTGAAGGCGGAGTTCGTGCACCGGCTCGCCGATGCCGGGCTGACGACGATCGAGGCGACGAGTTTCGTGCACCCCACGTGGGTGCCCCAACTGGCCGACGCCGCCGAGCTGATGCCGCTGCTGGCCGACCTCACCGAGGACGGCGGCCGCTCCCCCGGTGTGCGGCTGCCCGTGCTGGTGCCCAACGAGCGCGGCCTGGACCGGGCGCTGGAGCTGGGCGTGCGCGAGATCGCCGTCTTCGGCAGCGCCACGGAGTCCTTCGCGCGGGCCAACCTCAACCGCACGGTGGACGAGTCGCTGGCGATGTTCGAGCCGGTGGTGGCACGCGCCAGGGCCGCGGGAGCGAGCGTGCGCGGCTACCTGTCGATGTGCTTCGGCGACCCCTGGGAGGGCCCGGTGCCGATCGCGCAGGTCGCCGCCGTCGCCCGGCGGCTGTACGCCATGGGCTGCACCGAGCTGAGCCTCGGGGACACCATCGGGGTCGCCACGCCCGGCCACGTCACCGCCCTGCTCACCGCCCTCACCACGGGCGTGGACCCGGCCCCGGCGGCCGGCTCCGCGGCGGCCGCCGGCCCGAGCACCGGCCCACGCACCGGAACCGGGGGCGGAACCGGGGGCGGAACCGGGACCGCCGGCCCCATCCCTGTCGCACATCTGGCCGTGCACTTCCACGACACCTATGGGCAGGCCCTGTCCAACACCCTCGCCGCGCTCCAGCACGGCGTGACCGTCGTGGACGCCTCCGCCGGCGGCCTCGGCGGCTGCCCGTACGCCAAGAGCGCCACCGGCAACCTCGCCACCGAAGACCTCGTGTGGATGCTGCACGGCCTCGGCATCCGTACCGGGGTCGACCTCGACCGCCTCAGCGCCACAAGCGTCTGGATGGCGGAGCAGCTGGGACGGCCCAGCCCGTCCCGTACCGTCCGCGCCCTGACCCACCAGGAGCAGTAGCCATGTCGATCGACCACCGCCTCTCCGAGGAGCACGAGCAGCTGCGCGCGACCGTCGCGGAGTTCGCCCACGACGTGATCGCCCCGAAGATCGGCGACTTCTACGAGCGGGAGGAGTTCCCGTACGAGATCGTGCGGGAGATGGGCCGGATGGGCCTGTTCGGGCTGCCGTTCCCCGAGGAGTACGGCGGCATGGGCGGCGACTACCTGGCGCTGGGCCTGGCGCTGGAGGAGCTGGCCCGGGTGGACTCCTCGGTGGCGATCACCCTGGAGGCCGGGGTGTCGCTGGGCGCGATGCCGGTGTTCCGGTTCGGCACCGAGGAGCAGAAGAAGACCTGGCTGCCGAAGCTGTGCTCCGGGGAGATGCTGGGCGCGTTCGGGCTGACCGAGCCGGACGGCGGCTCGGACGCCGGGGGCACCCGTACCACCGCCCGGCTCGACGAGACCACCGGCGAGTGGGTGATCAACGGCACCAAGTGCTTCATCACCAACTCCGGCACGGACATCACCGGCCTGGTCACCGTGACCGCCGTGACCGGCCGCAAGCCGGACGGCCGGCCGCGGATCTCCTCGATCATCGTGCCGTCGGGCACCCCCGGGTTCACGGTGTCGAAGAAGTACAGCAAGGTCGGCTGGAACGCCTCGGACACCCGCGAGCTGTCCTTCACCGACTGCCGGGTCCCGGCGGCGAACCTGCTGGGCGAGGAGGGCCGCGGGTACGCCCAGTTCCTGCGCATCCTGGACGAGGGCCGGATCGCGATCTCGGCGCTGGCCACCGGACTGGCCCAGGGCTGTGTGGACGAGTCGCTGGCGTACGCGCGGCAGCGCGAGGCGTTCGGACGGCCGATCGGCGCCAACCAGGCGATCCAGTTCAAGATCGCCGACATGGAGATGCGGGCCTACACCGCGCGGCTGGCCTGGCGGGACGCGGCGTCGCGGCTGGTGCGCGGCGAGCCGTTCAAGAAGGAGGCGGCGCTCGCCAAGCTCTACTCCTCCGAGATCGCGGTGACCAACGCCCGCGAGGCCACCCAGGTGCACGGCGGCTACGGCTTCATGAACGAGTACCCGGTGGCCCGGATGTGGCGCGACGCGAAGATCCTGGAGATCGGCGAGGGCACGAGCGAGGTGCAGCGGATGCTGATCGCGCGGGAGCTGGGCATGACCGGCTGAGCACCCGCACCGCCGCCGCGCCGCCCCGCCGCCGCGCCGTCCCGCCGCCCCGGCGCTCCCCGGCCGCTCCGCGCGCCTGTCCGACGCCCGCGCGGGGCGGGTGAGATCAGGACGCCGGCCAGTCCACCTGCGGCGAGCGGTAGTAGTCGATCCCCATCGCCGCCCAGCGCGGGCCCTGCGCGGCCAGGCGCACCCGATAGGCGTCCCAGTCGTGCGTGGCCTGCGGGGACCAGCCGATCTCGGCGATGCCGGGCAGGCGCGGGAAGGTCATGTAGTCCATGTCCTTGTTCGCCTGGAGCGTCTCGGTCCACAGCGCCGCCTCGACGCCCCGCACGGCGCCCGCGGGGACGCCCTGGACGAAGGTCGCCGGGTCCCAGTCGTAGGAGGTGCGCACGTCGACGTAGCCGGCCCAGTGCTTGCCGACCGGGGTGGAGGCGTCGTACTGCATGTCGAGGTAGGAGCGGTTGGCCGGTGACATGATCAGCCCGGTGCCGGCCTGGGCGGCCTTGGCGACGTCGGCCTCGTTGCCCGCCGTCCCCCAGTACTGGGCGAGGGCGCCGGGGGCCGGGTGCGCGGAGTCGATCTGGTGCCAGCCGACCGCGGTCTTGCCGTGGGCGGCAACGATCTGCTGGGCCCGGTCGGTGTAGGTGGCGTAGTCGGCGGCGCTGGTGGACTGCGCCTCGTCGCCGCCGATGTGCACGTACGGCCCCGGGGTGAGGGCGGCGATCTCGCGCACGACGTCGTCCAGGAAGGTGTACGTGACCTCCTTGGGCGCGCAGAAGGAGCTGAAGCCGACCGCGGTGCCGGTGTAGAGGGCCGGGGCCTTGCCGTCGCAGTTCAGCTCGGCGTACGAGGCGAGCGCGGCGTTGCTGTGGCCGGGGCCGTCGATCTCGGGGACGACGGTGAGGAAGCGGGAGGCGGCGTAGCGGACGATCTCCCGGTAGTCGGCCTGCGTGTAGTAGCCGCCGGAGCCGCCGCCGACCTGGGTGCTGCCGCCGTAGGAGGCGAGGCGCGGCCAGGAGTCGATCGCGATGCGCCAGCCCTGGTCGTCGGTGAGGTGCAGGTGCAGCGTGTTGATCTTGTACAGGGCGTACTGGTCGATGGCGCGCTCGACCTGGGCGACGGTCAGGAAGTGCCGGGCGGAGTCGAGCATCGCGCCGCGGTAGGCGTAGCGCGGCACGTCGCGGATGTCGGCGTCGGGCACGGTCCACGCGACGCCGGAAACAGCGTCGTGGCTCTCGACGGCGGCGGGCAGCAGCTGACGCAGGGTCTGCACGCCGTGGAAGAGGCCCGCCGGGGTGCGGGCGGTGACGGTGACGGCCTGCGCGGTGGTACGCAGCCGGTAGCCCTCGTCGCCGAGGCCCGGATCGGCGGAGTCCAGCGCGAGCACGATGCCCGCGGGGTCGGCGTCGCGTCCGCCCTCGCCGTCGGCGGTACGGCTCTGCTCGACCGGCAGCGGGTAGCCGGTGGCCGGGCGCAGCAGCGCGGCGGCGTAGTCGGCGACCGCGTGGGCCTCCGGCGAGCCGGCGTCGGGGGCGTCGGCCCCGCCGTCGACCTCGATCCGCGTCCCGGAGGTGATGCGGAAGGCGCCGCCGCCGGCCTGCACCGCGGCCGGCACGGGGATGACCCGCGCGTCGACTTCCGCCGCGGCGGCCCGCGAGGCGGCCGAGCCGGAGCCCGAGGCCGAGCCCGAGGCGGTCGCGGCGCCCGAAGCGGCCCCGGGCGCGGACCCCGGCGGGGAGGACGCGGCGCGCGCGCCGGCGGCCGTGGCACCGGACGCCAACAGCAGGGCGCACAGCACCCGGGGCAGCGCCCCTCGCATCCGCGGCGCCCCCCGGCCCGACCGGCCGCCCGACCGCGACGGCCCGCAGGCCCCGGACGGCCCGGAGCGCTCGCCCTCGGACGCCGCCTCGGACCCGTACGTCCACGCAAAAGCCCTGACTCGTCTCACGCCCCACGACTACCCCCGCGCCCCGGGGCGGTCAAGGCGACCGGGCCGCCCCACCCCGGACCGCCACCCGCCCGGCCCCGCGCCGCCCCCGACGCCGGCCCCGGCACCGGCCCCGACGCCGACCCCGGCACCGCGCCGGCACCGCGCCGCCCACACCCGCCGCCACGTCACGCCGAGCAGCCCCGAGCAGCCCCGAGCAGCCCCTGAGCCACCCTCGAAGCGACCCCCGAAGCGACCCCCGCCCCTCTCCTCGCGCCTCCTCACCCCTCCTCACCCCTTTGGCCGCGCTTGCGCGGCTGATCTGCCCGGAATCGGGCAGGATTCTTGCAAAGCAAAGATGATCACACCAGTATTCGTCGGGTGCTCGAACGCCGGACGCCGTACGACGACCTGATCGACCACCTGGTGCGCACCACCCCGCTGCACCGAGGGGAGGCCGGGCGGGTGGTGCTGGACGTCCTCGCGTACTTCGACGAGACGACGGAGGAGTTCGTCCGCCGGCGGCACCGCGAACTCCAGGCGAAGGGCATGGTGAACACCGAGATCTTCGAACGCATCGGCGAGGAGCTGCCGCACCGGGCGGTGGCGCCGCCCGCCCTCTCGGCCCGGCAGCTGCGCCGCATCGTCTACGGCTGACCCGGCCGCCCCCGGGCACGGCGCGCCTCCCCCGGACACGCCGCGCGCCCCGCCCCACAGCGCACCCACGAGCATCCACGAGCACCCGGAAGCACCCCCGCAAGCACCCAACCGAGCCCCCACGAGCACCACGCGCGGCGCCCCACCCTCACGCCGGAGGCCGGCCGCGACCGGACAGGAACAACGGAAAAGAGACGGAACATGTGCGGAATCGTCGGTTACATCGGCAGGCGCGACGTCGCGCCGCTGCTGCTGGAGGGCCTGCAGAGGCTGGAGTACCGCGGCTACGACTCGGCCGGCGTGGTGATCCACGGCAAGTCCGGCGAGCTGCGCGCGGTCAAGGCCAAGGGCCGGGTGCGCGAGCTGGAGAGCCGCATCCCCAAGCGGTTCGCCGGCACCACCGGCATCGCGCACACCCGCTGGGCCACCCACGGCGCGCCGAGCGACGAGAACGCGCACCCCCACCTGGACAGCGAGAGCAAGGTCGCCGTCGTCCACAACGGGATCATCGACAACGCCTCCGAGCTGCGCGCCAAGCTCGTCGCCGACGGCACGGTCTTCGCCTCCGACACCGACACCGAGGTGCTCGCCCACCTGATCGGCCGCGCCCAGGCCGAGACCCTGGAGAAGAAGGTCAGCGAGGCGCTGCGGTCGATCGAGGGGACCTACGGCCTCGCGGTGATGCACCGCGACTTCCCCGACCGCATCGTGGTGGCCCGCAACGGCTCGCCCGTGGTGCTGGGCATCGGCGAGAAGGAGATGTTCGTCGCCTCCGACGTGGCGGCGCTGATCGCGCACACCCGCCAGGTCGTCACCCTCGGGGACGGCGAGATGGCCACGCTCAAGGCCGACGACTTCCGCACGTACACCACCGAGGGCTCGCTGACCACGGCGACGCCGACCACGGTGGAGTGGGAGGCCGAGTCGTACGACATGGGCGGCCACGACACGTACATGCACAAGGAGATCGCCGAGCAGGCCGAGGCGGTGGACCGGGTGCTGCGCGGGCGGATCGACGACCGGTTCGCCACCGTGCACCTGGGCGGGCTGAACCTGGAGCCGGGCGAGGCCCGCCGGGTGCGGCGGATCAAGATCCTCGGCTGCGGCACCAGCTACCACGCGGGCCAGATCGGCGCCCAGCTCATCGAGGAGCTTGCCCGCATCCCCGCGGACGCCGAGCCGGCCTCGGAGTTCCGCTACCGCAACCCGGTGGTGGACCCCGACACCCTGTACGTCGCCGTGTCGCAGTCCGGCGAGACCTACGACGTGCTGGCCGCGGTCCAGGAGCTGAAGCGCAAGGGCGCGCGGGTGCTCGGCGTGGTCAACGTGGTGGGCTCGGCGATCGCCCGCGAGGCCGACGGCGGCACCTATGTGCACGCGGGCCCCGAGGTGTGCGTGGTGTCCACCAAGTGCTTCACCAACACGGTGGTGGCCTTCGCGCTGCTCGCGCTGCACCTGGGCCGTATCCGCGACCTGTCGGTCTCCGACGGCCGGCGGATCATCGAGGGCCTGCGCCGGCTACCCGGCCAGATCGACGACATCCTCAAGACCGAGCCGGAGATCAAGCGGCTCGCCAAGAGCTACGCGGACGCCAAGTCGATGCTCTTCATCGGCCGGGTGCGCGGCTTCCCGGTGGCGCGCGAGGCGTCGCTGAAGCTCAAGGAGGTCTCGTACATCCACGCCGAGGCGTACCCGGCGAGCGAGCTGAAGCACGGGCCGCTGGCGCTGATCGAGCCGGCGATGCCGACCGTGGCGATCGTGCCGGACGACGACCTGCTGGAGAAGAACCGGGCGGCGATGGAGGAGATCAAGGCGCGCAGCGGGCGCATCCTGGCGGTCGCCCACCAGGAGCAGGAGAAGGCCGACCACACGATCGTGGTGCCCAAGAACGAGGACGAGCTGGACCCGATCCTGATGGGCATCCCGCTGCAGCTGTTCGCCTACCACACGGCGCTGGCGCTGGGCCGCGACATCGACAAGCCGCGCAACCTCGCGAAGTCCGTCACCGTGGAGTGAGGATCACCGGCCGAGTGGGTCTCACCCGGAGTGTGCGGGTCGCCAGGTGAGACTCACCGTGCAGTGAGCGTCACGGAATGACGACCACCGGTCGCTGGGCGCGGCGGGCCAGGCGCCCGGCGACCGATCCGAAGATCCGGCCGGCCAGCCCGTGGGTCCCGCCGACCACGATCGCGTCGGCCTCGTACTCGCGGCCGACCTCCTCCAGCTCGTGGCAGATGTCGCCGCCGCGCTCCACCAGCACCCAGGAGATCTCGGCGAGGTGGTCGGCGCAGGCCAGCTCCAGGCCGAGCACCTCGGTGCGGTGGTCGGGGACGTCGACGAAGACCGGTGGCTCACAGCCGGCCCAGACCGTGGCCGGCAACCGGTTGGCCACGTGCACGATGATCAGCGCGGAGTGCGTCCTGCGGGCCATGCCCACGGCGTACGCCAGCGCGCGCTCGCTGGACAGGGAGCCGTCGAAGCCCACCACCACGCCGTGCCGGAAGGCCGGGTCGCACGCGTGGCTCTCTTCCGTGGCGCGTTCGGGCAGCGCCGCCGACTCGGCGAGGGACGGCCTGCGGTCCGCAGGGGCCCCGCGCTCGGCGGGCGGCCTGCGGTCGGCGGGCTCGGGAATCTCATGACCGGCCATGATGCGGATTCTCGGCGAGGGCGGCGCTGACGCGCCGAGCAGCGGACAGGACGGTTCGCGCGGAGCGGGGCCGCCGACCAGCCGGTTTCGGCCAGTTCGCCACTTCCCGTCCCACTCTCCCCAGAGTACGGCCGTGGAGTCCGTCTGCACAGGCGCTACGGACCCCACACGGTCTCCCGTACCCGAAGTTCCCAGGAGAATGCCGGAGCGGGGGCCGGAACGCAACGGGATCACGCCAACCGGGGACATGGCCGGGCGCACGGGCGCATCCCGGGGGCGCATGCCCCGGGCCGCAGGCCGGCGCGGTGCGTGCCTGGTCAGCGCGGGCGCGGCGGCATTCGCGGAGCGACCCGGCGAACAGCCCGTACCGAGGGAATTCCCAGTGGATTCCCAGCGGACACCCGCCTTTCGCGCCCCCGGCGCACCACCCGGCGCTCCAGGCCCAGCCGCGCCACCAGAAGGGCGATTTTCGGCCAACTTCCCTTGCCCGTCGCGGACTTGAGCAGGAGGCGGGCTAACACCTCCACCACCTGCGGTTCTACGATGCGCGGTGACGCAGGAGGTCGTTTCCACGGGCCGCGCGACAGGAGGCGTACTTCCCAGCGCGCTCTGCGAGTGAAACGCTTCGTGATCGAATGCTTCACGCCACGTTGTCTTGTCGACTTAGCGTCAGATGGTGAACTTGTCACTAACGCCCCACCTGACACAGTAGATTTGATCATGAGGTGGCTGCGCTGGATCAACGGGGGAGTACGTGCAGGACCGAGGGGACGACGCGTCGATACGAGGGGGGCTTGAGCTCCATGACCCAGGAGTCCAGTTCCGGTACGGCGACGGAGACTTCGTCGCAAGCACCATCGGCATCGCCCCGCGCCATCCGCAAGCTGTCCGCGCGGAGACGACCTGAAGTCGTCGCGGTGCTGCTGTTCAGCGGCGGCCCGATATTCGAGAGCTCCATACCGCTGTCGGTGTTCGGCATCGACCGCCAGGACGCCGGGGTGCCGCGCTACCGGCTGCTGGTGTGCGCGGGCGAGGACGGCCCGCTGCGCACCACCGGCGGCCTGGAGCTGACCGCGCCCTACGGCCTGGAGGCGCTGTCGCGGGCCGGCACCGTCGTGGTGCCGACCTGGCGCTCGATCTCCCAGGCGCCGCCGCCCGAGGCGCTGGAGGCGATCCGCCGCGCCCACGAGGAGGGCGCGCGGATCATCGGGCTGTGCACCGGCGCGTTCGTGCTGGCCGCCGCCGGGCTGCTCGACGGCCGCCCGGCCACCACGCACTGGATGTACGCGCCGACGCTGGCCAAGCGCTACCCGTCGGTGCACGTCGACCCGCGGGAGCTGTTCGTCGACGACGGCGACGTGCTGACGTCCGCGGGCACCGCCGCCGGCATCGACCTGTGCCTGCACGTGGTGCGCACCGACCACGGCGCGGAGGCCGCGGCGGCGCTGGCCCGCCGCCTGGTGGTGCCGCCGCGCCGGGCCGACTGGCAGACCGGCCAGGGCGGACGCCACCTGGACCGCTCTTTACCCGAGGAGATCGGCGCGGACCCGCTGGCCGAGGTCGTCGCCTGGGCGCTGGAGCACCTGCACGAGCAGTTCGACGTGGAGGCGCTGGCCGCGCGCGCGTACATGAGCCGGCGCACCTTCGACCGGCGGTTCCGGTCGCTGACCGGCAGCGCCCCGCTGCAGTGGCTGATCACCCAGCGGGTGCTCCAGGCGCAGCGGCTGCTGGAGACCTCCGACTACTCGGTGGACGAGGTCGCCGGACGCTGCGGGTTCCGCTCGCCGGTGGCGCTGCGCGGGCACTTCCGCCGGCAGCTGGGCTCCTCCCCCGCGTCGTACCGGGCCGCCTACCGGGCCCGCCGGCCGCAGGACGAGCCGGACCGCACCCCGCCGCCCGAACCGCCCGCGGCGCTGCGCCGGCCGCACAGCGGCCCGCACGGCGGCGCGCACCCCGGTCCGGCGTCCCAGGTGCTGACCATCCCCGGCAAGGCCGACCCGGAGGTCTACCGGGTGCCGGAGCAGCCGGGGCGGGGCGAGGCGGAGCACGCCGGCCGGACCCGGCTGCGGGCCGGGCGGGGCCTGGGCGCGGCCCTGCCGGGGCCGCGGGATCGCCCCGTGGGCTGAGGGGAACGTAGGGTGAGGGGCATGAACGACCGGATGGTGTGGATCGACTGTGAGATGACGGGGCTGTCGCTGGCGCACGACGCGCTGATCGAGGTGGCCGCCCTCGTCACCGACTCCGAGCTGAACATCCTCGGCGAGGGGGTGGACGTGGTGATCCGTCCGCCCGCCGAAGCCCTGGAGTCCATGCCCGAGGTCGTGCAGCAGATGCACACCGCGTCCGGGCTGCTGGACGAGCTGGCCGGCGGCGTCGGCATGGCCGAGGCGGAGAAGCTGGTACTGGACTACGTGCGCGAGCACGTGGCCGAGCCGCGCAAGGCCCCTCTGTGCGGCAACTCCGTCTCGACCGACCGCGGCTTCCTCGCGCGGGACATGCCGACGCTGGAGCAGCACCTGCACTACCGCATCGTGGACGTCTCGTCGGTCAAGGAGCTGGCCCGCCGGTGGTACCCGCGGGCCTACTTCAACAGTCCGGAGAAGAACGGCAACCACCGGGCGCTGGCCGACATCCGGGAGTCCATCGCGGAGCTGCGCTACTACCGCGAGGCGGTGTTCGTGCCGGCGCCGGGCCCGGACACCGACACCGCCCGCGCCATCGCGGCCAAGCACGTCCTCCCGGCCGCCTCCGAGGCCGCCTCGGGGCCGGGCCACTGACCCCGCGAAAGCCTGGCGCGACCACCCTCCGGCACCCTGTACACTTTTCCAGGTGACGCGGAAGCGCCGCACGCGGTGGGTGTAGCTCAGCTGGTAGAGCACCTGGTTGTGGTCCAGGATGTCGCGGGTTCGAGTCCCGTCACTCACCCTGAACGATCAAGGCCCGGCCCGGGTTCCCCGGGGCGGGCCTTCGTCGTGTGCCGGCGTCGGCCGCACGGGCGCGCGCCCGCGAAAGGGGGCGGCCCCGTGCACGCCATCCATGCACGGGACCGCCGGTCCGTGGCCGCCGCCCCGGGAGGGCGGCGGGCGGTTCAGGCCGCTCGGCAGGGGATCAGCCGAGCGACGCCAGGTGGTTCTTCAGGCCGAGGCCGTAGTTCGTCGGGGTGCCGTCGTAGGAGGAGATCAACGACGGGCCCGAGGAGCAGTCCCAGGTATTCCAGGTCCACCCCAGATACCCCAGTTGATGGGTGTCCAACCAGCTCATGAAGGAGTCGACGAAGGAATGGGCGCAGGTGTTCTCGCCCGTCTCCCCCGCCACCAGCGGAACCTTGGCCGCGACCGGCGCGAGTTGGGAGTCCCAGCAGGACGCGGAGGAGCAGGTGTTGAAGTTGTACACGTGCACCGCGGCGCCCAGGTTGCCGGTCGGGTCGGTGGGCTCGTGGGCCAGCCAGCCGGTCAGGTCGTTGGAGTACGCCAGCCCGCCCATCAGGACCACATTGGTCGCGCCCGTGCCGCGGACCGCGTTCAGCAGGCTCTGCATGCCGGCCACCTGGTAGCCGATGCCCGGGCAGGTGCCGCCGTCCCGCCAGCAGGTCCACGCCTGCTCCGAGGTGGAGGTGGCGCGGTCCGGGTAGGGCTCGTTGAACAGGTCGAAGACCACCGAGGTGTTCGACTTGAAGGTGTTCGCCACGCTGGTCCAGAACGGGATCGCGTACTGGGCGTCCGGCATCGGCTTCTGGCAGGTCGCGTCGACGTCCGAGCAGCCCGCGGAGTTTCCGGTGTACGTGCCGTGGGTCCAGTGCAGTTCGACGATCGGCGTGATGCCGTGCGCGACCAGGCGGTCGACCCAGCCGGTGATCGCCGCGATGTAGTTCGCGCCGCCGTCCGCGGCCGGCACGTACGGCAGGCCCTCCCAGCAGTCCTCGTTCAGCGGCACGCGGACCGCGTTGACGCCCTTCCAGCTGGTGATCGCGTCGATCGCCGCGTCGTCCACCGGGCCGTCGAAGATGCCGTTGCCCTGCGCGCAGGCGAACTCGGTCCCGGAGCGGTTCACCCCGTGCAGCACGACCTGCTTGCCGGTGGAGTCCACCAGCTTGTTGCCCGAGACGTGCAGCTTGGGCGGCGCGGTGTCGCCGGGCGGGCCGGTCGGCGGTGAGGTGGGCGGCGAGGTGGGCGGCGACGTCGGCGGCGAGGTGGGCGGTGTGCCGTCCTCGTCGCAGGTGACGCCGTTGAGCTTGAACGCCGTCGGCGCCGGGTTGCCGCCGGTCCAGCTGCCCAGGAAGCCCAGCGAGACCTGGCCGCCGGTGGCGATCGTCCCGTTGTACGACAGGGAGGCCGCGGTGACGGTCGTGCCGGACTGGGTCCAGGTGGCGTTCCATCCCTGGGTGACCTTCTGGCCGGCCGCGAAGTCGAAGCTGAGGGTCCAACTGGTGGTGGGCGCGGCGTTGTTGGTGACGACGACGCCGCCCTGGAAGCCGCCGGTCCACTGGTTGGCGACGGTGTAGGCGACCGAGCAGGCCGGCACGGCGCCGGACGCGGTCGCGCCGAGCGCGGGCAGCAGCGCGGCGGCGGTCGCCGCGGTCGTCACGGCGGCCGCGCCGAAGGCGGCGACACGCGTCCGCCGCCGTGCGGACCGGCGCGCCGGGGGCGGCGCCGATCCCGGTGCACGGCGGAGCAGGGATCGTCGCATGAGCGACTCCTGGGAGTGGGAAGTGGTGGGGGGAAAGGCCAAGCTGTGGACACGCTCCCACTGGTCCGACGGACGACCCTAGCGGGTGGTGGCCCGGCTCGGTAGGGGCCCGATAAAGACTTCGACGTTCACCCGCGTGAAATGGCCGTGAAAAGCCGGTTCAGCTTCACCTCTTGACACTGCCTCACCACGGCTCGATGGTGGGAGCGCTCCCACTGGTTCAGTCATTGTCCATTCGGTGCGCCCGCGTACGCCGTATGCCCGCGCAAGTCCGCGCGCATTCCGGTCCGCCCGCGCACCCCGGCATCCCCCCACGATCCCCCACGATCCCCCCACACCAGAACCGCGAGGAGGACCTCCCGCATGCCCAGAGGAAGACCCTTCCGTCTCCCGTTGCGCACGCGCGACCGCGACGGTCGTGACCACGCCCCCGGTGGCGGCCCCACGCGCGTGCGCGCGCGGCGGCGGCTGCGCCGGCTGGCCACCGCGTTCACCGCCGCGCTCGCCCTGCCCCTGGGGCTGACCGCGGCCGGCGGCGGCGACGTCGCGCACGCCGCCGGCGTCCAGTGCAGCGTCGACTACTCGACGAACGACTGGGGTTCCGGCTTCACCGCCAACGCCAAGATCACCAATCTCGGCACCTCGGCCATCAACGGCTGGACGCTGACGTACGCCTACGCCGGCAACCAGACGCTGCAGAGCGGCTGGAACGGCACCTGGTCGCAGTCCGGCAAGAACGTCACCGTCAAGTCGCTGGACTGGAACGCGGCCATCCCGGCCAACGGCAGCGTCACCACCAGCGCCAACTTCAACTACAGCGGCACCAACACCGCGCCGACCAGCTTCTCGGTCAACGGCACGGTCTGCGGCGGCGCCCACCAGGCCCCGCTGCCGGTGCTGACCAGTCCCTCGGCCGGGGCGACGTACTCCGCGGGAGCGACCATCCCGCTGGCCGCGACGGCGGTGGCCGCCGACAGCGCGACCATCACCAAGGTGGAGTTCTACAGCGACACCACGCTGCTGGGCACCGACACCACCGCGCCGTACACCTTCGACTGGACCGCGGTCCCGGCCGGCGACTACTCGGTCTACGCCAAGGCGTACGACAGCCTGGGCGCGTCCGGCGAGTCGACACCGGTGGGCGTGCACGTGGCGTCCGGGCCGTCGATCACCGCGTCCCCCGGGCAGTTGAGCGTGCAGCAGGGCAAGACCGGCACCTTCGGGGTCAAGCTCTCCGCCGCGCCGTCGTCGAACGTGACGGTGGCGGTGGCGCGCTCGTCCGGCAACACCGGTCTGAGCGTGCAGTCCGGCGCGAGCCTGACCTTCACGCCGTCCAACTGGAGCACCGCGCAGAACGTCACGATCGCCGCCGACGCCTCCGGCACCGGCTCGGCCGTCTTCTCGGCGACCGCGACCGGCTACGGCAAGGCGGACGTGACGGTCAGCGAGATCGGCGCGACCAGCGACTACAACGCGCGCTTCCTGTCGCTCTACAACAAGATCACGGACCCGGCGAACGGCTACTTCTCCCCCAGGGCATCCCGTACCACTCGGTGGAGACGCTGATCGTCGAGGCGCCGGACTACGGTCACGAGACCACGTCCGAGGCGTACTCGTACCTGATCTGGTTGCAGGCGATGTACGGCGAGGTCACCCAGGACTGGAGCAAGTTCAACGCGGCCTGGACGACCATGGAGACGTACATGATCCCCACCCATGCCGACCAGCCGACGAACAGCTTCTACAACGCCAACTCGCCGGCCACCTACGCGCCCGAGCACGACCTGCCGTCGGACTACCCGTCGGTGCTGGACAAGAGCGTGCCGGTGGGCGTGGACCCGATCGCCGGCGAGCTGAAGTCGGCGTACGGCACCGATGACATCTACGGCATGCACTGGCTGCAGGACGTGGACAACATCTACGGCTACGGGGACACCCCGGGCGGCGGCTGCGAGCTGGGCCCGACGGCCAAGGGCCCGTCGTACATCAACACCTTCCAGCGCGGCTCGCAGGAGTCGGTCTGGGAGACGGTGCCGCAGCCGACCTGCGACGCCTTCAAGTACGGCGGCAAGAACGGCTATCTGGACCTGTTCACCGGTGACTCCAGCTACTCCCAGCAGTGGAAGTACACCGACGCCCCCGACGCCGACGCGCGCGCGATCCAGGCCGCCTACTGGGCGGACACCTGGGCGCAGGCGCAGGGCAAGGAGGCCGACGTGAAGGCCACCGTGGCCAAGGCCGGCAAGATGGGCGACTACCTGCGGTACGCGTTCTTCGACAAGTACTTCAAGAAGATCGGCAACTGCACCAGCCCGACCTCGTGCGCGGCCGGCACCGGCAAGGACAGCGAGCACTACCTGCTGTCCTGGTACTACGCGTGGGGCGGCTCCGAGGGCTCCGGCGGCGGCTGGGCGTGGCGGATCGGCGACGGCGCCTCGCACTTCGGCTACCAGAACCCGCTGGCCGCGTACGCGCTGACCACGGACGCGAACATGGCGCCCAAGTCGGCCACCGGCAAGTCGGACTGGACCACGAGCCTCAGCCGGCAGCTGGAGTTCTACCGCTGGCTGCAGTCCGACGAGGGCGCGATCGCCGGCGGCGCGACCAACAGCTGGAACGGCGCCTACGCACAGCCCCCGGCCGGCACGTCGACCTTCTACGGGATGGCGTACGACTGGGAGCCCGTCTACCACGACCCGCCGTCGAACCAGTGGTTCGGCATGCAGGCGTGGTCGATGGAGCGCGTCGCGGAGTACTACCAGCAGACCGGCAACGCGCAGGCCAAGGCCATCCTCGACAAGTGGGTGACCTGGGCGATCTCGCAGACCACGATCAACTCCGACGGGACCTTCCTGATCCCCTCGGACCTGCAGTGGAGCGGGCAGCCGGACACCTGGAACGCCTCCAGCCCGGGCGCCAACGCGAACCTGCACGTGACCGTGTCCGCGTACGGCACCGACCTCGGCGTCACGGCGGCCTACGCCAAGACGCTGGCCTATTACGCCGCCAAGTCCGGGAACACCGCCGCCAAGACGACGGCCAAGGCTCTCATCGACGGCATGTGGAACAACTACCAGGACCCGCTGGGCATCGCGACCCCGGAGACGCGGAAGGACTACAGCCGCTTCAACGACCCGGTGTACGTGCCGTCCGGCTGGACCGGCACGATGCCCAACGGCGACAAGATCAGCAGCAGCTCGACCTTCCTCGAACTGCGCTCGTGGTACAAGAACGACCCCAACTGGTCCAAGGTCCAGGCGTACCTGGCCGGCGGAGCGGTCCCGTCGTTCACCTACCACCGCTTCTGGGCGGAGGCCGACATCGCCATGGCGATGGGAGCGTACGCCCTGCTGTTCAACGCCTGACGGCCGCCGGCACACCGCTGACGACCGACACCACCCACGCCCGACGGCCGGCAGGCCCGACGGCCCGAGTCCCCGGGAGCCGGGGGCGCGGCGGGAGATGACCCGGACGACCTGACCGTCTCCGGCCCGCCGCGTCCCGCCCCGGGCGCCGGGGCCCGTCCTCGCGGAGAGTGCGAGCGACGGGCCCCGTGTGCATGTCCGCATCGTGGATGGGGTGTTCGGGAGTCGAAATCAGCGAGGGTCGCGACCGGCCAGTATGGAACAACTCATTGACGGGGCCGTATGGGGCTTGTAAACATCTGGACGCCACGGAGAGCGCTCTCATCACGATCTCCGGGGCCTCCGCCACGGACCCCCCACCCGGTTGAGGAGACCATATGTCAGGCAGCACACCCCTCGCGGTGCGCCGACGGCACGGGCGTGACCGATCCCGGCCGATACTGATCCTCACTCTGTTCTGCGCGCTGCTCGCGGGCCTCGCGCTCGTCGTCACCTCGCAGTCCCCCGCCCGCGCGGCCGGCACGCTGCTGTCGCAGGGCAAGGCCACCACCGCGTCCTCCTCGGAGAACGCCACCTTCCCCGCCTCCGCGGCGACCGACGGCAACACCGGCACCCGCTGGTCCAGCGCCTTCAGCGACCCGCAGTGGCTCCAGGTCGACCTCGGCTCGGCACAGACCATCAGCCAGGTCACCCTCAACTGGGAGGCCGCGTACGCCAAGGCGTTCAAGGTTCAGGTCTCGAACGACGCCGCGAACTGGACCGACCTGTACTCCACCACCACCGGCTCCGGCGGTGTGCAGAACCTCGCCGTAAACGGTTCCGGCCGTTATGTGAGGTTCTACGGCACCGCGCGCGCCACCGCCTACGGCTACTCGCTGTGGGAGTTCCAGGTCTACGGCGGCAGCGGCACCACCCCCACCGCATGCGGCACCACCGACCAGGCGCAGAACAAGACCACCACGGCCTCCTCGACGGAGAACGCCGGCACTCCGGCCTCCGCCGCGACCGACGGCAACACCGGCACCCGCTGGTCCAGCGCCTTCAGCGACCCGCAGTGGCTCCAGGTCGACCTCGGCTCCTCGCAGACGGTCTGCGGCATCGGCCTGAACTGGGAGGCGGCGTACGCCACCGCGTTCCAGATCCAGGTCACCGACAACCCGAGCGGCGCCTGGACCCCGGTCTACTCGACCACCAGCGGCGCCGGCGGCACCCAGAACCTCGACGTCAACGGCACCGGCCGCTACGTCAGGATCTACACCACCGCCCGCGCCACCGCCTACGGCGTCTCGCTGTGGGAGTTCCAGGTGCACACCACCGCGGCCGACACCGGCGGCGGCACCAACGGCGGTACGACCGGCGGCACCACGCCGCCGGACGACTTCTGGGGCAGCACCGACGACATCCCGGCGGCGCACAACGTGCTGGAACTGAAGATCCTCAACCGGACCAACGGCGCCTACCCCGACAGCCAGGTCTACTGGAGCTTCAACGGCCAGACGCACTCCATCGCCGAGCAGCCGTACTTCGACATGCCGGCGAACTCCTCGGGCCGCATGTACTTCTACGTCGGCCAGCCCAACGGTCAGTACTACGACTTCATCGAGTTCACCATCGGCCCGGACGTCTTCAACGGGAACACCACCCGCGTCGACGCGTGGGGCCTGCCGCTGGCCATCCGGCTGCACGCGCACAACGGCCAGGACATCCAGCTCGGCGACAGCCAGGACCTGTTCACCATGCCCCGCGACCAGGTCTTCTCCACCTTCCAGTCCGCGGTGCCGCAGCAGTTCAAGGTGCTCGCGCAGACCCAGGCACCCTACCGGATCATCGCCCCGGGCAGCGACCCGAGCTTCCGCGAGGGCGGCGCGAACGCCAACTACTTCACGGCGTACGCCAATTCAGTCGGCGTGAACGAGCCCACCTCGAACATCTTCGGCTGCGCCGGCTCGCTGGCCGGCGACGCGGCCACGTGCGCGGCGCTCAACCGCCACACGGCCACCCTGCCGACCGCCCAGCAGCAGGACCCGTCGAAGTTCTACGGCGGCGACCCGGCCAACTGGTACGCCAAGTTCTGGCACGACCACGCGATCAACGGGCTGGCCTACGGCTTCCCGTACGACGACGTGGCCGGCCAGGCGGCGTACACCTCCATGCAGGACCCGCAGTGGATGGAGATCGCGGTCGGCTACTGACCGGGGCCGGCGCCGGCCGCGGCTGCGACCGCGGCCCGGCGCGGCTCCCGACGTCGATCCCGACGTGGCCGGCGGTCCGCTTCCGGACCCCACGCCTGCCGGACTCCCCCACGGCCGCCGGTTCCCCCCACATCCGCCGGGGGCGGCCCGCACGCACACCAGTTGCGTACGGGCCGCCCCCGGCGGTCCGCATCCGCCCAGCGGTCCGCGTCCGCCGGGCCCGGCTCACCAGTCGCGCCAGTAGCGGCGGCCGTCCGGGGTGCGGGTCAGCAGGCCCTCCTCGACCAGGTAGCGCCGCAGCGCCGAGGGGTCGTCGTGGACCCGCAGCAGCGCCTCGTTGACCTCCTCCTCGCTGTAGTCGCGCTCCCGGCCGAACAGCGTCTGCGCCAGGTGCGTCAGCAGTTGCCGGCGCCGGGCCGGCCGCCGCGGCACCACCACGACCCGCCCCTGGACGAACAGGTCCGCGACCCCCGCCGCGACCGCGGCGTCCGCCTTATGAGTCTTCTGCGCCTTCTGAGTCTCAGCTCCGGTCATCCCCCCACCTTCACCCGCCTCCGGGCGCGGCGGCAACGCGAATACGCGGCGGCGGACGGGCCGGGACGGGGAGGCGGCGGGGCGGAAAAGCGGCGGAGTCGGCCCAGCCGATCAGAGGGGGAGCCAGCCGGCTCCGGGGCGCCAGTGGCCGCCGGCGGCGAGGTGGTCGCGGACGGCGCGTTCGAGGGCGGTGCGGCCGGGCAGCGCGGCGGGGTCGAGGTCGGGGTCGCCGAAGACGAAGCCGATGGTGGTCCGGTCGTCCGGCTCGTCCCGGCCGCAGGCGGGGCGGAAACGGCGCTGGAAGCGGACGATGTTGGAGTCCGCGGGCAGGTGGTCGGCGAGCTGGGCGTCCAGCAGCCACGAGTGGCAGGTGACCACCGTGTAGGGCTCGTCCGGGAAGTGCCGCGCGAAGAACTCCCGCGCGCGGGCCAGCGAGGCGTCGCACGCCGCCGGGTCGAGCGGGCCGGTGAAGTCCGGGACGTGCAGGGCGAGTACGGGGTCGCCGGGGCCGAGCGGCAGGCCGGCGTCGGCCAGCGCGCGCCCGGTGGCGCCGCCGAGCCGCGTCCGCTCGTACTGCAGCCGGCCCACCTGGTAGAGCGCGCCGCGGAAGAGCCGGCCGAGCCAGCGCAGGTCGGCCGCGCCGGGGCTGCCGTGACGCCTGCGGTGCACGGTGACGTGCCGCCCGGTGTCGGCGAGGGTGCGCCGCGAGACCTCCGGGTCGATGCCGCGGGCGCGGTGGTGGGCCAGCGTGTACGGCCGGGCCGCGACCAGCACCAGCAGCGGCAGCCACTGCCCGGCCGGGCCGCGGTCGGGCAGTGCCTCCAGTCGCGGGCCGAGCTGCGGGCCGCCGCCGGGGCCGCCGCCGACGACGCCCATGTCCCGGACGAGCTCCCGCACCTGTGTGCGCAGCACCTGGGCGAGGTCCGGTTCCCGGTCCAGCGCGGCGCGCGCGGCCAGCACGGCGTTGACGTCCTCGTACGGCACCGCGAGGTCGACCAGCGCCTCGGCCAGGGCCGTCCCGGCGGGGACCTCGACGTCGCCGTCACCCGGGCCCGCGCCCGGGCCCGCGCCCGGCTCGGCGCCCGGTGGCTTCGCGCCGGCGGCAGGCTCCGCGCCGTGCGGGCGGCTCGCCGCGCCGTTCCCCGCTTCGTCCTCCGCCCCGTTGTCCGCGTCGTTGTCGGCGTCGTTGTCCGCGTCGTCGTCCACCCGCCCGAACCTACCCGGGAGGGGTGGACCGCGGGGGCGGCACCGGGGCTTCCCGGAGGCCGGGGCGGCCGTCCTCTGGGCGGGCGGCACCGTGCCCTGGGCCGGGTGGTGGGGCGGTGGGACGGCGCGGATGGCCGGGTGGCCGGGTGGCCGGGTGGCCGGGTGGCCGGGTGGCCGGAGCCGACCCGTATACGATCGGCGGAGTCGTCGGGGCGGCGGTGACGGACTACGCAGCCGGCGCGGGGGGCGCAGGCAGCCGCGGACCCCGGTCACGGAGCGGTCGCGCGACCCGGCGCGGCTCCCGGTTCGCCCGGGCCCGGAGCGCGGAGGGCAAGGACAGGGCTGGGGCTGGGCCAGGACAGCGGCAGCGGCAGCCGCGGGGTCAGACGGAGTCGCGCTGGACCAGTTCCGTCGCCAGGACGACGTGGCGCCGCACCGAGGCGCGTTCGGCGATCTCCTCCAGCAGGACGCGGGCCATCGTGCGGCCCATCTCCTCGGTCGGCTGGCGGACCGAGGTGAGCGGGGGGTCCATGTGCCGGGCGATCACGGAGTCCTCGAAGCCGACGAGGGCCACGTCCTCGGGCACCCGGCGGCCGGACTCGCGCAGCACCGCGCGGGCGCCGGCGGCCATGAGGTCGGACGCGGCGAAGACGCCGTCGATGTCCGGGCGCCGCTCCAGCAGCTCGCGCATCGCGCGCCGGCCGCCCTCCTCGGTGAAGTCCGCGTGGGCGACCAGAGCGTCGTCCGCGCCGCCCCCGCCCGTCCCGCGCGCCGAACCGCGGCCCGCGCCCGTGCCCGTCTCCTCGACCGCCTGGCGGTAGCCGTCGAGCCGGCACCGCGCCACGTACATGTCCGGCGGCCCGGTGATCGTGGCCACCTGGCGGCGCCCGCGGGCCAGCAGGTGCGCGACGGCGGCCCGGGCCCCGCCCACGTTGTCCGCGTCGACGTAGGACACCGACTCCAGGTCGCTGCGCCGGCCGTTGAGCACCGCCGGCATCTCCAGCTGTTCCAGCAGGTCGGGCAGCGGGTCGTCCTCGTGCACGGAGACCAGCAGCACGCCGTCCACCCGGTGCGCGGCCAGGTACTGCGCGAACCTGGCCCGTTCCTTGGGCGTGCGGATGAGCGTGAGCAGCAGCTGCATGTCGGTGTCGGCCAGCTCCGCGCCGATGCCGCGGATGATGTCCGAGAAGTACGGCTCGGCGAACAGCCGGGTCTCCGGCTCGGGGATGACGAGCGCGATCGCGTCCGTGCGGTTACCGGCCAGCGCGCGGGCCGCGCGGTTGGGCACGTAGCCGAGTTCGGCGATGGCGGCCTCGACCGCGGCCTTGGCCCGGTCGCTGACCCGCGGCGAGCCGTTGATGACGCGCGAGACCGTACCGCGTCCCACGCCGGCCCGGACGGCGACCTCTTCCAGGGTGGGCCGCCCGCTGTGCCGACCGTTCATGGCCACTTCCGCCTCCTGCTGCTTCCTGCTGGCGCAACCTTAGCGCCCGGCCGTTCCGCCGCCGAGAGGTTCTGAGAGCGCTCCCACGACGCCTCTCCACGGTACCTGCCCCGCACGTCGGCCCAGGCAGGCAGCCCGCCACGCGGTCCGGCCCGCCGTCCGGGCCGCCGCCCGCCGCGCCGGCCGCCCGCGAACCCCGTCGCCGCGCGCGCCGTCCGTTCAAGAAGTGACCGCCACTCAGCTCCGGACACGTTCCAGCAACGAATTGGACTTCACATCTTGACACTGACCCCTCCGAGGCGTGAATGTTCCGGAAAGCCTACGTGGGAGCGCTCCCACGCACACGCTCCCACACGCTCCACGCACGTACCCGGGGACCACGCACGACCCGCACGCCGACCCACCCTGACAAGGAGAGTGGAATGCGCACTCCAGGCAGAACCCGCAGGACCGCCGTCATCGCGGTCGCGGGTCTCGCGACCTGCGCGACCCTGATCACCGCTTGCAGCAGCAGCGACGACGACTCCAAGAGCAACGGCTCCAAGTCGTCCTCGGGCGAGCAGATCACGCTGCACATCGGTGACTTCGGCTCGTTCGGCTACGACGACAAGACGGGCGCGAAGCTCTTCTCGGAGTACGAGCAGCTGCACCCGAACATCAAGATCGTCGAGGACAACGTCTCCGACGGCCAGCAGTACTGGGACTCGCTCAAGCTGCACCTGCAGCAGAACAGCGGGCTCGACGACATCCAGGCGATCGAGATCGGCTACATCGCCGAGGCCGTGCAGCCCAACCTGGCGTCGAAGTTCGAGGACTTCAAGACCGTCAAGGGCTTCAACGCCGACGACTGGGTCAGCTACAAGGAGAAGGAGGCCACCACCTCCGACGGCAAGGTGATCGGCGTCGGCACCGACATCGGCCCGACCGCGATCTGCTACCGCACCGACTTCTTCAAGCAGGCCGGGCTGCCCACCGACCCCGCCCAGGTGGCGGCGCTGTGGAACGGCGACTGGTCGAAGTTCATCCAGGTCGGCCAGCAGTTCAAGGCCAAGGCGCCGAGCGGCGTGGCGTTCACCGACTCGGCCGGCGGCCTGTTCAACGCGGTGCTCTCCAGCCAGCAGACGCAGTACTCCGACCAGAACGGCAAGCTGGTCTACGACTCCAGCACCGGCGTGCAGACCGCCTGGAACCTGTCGGCGCAGGCGATCAAGGAGGGGCTGACCGCCAAGCTGCAGCAGTTCGACTCCAACAACACCTGGTCGGCGGCGTTCAAGACCGGCAAGTTCGCCACCGTCGCCTGCCCGAGCTGGATGATCGGCCAGGTCGCCAGCAACTCCGGCCCGGCGAACAAGAACAAGTGGGACATCGCCCAGCCGCCGCAGGCCGGCAACTGGGGCGGTTCCTTCCTCGCGGTGCCCAAGTCGGGCAAGCACGTCGCCGAGGCGACCGCGCTGGCGCAGTGGCTGACCGCCGCCGCCCAGGAGGTCAAGGTCTTCCAGAAGTTCGGCAACATCCCGTCGAACAAGGCCGGTCTGGCCGACCCCGCGGTGCAGAACGCGACCAACGACTACTTCGGCCCGGCCGGCAAGCCCGCGCCGATCGGGAAGATCTTCTCGACCACCGCGAACGCCATCCAGCCCGCGCCGATCGGCCCGGACGACGGCACGGTGAAGGACATCATCACCAAGAACGGCCTGCTCGACATGGAGCAGCGCGGCACCTCCGCCGACAAGGCGTGGTCCAACGTCAAGGCCCAGGTCAAGGACAAGACCGGAGAGTAACCCCGTTCGGGGCCGCCCGGCAGTGACTCCCACCTGCCGGGCGGCCCGGCTCCGCGCGTTCCCCTCGCACGCGCACCCGCCCCACCCACTACCGGAAGGACGCCACTCGTGGCCACCTCCGCCCCGCCGGCCGGCTGGCGCTCCCGGCTCTACCGGCTGGACACCAAGGCGTCGCCGTACGCGTACATCGCCCCCTTCTTCCTCGTCTTCGCGGCCTTCGGGCTCTTCCCGCTGATCTACACCGGCTGGCTCTCCCTGCACCACGTGGAGCTGGGCGACAGCGGCTCCGGGACCTGGGTGGGCTTCGACAACTACACGAGCCTGTGGGACAACCAGTTCTTCTGGAAGGCGCTGCGGAACACCTTCACGCTCGGCGTGATCTCCACCGTGCCGCAGCTGATGATGGCCCTGGGCCTGGCCCACCTGCTCAACTACAAGCTGCGCGCCCGGGGCTTCTTCCGGGTCGCGGTGCTGGCGCCGTACGCGACCTCGATCGCCGCCGCGGCGCTGGTCTTCGTACAGCTGTTCAACCCCGACTACGGGATGATCAACCAGCTGCTCGGCCACGTCGGGGTGCACGGCATCCGCTGGGACTCCTCCAAGTGGCCCGCGCAGATCGCCATCTCGGCGATCGTGACCTGGCGCTGGACCGGCTACAACGCCCTGATCTACCTCGCCGCCATGCAGGCGGTCCCGGCCGACCTGTACGAGGCGGCGGCGCTGGACGGCGCCTCGCGCTGGCGGCAGTTCATCAGCGTGACGATCCCCTCGATCCGTCCGACGATCTTCTTCACCATCATCGTGTCGACCATCGGCGCCACCCAGCTGTTCGGCGAACCGCTGATCTACGGCGGCGGCGTCGGGCCCACCGGCGGCACCGACCACCAGTACCAGACGCTCAGCCTGTACATGTACGACAAGGGCTGGCAGGTCGGCCAGCTCGGCCAGGCGTCCGCGGTGGCCTGGGTGATGCTGCTGATCCTGCTGCTCATCGGTGCCGTGCAACTCCTCGTCATGCGGGCCAACCGCCGGAAGCTGGGGGGCTGACCCGTGGCACAACTGACCGAGTCCGTCAACGAACCGATCAAGTCCGGCGGGCCGCGCCACCAGGCCGCCTCCTCGCGGTCGGCGCGCCGCCGCAAGGTGCGCGCGGGCGGCGCGGGCAAGCAGCACAACGGCGGCCCGATCGCGTACGCCTTCCTGATCTTCGCGGCGCTGGTGTCGCTGTTCCCGCTGTACTGGACGGTGGTGGCGGCCTCGCACACCGACACCGACATCGTCACCCCGCCCACCCCGCTGCTGCCCGGCAGCCACCTGATCGACAACCTGAAGATCGTCTGGGACCAGGTCGACATGACCAAGGCCCTGATCAACTCCACGATCGTGGCCGGCTGCGTGTCGATCAGCACGGTGCTGTTCGCGACGCTGGCCGGGTTCGCCTTCGCCAAGCTGGAGTTCCGCGGCCGCAACGCGCTGCTGACCGTCGTGGTCGCGACGATGACCGTGCCGCCGCAGCTGACCGTCATCCCGCTCTACCAGATCATCACCAAGGCCGGCTGGGTCGGACACCTGCAGTCGGTGATCCTGCCGTCGCTGGTGGCCGCGTTCGGCGTGTTCTTCATGCGGCAGTTCCTCTCCGAGGCGCTGCCCATCGAACTGGTCGAGGCGGCTCGGGTGGACGGCGCGCACAGCCTGCGGATCATCTGGCACGTGGTGTTCCCGATCGCCCGACCGGCCATGGCGGTGCTGGGGATGCTGGTCTTCGTCCAGTCCTGGAACGACTTCTTCTGGCCCTTCATCGCGCTCAGCCAGCAGAACCCGACCGTGCAGGTCGCGCTGGCCGGCGTCGGCTCGGGCAACCACCAGATCGACCACGCGGTCGTGGTGTGCGCGGCGCTGGTCGCCACGCTGCCGCTGCTGCTGGTGTTCGCGGTGCTCGGCCGGCAGATCGTCAGCGGCATCACCGCGGGGGCCGTCAAGAGCTGACCCCTCCCCGCCCTGCCGCGGTCCTCCCCCCGGGCCGCCCACCCCCGGCGCCCCTCCCGCCTCTTTCCGCCCTCTTCCCGCCTTCTTCCCGCCCGCCCCCGGCACGCCCCTCCGCGCCCCTGACCTCCCGACGACCCCCTGATTCCCCTGGAGTCCCCGCATGACAGCTGTCCGTTCAGAGAGCACCGAGGCCGCCACCGCCTCGCTCCGCTTTCCCCCGGCTTCGTCTGGGGGGCGGCCACCGCCGCCTACCAGATCGAGGGCGCCGCGGCCGAGGACGGCCGCACCCCCTCGATCTGGGACACCTTCAGCCACACCCCCGGCCGCGTACTCAACGGCGACACCGGCGACATCGCGGCCGACCACTACCACCGCTACCGCGACGACGTCGCGCTGATGTCCGACCTGAACCTGGCCGCGTACCGCTTCTCGGTGTCCTGGTCGCGGGTGCAGCCCACCGGCCGCGGCCCGGCCGTGGAGCGCGGCCTGGACTTCTACCGGCGCCTGGTCGACGAGTTGCTCGAGAAGGGCATCACCCCGGTCGCCACCCTCTACCACTGGGACCTGCCGCAGGAGCTGGAGGACGTCGGCGGCTGGACGGTGCGCGACACCGCCGAGCGGTTCGCCGAGTACACCGGGATCGTGGCCGGCGCGCTCGGCGACCGGGTGCCGTACTGGACCACCCTCAACGAGCCGTGGTGCTCGGCCTTCCTCGGCTACGGCTCCGGCGTGCACGCCCCCGGCCGCACCGAGCCGGAGTCCGCGCTGAAGGCCGCCCACCACCTCAACCTCGCGCACGGCAAGGCGGTGGGGGTGCTGCGCTCGGCCGCCCCGGCGGCGCAGGCCTCGATCACCCTCAACCTGCACCAGATCCGGCCGCTCAGCTCCTCGGCCGCCGACCTGGACGCCGCCCGCCGCATCGACGCGGTCGGCAACCGGGTCTTCCTCGGCCCGATCCTCGGCGGCGACTACCCCGCCGACCTGCTCGCCGACACCGCGCACCTGGTCGACTGGGAGGCGCTGGTCCACGAGGGCGACCTCGCCGAGATCTCCCGGCCGATCGACCTGCTGGGCGTCAACTACTACACCCCGACGCTGGTCTCCGACGGCACCGCGCACGCCGACGGCGACCTGCAGCGCAACGACGGCCACGGCGCCAGCGACCACTCGCCGTGGCCGGGCTCGGAGCACGTCGCCTTCCACCTGGCGCCCGGCGAGACCACCGCCATGCGCTGGGCGGTGGACGCCTCCGCGCTGTACGACCTGCTGATGCGGGTGCACCGCGACCACCCGGGCCTGCCCATGATGGTCACCGAGAACGGCGCCGCCTACGACGACTACATCTCCCCCGAGGGGACCGTCGCCGACCCGCAGCGCATCGCCTACCTGCGCGGCCACCTGTCGGCCGTGCACCGCGCGCTGGCCGACGGCGCGGACGTCCGCGGCTACTTCCTGTGGTCGCTGATGGACAACTTCGAGTGGGCCTACGGCTACAGCAAGCGCTTCGGCGCGGTGTACGTGGACTTCTCCACCCAGCGCCGCATCCCCAAGCAGAGCGCGCACTGGTACGCGGCAGTGGCGCGCGACAACGTCCTCACGGACCTCCCGCAGGAGGACGGGAAGCTCTGAGAGGACGCACCAAGGGAGCGGCGCGGCAGTCCGAGGGTGCTGCCGCGCCGCTCTTCGGCGTCTCGGGGACCGCGGGGGTCAGCCGGTGTAGGCGTTGAACGCCCTGGCGAAGTCGCCGGCGCCCTGGGTGACGGAGCTGCAGGTGGCGCTGGCCCAGGTCTGGGCGCCGCCGTCGCACTGCTTGTCGCGGGTCGCCGACCACATCGACAGCCAGGCCAGGTGCTCGGATGCGGCGAAGTCGGCGAGCTCGCGCGCGTCGGCGACGGTGAACGTCTCGGTGCTGACGTCGTTGACGCCGATCATCGGGGTGACCGCGATCTTCTTCCACGCGTCGGCGTCGGAGATCCCGAGCACGCTCTTGACCTGCGCCTGGGTCGCGGTGGCGCCGTCGATGGCGTACTGGCCCATGTCGCCGGTGAACGAGGAGCCGTAGTCCATCGCCATGATGTTGACGGCGTGGATGGCGACGCCGTTGCTCTTGGCGCTGCTGAGCAGGTTGATGCCGTCCTGGGTCAGGCCGGTCGGCATCGCGGGCAGCGTGAAGGAGACCTCCAGGCCGCTGTGGCTCTTCTGCAGCTGCGCGACGGCCTGCGCGCGGCGGGTGTTGGCGGCGGCGTCCGGCAGCGCCGCGCCCTCGATGTCGAAGTCGACCTTGGTGAGCTTGTACTGGTCGACGACCTTGCCGTACGCGGCGGCGAGGTCGGTGGCCGAGGAGCAGGCGGCGGCCAGTTCGGTGCCGTTGGCGCCACCGAAGGACACCCGGACGTCGCCGCCGGCCGAGCGCACGGCGCCGATCTGCGCGGCCACCGCGTCGCCGCCCAGGTCGCTGACGCCGCCCCACTTGGGGGTGCAGCCGCCGCCGGCCGTCACGAACGCGAGGTTGAACTGCTTGACGCCGTCGGCCTTCATCGCGCCGGTCAGGTCGTAGGCCGGGTAGAGCGAGGTGTCGACGTACGGCGAGAAGCCGCCGGAGGCGCTCGAACCGGAACCGGTGCCGGTGGAACCGGTGGGGGTGGGGGCGGGCGTGCCGGTGGGCTGCTGTGTGGGCTGCGCCGGGCTGGTGGCGGGCGGCGGGGTCGGCGTGGCGGTCTGCGTGGGGCGCCCGGTGGGCGTGGGCGTCGGGCCGTCGTCCACCGAGCACTTGGCGTTGTCGATCATGCAGTGCACGGGGTCGGCCGCCTTGGCGGACGCCTTGGTGACGAAGCCGACCTCGACGGTGGCGCCCGGCGCGATCTTCGCGTTCCAGCCGGCCGGCTTCACCGTGACGGTCTGCCCCGAGACGGTGTAGTCGCCGTTCCACAGCGAGCTGATCGAGGTGCCGGCCGGCAGGTCGAAGGTGAGCGTCCAGCCGTCCAGGGTGCTGCCGGTGGAGTTGGTGATCACGTACTGGCCGGTGTAGCCGGTGGACCAGTCGCTGGTCTTGGAGTAGGCCGCCCCGACGGTCGCGGCGCTCGCGGAGCCGGCCAGGGCGACGGCCCCGCCGGCGATCGCCGCGGCGGCGACGATCGCTGCGCTCAGCTTGACCGTACGGCCGGTGCGGCGACGGTGAGTGGATGCCATGTGCTGCCTGCCTCAGACGCGGTGTGCGGCGGGACCCGGTGGGGTCCCCGTGGGGTGCACACGCACGCTAGCGGCCGGGATCCGGGCAAAAGCCCTGTTCAGGGCGGCGGGACCGGTTCTTATGGCGGGCTTAAGGACGGCGAAGGAAGCGCTTAAAGCTCCGGCGCGGCGGCAGCTCCGGGGCGCGGCGGCAGTTCCCGCGCGGGCCCGGCAGGCGTGCGGCGGGCCGGGCGCGGCGGTGGGTGGGTCAGCCCTGCCGGGAGGAGTCGAGGTGGGCGAAGACCACGACGTTGTCCTTGTAGTCCTGCTTGGCGTGGTCGAAGGTCCCGCCGCAGGTGATGATGCGCAGTTCGGCGTCCGGGGTGTCGCCGTAGACCTGCTGGTCGGGGAAGGCGTTCTTGGAGAACGTCTGCACCGAGTCGACCTTGAAGGTGGCGACGACGCCGTCCGCTCTGGTGATGTCGGCGGTGGCGCCCGGCTTGAGCAGCGAGAGCAGCAGGAACACCGCGGGCCCGGTCTTCGTGTCGACGTGCCCGGCCACGATCGCGCTGCCGCGCTGGCCCGGCATGGGGCCGTCGGCGTAGTACCCGGCGAGGTTGCTGTCGTCCTCGGGCGGCGGTTGCAGCCGGCCGTCCGAGCCGAGGGTCAGCGGGACGAAGGGGGCGTTGACGCCGATCGAGGGGATCGACAGCCGGACCGGGACCGAGGGCGGCAGTACCGGGCCCTGTTCGGCCCGCGCCGTGGCGGCGGCCTGCGCGGAGGCGGCGGCCGACGCCTGCGCCTGGGGTTTGGCCGGGGCGGGGGCCGCGGGGGCGCCGAGCGCGGACTGCGAGGCGCCCGGGTTCAGCGAGTTGTAGACGAGCAGTGCGCCCAGAAGCGCCGCCCCGGCCGCCCACTTCAGGCCGCGCGCTTTCGGGCTGCGGGCCGGCTGCTCGGGCTCCGCGGTGTCCTGCGTCATGGCGCTTCCTCTCCTCCTCTGCGTCCGCACCGGCTCGGGGCCGTCTGGCCCCCGAGGGGCGCGGGGAACGGACCGCGTTCCCCGCGCCCCTGACATCGACGCCCGGCGCCGGCCGGCGCCGGGGCCTGGGCCCCGGGGCGCTGACCGGCTCGGCGCTCGGCGTCAGGCCGGCGTCGGGGCCGAGGCGGTGCGGCGGCGCAGGAGGTACGCGCCGGCGCCGAGGCCGCCGAGCAGCAGCACGCCGCCCGCGGCGAGGCCGCCGCCGGTGGCCAGGGACATGCCGCCGCCGCCGGTGTGCATGCCGCCGTGCGGGCGCTGACCCTCCCAGCCCGGGTCGCCGCCCTCCTCGCTCTTCTGCCACCCGCCGTTGTCACCGCCGTGCTCGGCGGCCCAGCCCGAGCTGTCGGTGGACGTGGTCTTCGGCCCGCTCGGGTCGTACGCGTCGATCGCGCCGGTGGCGTGGGCGGCCGGAGCGGCGATGACGAGGCAGCCGGTGAGGGCAGCACCGGCCAGCAGGGAGCGCGCAGTACGCATGGGGACGTCCTTCCGTCGCGACGTGCGCCTGGCCGGCTTCGTACCGGCCAGGAAAAGCGCAGTGGCGACACGATCACCGTCAGTCACACCCGCGCGGTCTGCCAGCGGAACGACGCACGAGGGTGGCGGCTTCGCCCCTTCGGGTGGCGCGGGCCGCCCGACGCCCCCTCGACTCCCCGGCCCCGGGCGGTCGCGGCGCCGGGTCGGCCCCGCCCGGTTCGCCGCGTCCCCGGGCCGCTCCCGGTCACCCGCTCGGCCCGGCCCGGCGGCGTGTGCGGCCTGTCGGCACACACAAGAGGGGCAATACGGGCGAAGCTGGGCGAACCACCGTCCGCGAGCGCCGCGGCGCCCGTGCGCACCGCGGTGTCCGTACGCACCGCGCCGCCGCGGTCCCGACCGACCGCGCACGACCCTCACGACCCGCACGTCCGGCCCCACTCGCCCGATCCGCCCGACCCGCTGGACCGCACGACCCGCACGACCCGCACCCCGGCCCGCCCGCTTCGTCGAAAGGACGCCATGGCCACGGACCCCGCACGTCCCGCGCACAATGACCGCACCTCCCGGGGGCGCCGCTCGCTGCTGCGGGCGCTGACCGGCGGGGGCGCGGCGGCGGCGCTGTCGCTCTCCGCGAGCCCGCGCGCGACCGCCGCGGCGGACTCCGCGCCGGGGTCGGCCCCGGCGGGCGCCGCGGGCCTCGACCCGTTCGCGGCCGACGGCTTCCGGCCCAGCGGCCGGGTGCGCGAATACTGGCTGCAGGCCGACTCGTTCGCGCTCAACCTGGTGCCCAGCGGGCGCGACGCGATGACCGGCATGACGTTCACCGCCGACCAGACGACGTATCAGGCGATCGGCTACCGCGCGTACACCCCGGGCTGGGAGCAGCCGCTGCCCGGCGACGAGGGGCCCGACGGCATCGGCCCCAACGCCGGGGTGCCGGGCCCGGTGCTGCGCGGCGAGGTGGGCGACGTGATCCGCGTGCACTTCCGGAACAACGACACGCACTACAAGTGGCCGCACAGCATCCACCCGCACGGCGTGCGGTACACGCCGGAGAACGACGGGGCGTGGATGGCCGACGATCCCGAGGCGCCGGGGACGGCGGTCGCGCCCGGGGAGAGCCACACGTACGAGTGGACCTGTGTGCCGCAGTCGGTGGGCAGTTGGCCCTACCACGACCACGCGGCGCCCCAGGCGGTCCCGCACGCCGGGTCCGCGCCGCCGCCGGCCGGCGGGTCGCACTCCGAGGCGCTCGTGCCGGGCGGGCCGGTGATGGAGATCGGCGCGGAGCTGGGGCTGTTCGGCATGATCGCGGTGACGGACGCGGCGACGCCCCGGGTGGACCGGGAGTTCGTGCTCTTCTTCCACGACCTGTCCGCGGCGGACGCGCCGCAGCTGAAGCAGGACCTGTCGTTGTGCAACGGCGGCGCGTTCGTGGACAACGCGCCGACGTTCACGGCGCGGGCGGGTGAGCGGGTGCGGTGGCGGGTGAGTTCGCTCGGCAACTCCTTCCACGTCTTCCACGTCCACGGGCACCGCTGGCGCTCGGCGGACGGGTGGGTCGACTCGCAGGTGCTCGGGCCGGCGACGACGCTCACGGTGGAGTACCGCGAGGACAATCCCGGCGACTGGATCTACCACTGCCATCTGCCGGGGCACATGATGCGCGGCATGACGGGCCGCTATCGCGTCACCCCGTAGCGGGCCTCCCCGCGCCGGCCTCGCGCCGGGCGACGCCCGGGGCCGCGCCCGTTCCGCGCCGGCTCGGCGCCGGGCGTGTCTTTCGGGGGCGCGGCGCCCGGCGTCAGGGGAGGCGGAAGGCCGCGCGGAGGGCGGATTCCAGGGCGGCCCTGGGGTCGTCCGCGGCGCCGTTCGCCGACCAGGCGACGAAGCCGTCGGGGCGGACCAGGACGCAGCCCTCGTCCGTGACGCCGTGGAGCGCGGCCCAGTCGGCCGGCGCACCCGGACCCGCGGTGCGCGAGCCCTCCGGGGCCGGCGCGCCCGGACCCGCCGGGCGCGAGCCCTCCGCCGATGGCGCAACCCCACCCGCCGGGCGGGCGTTCTCCGTGGACGGCGCGCCCTCGCTCGCCGGGGCCGCGTTCCCCGGGGCCGGGGCGGGCGGAGCGGTGGGGTGCAGGTCGCGGGCGATGACGTAGGAGGTCAGGGGGACGCCGGTGGTGGCGGCGGCGCGCCGGGCCGCGTCGTGCCACGCGGCGCCCCGCGGCCCGCAGAGGAGGACCGGTGCGGTCTCGTACAGGTCGAGGGTGGAGAGGACCTGCCCGGAGCCGTCCCCGCGGCGCAGCCACATGTGCGGGGCGCGGCCCCCGACCCGGGCGACCGGGCGGAACTCGTCGGGCACGACGGGGGCCGCCGGGTCCGCGCCGTGCACCGCGCCGCCCTCGCCGTACCCGTAGCCGAGGACGACCGCGAGCATCCCTCCCCCGGGGCCTCGCCCGGGAGGCGCCCCCAGCGGCCCGCCGGCGCCGCCGCCGATGCCGACGTCGTAGCCCGGGTGGCGGTGCTCCGCGGAACGCGCCGAGGCCCGCGCCCCGGTGGCCAGCGCGACGGGCCGCCGCTCGGCGTCGTAGGTGTCGAGCAGCCCCGGCCCGGCCCATCCCGCGAGGACCGCCGCGAGCTTCCACGCGAGGTTGTGCGCGTCCTGGATGCCGGTGTTGGAGCCGAACGCCCCGGTCGGCGACATCTCGTGCGCGCTGTCGCCGGCCAGCAGCACGCGCCCGTCGCGGTACGCCGCCGCGGTGCGCTCGGCCGCGTGCCAGGGGGCCTTCCCGGTGATCTCGACGTCGAGCCCGGGCACCCCGGTGGCGGTGCGGATCAGCTCGGCGCAGCGCTCGTCGGTGAAGTCCTCCAGCGTCTCGCCGTCGTCGGGCCGCCAGGGCGCGTGGAAGACCCAGTCCTGCGCGTTGTCGACGGGCAGCAGCGCGCCGGGACTCGCCGGGTTGGTCAGGTAGCAGACGATGAACCTGCGGTCGCCGACCGCGTCGGCCAGCGCCTTGGCCCGGAACGTGATGCTGACGTTGTGGAACAGCTCGCCGGGCCCGGTCATCGCGATGCCGAGCCGTTCGCGCACGGGGCTGCGCGGGCCGTCCGCGGCGATCAGGTAGTCGGCCCGCACGGTGCGCTCGGCCCCGGTCTCCCGGTCGCGCAGCAGCGCGCTGACGCCCTCGCCGTCCTGCGCGCAGTCCACGAGCTCGACGCCGAAGCGGATGTCGCCGCCGAGGTCGCGCGCGGCGTCCAACAGCACCGGCTCCAGGTCGTTCTGGCTGCACAGGCACCACCCGGACGGGCTGATCGCGGCCAGCCGGTTCCCGGGGTCGATCTGCCGGAACAGCCACTCCTGCTCCGCGCCGGTGAGGGTGTCGGCCTGGAGGATGCCGTGGTTGCCGGCCAGCACCGAGGCGGCCTCGCGGATCGCCGGCTCGACCCCGGCGGTGCGGAACAGCTCCATCGTCCGGACGTTGTTCCCCCGGCCGCGCGGGTGGTGGAGGTGCGCGCGTGCCGCTCCACCAGCAGGTGCGGCACGCCGAGCCGGCCGAGGAACACCGAGGCGGACAGGCCGACGAGCGAGCCGCCGACGATCAGCACCGGCACCCGCTCGCCGCCCTCCGGGCGCGGGCCCGGGCCGCCGCCCGGCGGAATGCTCCCGGTGCGGGCGGTCCCGGCGCGGGCGGTCCCGCCCGGTGGGTCGGGCGCGGGGCCGGTTCCGCGGTCGGGCGACGGGGAGCGGTGGTCGGGGTGGCGCGTCATGGGGGTCCTCCAAGGACGGGGACGAGCGGTGCGCGATGTGTGTTCCCGCTCGGGCCGCCCGGCGGAGCCGGTTCGCCGGGGCTTCACTCGGCCGCCTCACGCGCCGTGCGCGTCGTCGTGCTTTACGTGAGCATTACGTCATACCGGGCTCGCCGAACGCATATGCGGACGGCAACCCGTCCCGCACCTGCGAGAGGACCCTCCCGTGACCACCCTCGACGACCGGAGTATCCCGCCGTCCTCCACGGACGCGGCGACCGCCGCGTACCGCGTCCCGACCACGAACGCCCGCCTGCGGGTGGTGCTGCTGCTGGACGTCCTCGACGGCAAGCAGCAGGACTTCCTGGCCGCCTACGAGCAGATCCGCCACCAGGTGGCGGCCGTGCCGGGCCACATCAGCGACCAGCTGTGCCAGTCGCTCGGCAACTCCTCGCAGTGGCTGATCACCAGCGAGTGGGAGAGCAGCGAGCCGTTCCTGGAGTGGGTGGAGAGCGCCGCGCACCGCGCGATGGTCGAGCCGCTGCACGACTGCGTGCGCGACACCACGAGCCTGCGCTATCTGATCGCCCGCGAGACGCCCGAGCCGGGCGGGCCCGCCCCGGACCGGCGGGGACGGGACGCACGGGACGCCTCCGCCGCCCCCCGGACCGGGGAGGCCGCGCAGACCGCTCAGGCCGGGAAGGGCGCGCAGACCGCTCAGGCCGGGAAGGCCGCGCAGACCGCTCAGGCCGCCGGGACCGACCCGGTGCCGGCCCCGCCGCTGTGCGTCGGCGGCGTCGTCCGGCACGCCATCACCTTCACCGTCCGGCCCGGCAGCGAGGAGGCCGTCGCCAAGCTGCTGTCGGACTACGAGTCCCCGCAGGCCCGCGTCGACGACACCACCCGGCTGCTGCGCACCTCGCTCTACATGGACGGCAACCGCGTGGTGCGCGCCGTGGAGGTCGAGGGCGACCTCGGCAACGCGCTGCGGCACGTGGCCGCTCAGCCGCAGGTGCGCGCGGTGGAGGAGGCGATCAACCCCTACCTGGAGGAGGACCGCGACCTGACCGACGCGGGGTCCGCGCGCGCCTTCTTCGCCCGGGCGGCGCTGCCCGCGGTGGCGCACGTCGCCGCCGACCCGCAGGCCGGGCGGACGCCGGGGCTGGGCCGGCTGGCCTTCCTGCACCCGGTCGCCGCCGAGCAGGGCCCGGCCGAGGCGCGCCGGCTGTCCGCGCTGGACGCGGCGGACTGCGCGGACCCGGGCCGGCCGGTCGTCGCGGCCACCGTCTACCAGCGCGGCGAGGTGCTGGTGCGGCTGCTCGACGTGCAGGGGCCCGCGGACGCCGGGCAGTTGGCGCGCGGCGGCCGGCCGATGGCACTGCTCACCGACCGCTCGGCGGGCGGGGACCGGCGGCCGGCCCGTAGGACCGCGGGCGGCTCCGGCCGGACCTCCGCACCCGGACCCGCCGGCGCCACCGCTCCGGCCGGGTCTCCGCACCCGGACCCGCACCCGGACGCGGACCCGCCCGGACCCGCACCCGGACGCGGACCTGCCCGGACCCGGACCCGCCGGCACCCGCTTGCCGCTCCGTACTCCTCCGCTCCCCTCCTCCCCCGACGGACCGCTCTCCGTCCGCTCCCCTCCGTCCGCCCCCTCCGCCCTCTCCGCTTCCCTCCCCGTACCTCCGTCCCCCACCGGGCCGATCGGCCGGCCCGCGCCGCGCCGACCGGAACCTTCCACGTCCCCGATCCGGCCAAGGAGCCGTCATGGCACAGCAGCAAGCACGCATCGTGCATCTCGACGAGACCGCCCCCAACCGTCGCCGCGGCGGCGACCTGCGGGCCGTGCTCACCCCCACCTCGACCGGCGCCACCAGCGGCTTCATGGGCATGGCGATCCTGCAGCCGGGCGAGCGGATCGGCGAGCACTACCACCCGTACTCCGAGGAGTTCGTGTTCGTGGTCAGCGGCTCGCTGGAGGTCGACCTCGACGGGGTCACCCACCCGCTCCGGCCCGACCAGGGGCTGATGATCCCGATCGACCAGCGGCACCGCTTCCGCAACGTCGGCGACACCGAGGCCCGGATGGTCTTCCACCTCGGCCCGCTCGCGCCCCGCCCGGAACTCGGCCACGTCGACACCGAGGAGGAGCCCGGGGCCGGGCGCCCGCACGCCGGCAGTCGGGCGCACGACACCGCGGGGGGCGACGCGGCGGCCCCCGCCGTGCCCCCCGACCCCGCCGGGGCGCACGCATGAGCCGGCGCGTGGCGGTCACCGGCCTCGGGGTGGTCGCCCCCGGCGGCATAGGCGTCCCCGCCTTCTGGGACCTGCTGACCGCCGGCCGGACCGCCACCCGCGGCATCACCCTCTTCGACCCCGAGGGCTTCAGGTCGCGGATCGCCGCCGAGTGCGACTTCGACCCGGCGGCGGCCGGGCTCACCGCCGAGCAGGCCGAACGCTGCGACCGCTACGTGCAGTTCGCGCTCACCGCGGCCCGCGAGGCGGTGCGCGACAGCGGTCTCGACATGGGCGCGGAGGACCCGTGGCGGATCGGCGCGTCGCTCGGCTCCGCGGTCGGCGGCACCACCCGCCTGGAGCACGACTACGTCGAGGTCAGCGCGTCCGGCCGGCGGTGGGACGTGACGCACCAGGAGGCCGGGCCGCATCTGCACCGGGCCTTCCAGCCCAGCGCGCTGGCCGCCGAGGTGGCCGCCGACCTGGGCGCGCACGGCCCGGTGCAGACGGTCTCCACCGGCTGCACCTCCGGCCTGGACGCGGTCGGGCACGCCTTCCACCTGATCCAGGAGGGCCGCGCCGACGTCATCGTGGCCGGCGCGGCGGACTCCCCCATCTCGCCGATCACGGTGGCCTGTTTCGACGCGATCAAGGCGACCTCGACCCGCAACGACGACCCGGCGCACGCCTCCCGGCCGTTCGACGCGGACCGCGACGGCTTCGTGCTCGGCGAGGGCGCGGCGGTGCTGCTGCTGGAGGAGTGGGAGCACGCCCGCCGGCGCGGCGCGCGGGTCCACTGCGAGCTGCGCGGCTTCGCCACCTTCGGCAACGCCTACCACATGACCGGGCTGACCACCGAGGGCAAGGAGATGTCCCGGGCCATCGACCGCGCGCTGGCCGACGCGCGGATCGCCCGCGATGGCGTGGACTACGTCAACGCGCACGGCTCGGGCACCAAGCAGAACGACCGGCACGAGACCGCGGCGGTCAAGCGGTCGCTGGGCGAGCACGCCCGCACGGTGCCGATGAGTTCGATCAAGTCGATGGTCGGCCACTCGCTGGGCGCGATCGGCGCGATCGAACTCGCCGCGTGCGCGCTGGCGTTGCGGCACGACGTGGTGCCGCCGACCGCCAACTACGACACCCCCGACCCGGAGTGCGACCTGGACTACGTGCCGCGCACCGCCCGGCAGGTCAGCCTGCGTTCGGTGCTCTCGGTCGGCAGCGGCTTCGGCGGCTTCCAGTCCGCGGTGGTGCTCGCCCACGCCGAGAGGAGCACCCGATGAGCGACGACTCCCGCGAGCGCCGGGCCGTCGTCACCGGCCTCGGCGTGATCGCCCCCAACGGCACGACCGTGGACGCCTTCTGGAAGTCGGTGCTGCGCGGCGTGTCGGTGCTGGGCCCGGTCACCCGGGAGGGCTGCGCCCACCTGCCGCTCAAGGTCGCCGGCGAGGTGCGGGACTTCGACCCGTCCGCGCTGGTCGACAGCCGGTTCCTGGTGCAGACCGACCGGTTCAGCCACTTCGCCATGGCCGCGGCCGAACTCGCCCTTGCCGACGCCGCGTTGGCCACCGACCCGGACGACCCGTTCGCGATCGGCGTGGTCACCGCGGCGGGCAGCGGCGGCGGCGAGTTCGGCCAGGGCGAGCTGCAGCGGCTGTGGGGCCAGGGGCCGTCGTTCGTCGGCCCGTACCAGTCGATCGCCTGGTTCTACGCGGCCAGCACCGGCCAGATCTCCATCCGCGGCGGCTTCCGCGGCCCCTGCGGGGTGCTCGCCGACGACGAGGCCGGCGGCCTGGACGCCTTCGCCCACGCCTGGCGCACCCTGCGGCGCGGCACCGACGCGGTGGTGGTCGGCGCCACCGAGGCGCCGCTCGCGCCGTACTCGGTGGTGTGCCAGCTCGGCTACCCCGAGCTGAGCCTGGCCGAGCACCCGGAGCAGGCCTACCAGCCGTTCACCGTGGACGCCCGCGGCTTCTCCCCGCCGAGGGCGGCGCGATGTTCGTGCTGGAGGAGGCCGCGGCGGCACGCCGGCGCGGCGCCCGGGCGCGGGCCGAAGTGGCCGGGCACTGCGCCACGTTCACCGGCGGCGGCGACTGGGCGGACTCCCGGCAGGGCCTGGCCCGGGCGATCCGCGGCGCGCTGGACGAGGCGGGCTGCTCGGCCCGCGAGATCGACGTGGTCTTCGCCGACGCGCTGGGCGTGCCGGCCGCCGACCAGGCCGAGGCGCTGGCGCTGGCCGACGCGCTCGGCCCGCACGCGGCCAACGTGCCGGTGACCGCGCCCAAGACCGGTTACGGCCGCGCCTACTCCGCCTCCTCCGCGCTGGACGTCGCCACCGCCGTCCTCGCGCTGGAGCACGGCGTGGTGCCGCCCACCCCGAACGTCGCCGAGGTCCGGCACGACCTCGACGTCGTCACCGGCGAGGCCCGCCCGGCCGCGCTGGAGACCGCGCTCGTGCTCAGCCGCGGCCTGATGGGCGGCAACGCCGCCCTGGTGCTGCGCCGCGCACCGGGCGACGAGCGCTGACCGCACACCCCCGAATCCCCCGAATCCCCCGGGTCCCCGCTCCCGCAGGACCTTTCGTCCCCACTGCAAGGAGAACCACCGTGAACGCACCCGTGAACGAACCCGTCGGCTACCCGGAACTGGCCGAGCTGATGAACTCCCGCGCCGGACTGGCCGTCGACGCGGCGCAGTTGGCCGACCGCCCGGACGCGGCCTTCACCGACTTCGACCTGGACTCGCTCGGCCTGCTGGGCATCGTCGCCGAGCTGGAGAAGCGGCACGGCGTGAAGCTGGGCGAGAACGCCGAGGGGTGCAGGACCCCGCGGGCCTTCCTGGCCGCCGTCAACGCCGCCCTGGGCACCGCGGTCTGAGCACCGCGGTCTGACCACCGCCGCCCGCCGGCCGTCCGCCCGGGGCGGCGGCCGGCGGGCGACCGCCGCACCCGACGAGCACCGAGGAGTGAGCACCGTGACCGGACACACCGACAACCGCATCACCATCGCCGCACCACTGGACCTGACCTGGCGGATCACCAACGACCTGGAGCGCTGGCCCACGCTGTTCAGCGAGTACGCGGCCGTGGAGATCATCGAGCGCGACGGCGACCGGGTGCTGTTCCGCCTGACCATGCACCCGGACGAGAACGGCACCGTGTGGAGCTGGGTCTCCGAGCGCGAGACCGACCGCGACACCTGGACCGTGCGGGCCCGGCGGGTGGAGACCGGCCCGTTCGAGCGGATGGACATCCGCTGGGAGTACGAGGAGGTGCCGGGCGGCACGTCCATGCGCTGGGTGCAGGACTTCGCGATGAAGCCGACCGCGCCGATCGACGACGCGGGGATGACCGACCGCATCAACGCCAACTCGCAGGTCCAGATGGAGCGCATCCGCGAGCAGGTCGAGAAGGCCGCCGCGGAGGCCGGAAGCGCGGGGCGGATGTGAGCGCCGTGCACCGCAGCCTGATCGTGGCCCGGATGAAGCCGGACGGCGCGCAGGGCATCGCGGACGCCTTCGCCGCGTCCGACCGGGGCGAACTGCCCGGCCTGATCGGGGTGACCGGACGCAGCCTGTTCCAGTTCGGCGAGCTGTACCTGCACCTGATCGAGGCCGAGCGGCCGCCCGGCCCCGAGGTGGCCCGGATGAAGGACCACCCGGAGTTCCGCGCGGTCAGCCAGGCGCTCAGCGCCTACGTCTCGGCGTACGACCCGCTGACCTGGCGGGAGCCGAAGGACGCGATGGCCAGGGAGTTCTACCGCTGGGAGCGCGGCTGATCCCGGCCGGCCACGGCCCGGCGCCGGCCGCGCAGCACGGACTCGGCCCGTACCCCTCCCCGGGGGTACGGGCCGACGTCCGCGCGGGCACGGGCTACTTGACGACGACCGCCTCGAACGCGTGCAGGTGGCGGTTGACCGGGCGGACCTCGCCGAGCCGCAGCCCGGCCTCGGTGATCAGCGCGCTCAGGCTGCGCCGGGTGTGCTTGGCGCCGCCGACGTTCAGCAGGAGCAGCAGGTCCATGGCGGTGGTGAAGCGCATCGAGGGGCTGTCGTCGACCAGGTTCTCGATCACCAGCACCCGGGCGCCGGGCTCGGCGGCGGCCACCACGTTGGCCAGCGTGGCGCGGGTGCTGGCGTCGTCCCATTCCAGGATGTTCTTGATGACGTAGAGGTCCGCGGCCACCGGCACGGACTGCCGGCAGTCCCCGGCGACGACGGTGGCCCGGTCGGCGAGCGCGCCGCCCTCGCGCAGCCGCGGGTCGCAGCCGGCCACCACGGCGGGCAGGTCGAGCAGCGTGCCGCGCAGGTCGGGCCGGGTCTCCAGCAGCGCGGCCAGCGCCAGGCCCTGGCCGCCGCCGATGTCGGCGATCGAGGCGACGCCGGTGAGGTCGGCGTAGCCGGCGAGGTCGGCGGCGGCCTGCCGGCTGGAGGCGGTCATCGCGCGGTCGAACACGCGGGCCGACTCGCCGCCGTCGGTGTGCAGGTAGTCGAAGAAGCCCTTGCCGAAGGCGTCGGGGAACACCGCGCGGCCCGAGCGGACCGCGTCCTCCAGCCGCGGCCACACCTGCCAGGTCCACGGCTCGGTGCACCACAGCGCGATGTCGCGCAGGCTGCCCTGGGCGTCCTGGCGCAGCAGCCGGGACATCTCGGTGTGCGCCCACCGGCCGTCGTCGGTCTCGGCGAACAGCCCGTGGCTGGCGAGCGCGAGCAGCAGCCGGCGCAGCGGCCCGGGTTGCGCGCCGACCGCGCGGGCGAGGTCCTCGGCGGCGGCGGGCGCGTCGCCCAGCGCGTCGGCGAGGCCGAGCCCGGCGGCGGCGCGGACGGCCGCGGCGGGGGCGGCGCCGAACACGATCTCGCGCAGCCGCATCGAGGCTCCGGGATCGGGCGTACGGGCGCGGTCGCCGTCGGCGGTACGGGGGTCGTCGGCGCGGTCGGGCGCGCGGTCGTCGGAGGTGCGGTCGTCGGAGGTGCGGTCGTCGGGCGCGGGTGGCGCGGTGGTCATGGCGCCGCCTTTCTCAGCGGGGGCGGGACGGGCGGGAACGGAACGGGAACGGGAACAGGAGCGAGAACCGGGACGGGGGCCCGAGTGGGTACGGGTCCGGTCCGGGGGTGCGTACCGGCCCGGGATGGTGGCGGCGGTCGGCGCCGCGCCTGCCGGGCCGGAGGGTCAGCAGTGGCCGGCGGGCAGGGAGACCGCGCAGGCGTTGCCGGTGAACGTGTTGCCCTTGCCGGTGTCGCGGTCGGCGATGTCGGCGGGGCCGTTGCCGGTCATGACGTTGTCGCGCACGACGTTGTCGGTGTTCGGGATGCCGACGAAGCTGTGGAAGAGCACGACGCCGCCGGACATCGGCGCGGCGCCGGTGTTGCCGGTGATCGTGTTGCCCTCGACGACGGTGTCCTCGACGCCGGTCAGCACGATGCCGGAGCCCTGGACGTAGGGCAGCCGGCTGGTGGCGGCGCAGTACTTGGTGTTGCCGGTCACCGCGTTGCCGCGCAGCGTCAGGTGGCCCCCGCGCGGCACGCCCTCGTCGCCGACGACGAACATGCCGGCGCAGTTGCCGCCGGCCGCGTTGGCCTCGACGGTCAGGTCGCGGACGCGGCGCAGCACGACGCCCATCTTGTTGCCGGTCAGCGCGTTGCCGGCGATCTGCGCGCCCGCGGTGTCCAGTGCGCCGCCCTCCTCGCTGACGGCGTTGGCCAGCAGGATGCCGGCCTCGCCGTTGTCCCGGGCGGCGTTGCCGGTGAAGCGGGCGCCGGTCGACTTCTCCTGCGCGATGCCGTACTGGCCGTTGCCCTCGCTGACCACGCCCTCGACGGTGAGGGCGTCGGCGCGGGTGGCCCAGATGCCGTAGCGGGCGAAGCCGGAGACCGTGAGCGCCTCCACCCGCACGTCCGAGGCGCCGCTGACCGCGATCCCGGTGTCCGCCGCCGCGCCGGTCGCGCCCTGCGGCGGGCTCAGCGTCACCTGCCCGGCGCCGGTCCCCCGCAGGGTCAGCCGCGGCACGCGGACCGTGATGTTCTGCCGGTAGACGCCGGGCTGCAACTCGACGGTGTCCCCCGGCCGGGCGGCGTCGACGGCCGCTTGGACGGACTGGTCCGGCCCGACGCGACGGACCACGGCGGCGGCGCGGCCCCGCCCGCCCGAGCCGCCCCGCGCGGTGGCCGGGCTTCCGTGCGCGGCCCGCGCGGTGGCCGTCACCTGACCGGTCGTCATGTCCGCGTGGGCGGCCGGCGTCGCGTGGCCGGTCGTCGTGTCCGCGTGGGCGGTCGGCGTCGCGTGGCCGGTCGTCGTGTCCGCGTGGGCGGTCGGCGTCGCCAGGGCCGTGGCCGCGGCGAGGCCGGCCGCCACGGTCATCGCGAGCCGGCGCGGCCGGGGCGTCACCTGTCGAGAAGTCATCAGCGCATCCGCTTTCGCCAGCAACCACCTACGTGCACCACGCAGGACGCGCCGCACCGGCCCGCGTTCCGACGCTAAGTTCCCCCCACCCCACCCGCCACACCTGTACCCCCGCGCGGGATCCCCCCTCCCCCGGAAGGCCCCGCCCCTCCCCCCGCACCACCCCGGGCACACCCCGCACCGCGCGCGCGGAGCGACGGAGGCCGCGGCCTCCACCCCGGGGAGCGGCGCGCGAGCGGTCCTGCCGACGCAGCGGGCGTAAGCGGCGCGGCCCACGCGGCCGGCGCACCCCGCGCCGCCCGCGCGGTCGCAGGAGGCCGCGCCTCCTTCACTCCGCCGCCGCGGCGGGACGCGGGACGGCGCAGGCCTGCGGTGCCGAACCGACCGCACCCGCCGCACGGGAACGCCAAGCGCAACGCGACCGCACCCGCCGCACGGGACCGCACGGCGCACCCCCCGCGCGAGTCCACCCGCACCGCCCCGGCCGGGCGCACCACCGCGAAGCCCAGCGGCAGGCGACGCCTCACGCGTGGCGCGACGGCCGTCGCAAGGAGGCGGCGCGGGCCGGCGGGGTCGGCGGGCGCCGCGCCAGGTAGACCCGGATCTCGGCGCCGCCGAGCACGCTGCGGCCGACCGCGACATCGCCCCCCGTGGATTCCGCGACGCGCCGCACGATGTCCAGGCCGAGCCCGGTGGAGCCCTGCCCGCCGTCGCCGTGGCCGCGGCGCACCGCCGCGTCCGGGTCCGCGACGCCCGGCCCCGCGTCGGAGACCAGCACGATCACCGCGTCGTCGGAACTGTGCACGTCCACCGCGAACGCGGTCCCCTCCGGCGTGTGCCGGAAGACGTTGCCGAGCATCGCGTCGAGCGCCGCGGCCAGCTCCGCCCGTCCGACCGGCACCCGGGCCGGCCGGTCCGCGCCCGCCGTGGACACCGAGCGGCCCTCGTCCTCCGCGAGCGCGGACCAGAACGCCATCCGCTCGCGGATCACCTCCGCCGCGTCGCAGCCCGTGGCCGCGGTGACCGGCGCGCGCTGCTCCCGCGCGGTGCGGATGATCTGGTCGACCTCGCGCTCCAGTTGGGCGACCGCCGCCCGCGTCTGGTCGGCGGCGGGACCGTCGCCCAGGGACGCGGCGTTGAGCCGCAGCACGGTCAGCGGCGTCCGCAGCCGGTGCGACAGGTCGGCGGCCAGCTCCCGCTCGTTGGCCAGCAGCCGCACCACCCGGTCGGCCATCGCGTTGAACGCCGCGGCGGCGGCCCGCAGTTCGCCGGGACCGTCCTCGGGGACGCGTACCTCCAGCTCGCCCTCGCCCAGCCGGTGGGCCGCGCCGGCCAGTCGTACCGCGGGCCGGATCATGCGCGCGCCGAGCCGGTCGGCGATGGCCACCGAGCCGATGATCAGCGCGAGCCCGACCCCGGCCAGCACCATCCACGCGGTGGCCACGCCGCGCGTGACGTCCGCGGAGGGCACGAACACCTCGACCACCGCGGTGGTCGTGCTGACCGCGGTGGGCCGCAGCAGCGCGTACCCGCCGGGCACCCGCACCGTCGCCGCCTCGCCGCGGCGCGCCGCCCGGTCCAGGTCGGCGCGCGGCGCGTGGTGGGTGCCGAGGTCGACCGCGGGGACGCCGTCCGAGGCGGGTACGAGCACGGCGATGCGGTTCTCCGCGCCGGCCTGCGTGGTGGCCAGCGCCCGGTCGAGCGGGGCGCGGTCGGTGGTGATCGCGAGCGCCGGCGCGACCGCGGCGGCCTGCCGTTCGGCGTTGGTCAGCGCGCGGTCGCGGGCCAGCTCCTTGACGACCAGGCCGAGCGGCACGGCGAAGGCGATGACGACCATGGCGGTCACCGCGAGGCTGACCCGGATCAGCGACCAGCGCATGCCCCACCGGTGGCCGCGTTCCCGCTCACCGCCCTGGTCCCGCCCGGCGTCCCGTTCCGGGCCGGGTCCGCCGCCGCGGCCGGGGTCGCGGCCGCGGCCGGGGTCCCGTCTGCCGCCGCGGGGGTCGCCGTGCGGTCTGGCCCGGCGGCTCACGCCGGGGGCTCCAGCTTGACGCCCACGCCGCGCAGCGTGTGCAGATAGCGCGGCCGGGCCGCGGTCTCGCCGAGCTTGCGGCGCAGCCACGACAGGTGCACGTCGATCGTCTGGTCGTCGCCGTACGACTGCTGCCACACCTCGGCGAGCAGCTCGCGCCGGGCGACCACCACGCCGGGCCGCGCGGCCAGGAACGTCAGCAGGTCGAACTCCCGCCGGGTCAGGTCCAGCGGCACGCCGTCCAGCGCGGCCTGCCGCCTGCGGACGTCGATCTGCAGGCCGCCGACGCGTATCAGCTGCTCCTCCGCGGCCGGGCCGGCGCCGGCCCGGCCGCGGGCGCGGCGCAGCACCGCGTCCAGCCGGGCGGACAGGTGCGCGACGGAGAACGGCTTCACCAGGTAGTCGTCGGCGCCGGCGTTGAGCAGGCGGACGATCTCCGCCTCGTCGTCCCGCGCGGTCGCCACGATGACGGGCACGTCGCTCAGGCCGCGGAGCATCTTCAGCGCCTCCGAGCCGTCCAGGTCGGGCAGGCCGAGGTCCAGGATCACGACGTCGAAGCCGAACTGGGCGACTTCGCGGAGCGCTTCCAGCGCGGTGCCGACGCTGCGGACGGTGTGGGCGGCGTCGGTCAGGTGCCGGATCAGGGCGGAGCGGACGAAATGGTCGTCCTCGACGACGAGCACGCTTGGCATGCGCGCAACCTATCGCCTCCGGCGCGACCGCCCCCATCCCCGTCTGCCCCGACGCGGCCGGGAGCGGGTTGGGCGGCGTCCGGCGTCCAAGGGGGCCGGGCGGAAGCTAGTTCTCGTACGTCGTGACCTCGGGGGGGTGGCCGTTCCAGGTGCAGGAGACCGTGGAGGCGCGGTCGCCGGACGCGGACGTGAAGGTGACGCGGAGCCACTGGTCGGCGTAGGGCGTCCAGACGCTCATCTGCCAGCCGGACTCGGGCGTCGCGGAGACGAGCGACGCCGCGTCGGCGTCGAGGGAGAGCACCACGCGCCCGCCGCCCACGGTGTACGCGTGCACCTCGCCGGAGGAGGCCGGGGAGGTGGGGGCCGCGGGGGTCGTCGGGGCCGGCGCGCGCGTGGTGGTCGCCGACGCGCTGGGCCTCGGCGTGCCCGTGGCCGTGTGCCGGGGCGTGGGGCTCGGCGACGGGCCGGTCGTGCCGGGCCGGGGCGACGGCCGCTGCGTCGCCGAGATCTGCGGCGGCAGCGTCGTCGTGATCGGCATCGCCCGCGGCGGGTCGTACGCGGTGCTGCGCAGCACGGACCGCACTCCGAACCAGGACAACGTGACGGCCGCCGCCGTCGCCGCTGCCCAGGCACCCGCATGCATCAGCCCACGCCGCACGCTGCCATCCTGTCACGCCCGGCCGCGGCGCCCCGCCGCGGCCGGTCAGTCGGGGAACACCCCCGGCGGCGGGGCCGGCGAGCGGACCGCCGCCGCGTCGGCCACCGGGGGCGCGCCGGCGGCGAAGTCGACCAGCGCGGCGCCGTGCTCGACGCGGCCGGGATGCGGGTCGGTGGCCACCCGCCGGGTGAACTCGGCCACCGGCAGCGGCTCGTCGGAGGCGACCAGCACGAGGTTGCCGAAGCGCTTGCCGCGCAGCACCGCGGGGTCGGCGGCGAGGGCGACGTCGCCGAACGCGGCGCGCGCGGTGGCGATCTGACCGCGGACGAAGGCGAGCGGGCCGCCGTCGGCGAGGTTGGCGGCGTACCAGCCGCCGGGGCGCAGCCGGCGGCGCACCTCGGCGAGGAACTCCGTGCTGGTCAGGTGCGCGGGGGTACGGGCGCCGGCGAACACGTCCGCGACGACGAGGTCGGCCTGGCCCTCGGGGAGCCGGGCGAGGCCGGCGCGGGCGTCGTCGCCGCGGACCTTGATGCGCCAGCCGCGGTCCCACGGCAGCTCCGCGCGGACGAACTCCGTCAGGGCGGCGTCGACCTCCACGACCTGCTGGGTCGAGCGGGGCCGGGTGTGCGCGGTGTACCGCGCGAGGGTCACCGCGCCGCCGCCCAGGTGCACGGCGCGCAGCGGGCGTCCGGGCGGCGCGGCGAGGTCCACGAGGTGGCCGAGGCGGCGCTGGTACGCGAAGGTCAGCTCCGCGGGGTCCGCGAGGTTCACGTGCGACTGCGGTGCGCCGTCCACGTACAGGGTCCAGCCCTGCGCGTTGTCCCGGTCCGCCCGCAGCTCCGCGGTGCCGCTGCGCTTGCTCTCCCGCACCGCCCTCTTCCTCGCCACACCCCCATTCTGCGCCCCCGGCCGCGCCGCACTCCCCTCCACGGGTCTGCCCGTCCCAACCGGCCACGCGTCTGCCCCGTCCTCGCCGTGCCCGCCCGCCGGTCCACTGTGGTCGCTCGCGCAGTTCCCCGCGCCCCTGAAAAGCCGGCCACCCGTCTGCCCCGAACAGGCCGCCCCCGTCCAACGGTCCGCTGGGGTCGCTCGCGCAGTTCCCCGCGCCCCTGAAAAGCCGGCCACCCGTCTGCTCCGAAACAGGCCGCCCCCGTCCAACGGTCCGCTGGGGTTGCTCGCGCAGTTCCCTGCGCCCCTGAAAAGCCGGCCACCCGTCTGCCCCGAACAGGCCGCCCCCGTCCACCGGTCCGCTGGGGTTGCTCGCGCAGTTCCCTGCGCCCCTGAAAAGCCGGCCACCCGTCTGCCCCGAACAGGCCGCCCCCGTCCACCGGTCCGCTGTGGCTGGTCGCGCAGTTCCCCGCGCCCCTGACTACTCGGCCCGCAGCGCACATGCGGCCCGAGGGGGCGGTCCGGGGGTGTCCCCGCAGGACTTCGAAAACAACACCGGCAGAAGCAGGCAACGAAACGAGTCACTTTCGAAGTCCGAGGAGATACCCCCGGGACGACCCCGACCCACAACGCAACCCAGCGCACCCGGCCAAGCGCAGCGCCCAGCGCCCAGCGTCACGCCGACTCGGTGAAACCCTCCGCCAGCTCCACGTTCCGCGCCGCCTCGTCCAGCGCCGCCCGCAACGTCACCGGATCGTTCACCGCCGCGTCCGTATGCGGCGGCACGAGCCACCCCGCCCCCGCCACCCGTCCCCCGCCGCCCCGCGAGGACCTGCACGAACTCCCGGGCACATCCCACCCGTCCGCCGTCCCCGGCGGCACCAGGAACTCCAGGCTGTCCCCGGACCGATCGTGGAGCACCGGCCCCACCCCCGCCCCCAGCCGCAGGATGTCCACCGCCTCCAGCCCCTGCCGCGCCGGCACCGTCACGATGTCCCGCCCGTCGCCCTCGACGCCGCCCCCCACGCCGCCACCATCGACCCCGGGCGTCCCGCCCATGCTGTCCACCACGGCAAAAGCCTCCTCGCAGGCGTTTGCGGCGCCCTCCTTGTGACCGGCGCCACATCAAGTACAACGCCGCGCCGCGTCAACGGCTACGGACGCGTCACGCCTCAAGGGGTGGCGTTTCGTGGCGAATTACCGCGCCGCCTCCAGATGCGCCGTGTCGTTCCAGCGCTCGATCGCGGGCAGCCCGTACGCCCAGCCGAGGACGGACAGCGACGCCGGCTCCAGCCGCAGCGCCGCCGCGAAGGCGATGTCGAAGCCGAGCCAGCGCGCGCCGATCGTGCGCAGGACGTGGCCGTGCGCGAAGACCACGACGTCGCGCTCCGCGGACCTGGCCCAGTCGACCACCTCGTCGGCGCGCGCGGCCAGCGCCGCGAGGCTCTCGCCGCCGGGCACGCCGTCACGCCAGATGTGGAAGCCGGGCTGCCGCTCCTGGAGCTGCGCGGGGGTCAGGCCCTCGTAGTCGCCGTAGTCCCACTCCAGCAGCGCGTCCCACTCCTTGGCGCGGTCGCCGAGCCCGGCCAGCCGCGCGGTGTCGGCGGCGCGCAGCAGCGGGCTGGTGCGGACCTCGGCGTCGGGCAGGCCGTTCCAGGGCGCCGCGGCGAGGCGGCCGGCCAGCAGCCGGGCGGTGCGCTCGCCCTCCTCGGTCAGCGGGATGTCGGTGCGGCCGGTGTGGCGGCCCAGCCGGGACCACTCCGTCTGCCCGTGCCGTACGAGGATGATGCGCGGTGCCAATGCAGGGCCTTTCGTTCAGGTCGTCGGAAAACCCTACGCCCCGGGGCCGCGACGCCACGGCTCGCCCCCGCCGGCCCCGCGCCCGCGCGCGGCCCTACGCCCCCGCCGCCGCCACCCCGCCGAGCAGCCCGTCCAGCAGCGCGTCGAGCCCCCGCTCGTACTGGCCGCCGGTGTCGTCGTGCGCGCACAGCAGTTCCGGCGCGAGGGAGACGACGGCCGGGTAGCGCTCGGGGGGCAGGGCGGCCAGCTTGGCGCGGACCCGGTCCCGTACGCCCTCCTCGGACAGCGCGCGGGCGCGCCGGGTGGTCCACAGCGCGGCCCCCACGGTGAACTGCATGAGCGCGACGTGCGCGCCGGCGGCCTCGGAGCGGGACAGCCCGGTCCGGTGCAGCAGGCCGAGCATGCGGTCGATGACGGCTATGGCGTCGTCGCCGCGCAGCGGCCGGACGGTGAGCAGCTGGAGCGCCGAGGGGTGCTCGGTGAACAGCCGGTAGACGCCGCGGCACACCTCGCGCAGTTCGGCGCGGGGGTCGGCGCAGCCGCCGGGGGGCAGCTCGATGGTGTCCAGCAGGCGCTCGGTGACCGCGTCGGTGATCTCTTCCTTGTTGCGGAAGTGGGAGTACACCGCCATCGTGCCCACGCCCAGCTCCTCGGCGAGCGCGCGCATGGTGAAGGCGGCGGCGCCCTCGCGGTCGAGCAGACCGACGGCCGCCCGGAGGATACGATCCGGGTTCAGCGTGTTGCGGGGTGCGCGGCGCCGCTGGGGGCTGACCGGCTGGGTGGCGGGCATGGCGTCTCTTGTTCTCGACCTGCTGCTTCTCGGCGTGCTGCGGACTGCTGGGGACTGCTGGGGCTTGCTGCGGACTCGTGCGGACGCCCTCGACCTGCGGCGACGCGCCCCGCGGGGACGCGTGGAGCTCGGCTGCCGGCGGAGCCGGCCGCGGGGACGGGCAACCCGACCGGGCGGACCGGGCGTCCTCGTGCGTGTGCATACCCCGTGGCCGGTGCCAGGACACCGTACGATGCGGGGCTCGGCGGAAGTCGCCGGGGGCCGCCGGAATAATCCGGGGCGGTGCGCTGTCCGTCTAACGTACGTCGTACGGTAAAAAGCCTACGACACAAGTCCATGACCGCCGGAAGCGGCCTCGGAGAACCTGGAGAGACGTCCCCTATGACGATCACCGCCGCCGCGCCGCGAGCCGCCGCCTACCGCGGCCGGCTCCGCTGGTGGACCGAGCTGCCGCTCATCGCCGTGGTCTACGCGCTGTACTCCGGCGCCCGGCTGCTGGTGCGCGGCGACGTGGACGACGCGGTGGAGCACGGCCTGGACATCCTGCACTTCGAGCAGCTGACGCACCTGGACCCCGAGGGCTTCTTCAACCGGCTCTTCACCGACCACGCGTTCCTGGGCGTGCCGGCCGACTTCGCCTACGCCTCGCTGCACTACATCGTGACCCCGACGGTCCTGGTCTGGCTCTGGCGCCGGCGCCCCACGCACTACCGGACGGCCCGCACCTGGCTGATGATCTCCACGCTGATCGGCCTGGTCGGCTTCACCCTGGTGCCCACCGCCCCGCCGCGGCTGCTCACCGGCCACCACGGCTTCATCGACACGATGGCGCAGTACGGCTCGTACGGCTGGTGGGGCACCGACGCGAGCGCGCCGCGCGGCATGGGCCACCTGACCAACGAGTACGCGGCGATGCCCAGCCTGCACGTGGGCTGGTCGCTGTGGTGCGGCATCATGCTCTTCCGCTACGGGCGGCACTGGACGGTCCGCACCCTGGGCGTCCTCTACCCGCTGGTCACCGCCCTGGTGGTGATGGGCACGGCGAACCACTACCTGATGGACGCGGCGGCGGGCGTGGCCGTGATGGGCCTCGGCTTCCTGCTGGCCAAGCCGGCGCTGCGCGGTGTGGACGCGCTGCGGGCGCGGGCGCTCGCGGCGGTCGGCGCCGGAGGGTCGGCGACGGCGGAGGCGGCCGACTCGGCGGAGGCGGCGGGTCCGGCGGAGGCGGCCGAGGCGGGTCCGGTGGCGTTCGCGCCCGCGATCGGCGGCGGCTCCGGCGCCGGCGCCCGCGCGGAGGGCGCCGGGGACCCGGACATCGCCGGGAACCCGGACACCGCGGACAGCACGAGCAGCACGAACAGCATGGACACCGACGCCGCGGACACCGGCGGCGCGGGCCGCGACGACGCCGCGCACCCCGGCGCGGAACCGGTCAGGTCGCTGGTGCAGCGGACGGTTCCCGTGCCCCGCGCCGGACGCCGTACGGACACCGCGGACGGCGCCGCGGACGCCGTGGAGGCCCCCGCTCGCAGCGGACTGTCCTGACCGGGTGCCAGACTCTCCCAGGTGAGCACTGAGCACCGCCCCCTGCGGGAGCGTCTGGCCGCGCTGCGCGGCCCCGCCGTCCCGCCGCGCCCGCTCGACGCGCGGGCGCTCGCCGCGCTGGCCGCCAACCCCGGGTGCCGTCGCCGGGCCGTGCTAGACGCCGCGGGCGTCGACAAGGGCGCGGTGGCCGGGCGGCTGGGCGCGCCGGCGCCGTTCGGCCAGTCCCGGTTCGCCTTCTCGCGCGGGCACGCCTTCGAGGCCCGGCTGAAGGCCGACCGCTGCGCGGAGCTGCTGCGGCTGCTCGCGGTGCACGCGGACGCGCCGGAGCAGGCGGGCACGGAGGGCGTCGCGGACCCGGCGGACCGGGCGGACGCGGCGGGCGCGGCGGACCGGGCGGATGCCGCGGCCTCGGGGGACGGCGCGGCGGAGTGGACCGGCGCGGCGCAGCCGGCCGACGCGGCCGGCGCCGCGGTGCCGGACCTGTCCGCGCCCGGGCCGCAGGGCCGCGCCGCCCGTACGAGGATGGCGCTCGCGGAGGCCGCGCCCGGCGCGTGGACGCTGCTCGACCACCCGATGCTGGCGCTGGAGGCGGCGGGCTCGACCGCGTACCTGGAGCCGGACGCCGTGGCGGTCGGCCCGGACGGGCGGCTGACCGTGATCGAGATCAAGTCGTTCCCGATCCTGGACGGCGCCGCGGACCCGGTGAAGGTGGGCGCGGCGGCGCGGCAGGCGGCGGTCTACGCGCTGGCGCTGGACGAGCTCGCGCCGGGCCGTACCGAGCCGTCGTTCCTGCTCGTCTGCCCCAAGGACTTCTCCAACCTGCCGACCGCGCAGTGGGTCGACGTGCGCAAGCAGCTCGCCGTGACGCGGCGGCAGCTGGCGCGGCTGACCCGGATCGAGGAGATCGTCGCGGCGCTGCCCGAGGGCGCGAGCTTCGACCTCGCGCCGGACGCGGCGGGCGCGGCCACCCGCCCGGCCGCCGACCTCGCCGCCGCGGTGGACGCGGTCCCCGCGGTGTACGCGCCGGAGTGCCTGTCCACCTGCGAGCTGGCCTTCCACTGCCGGGCCGGGGCCCGCGCCGCCGACCGCGTCGAGGCGCTCGGCCGTTCGCTCCGCGCCGACCTCGGCGACCTCACGACCACCGGCGCGGTGCTGTCCGCCGCGGCGGGCGCGGCCGGCGACCCGGACGATCCGGCGGTCCAGGCGCTGCGGCGCGCCGCGCGGTTGCGCGCGGAGGCGCTGGGGTCCGCCTCGGGCGCGCCCACGATGCCCGGCGCCTGCCCGCCGCCCGAGGCAGGAGCGGTGCCCGAGGCAGGGGCGGTGCTTCCGGCTGAGTCGACGCCCGGAGCCGGGTCGACGCCCCCGGCCGATCCGCCGCCCCAGGCGGGGTCTGCGCCCGCGGTCGGACCGCTGTCCGCAGTCGGACCGCTGTCCGCGGTCGGACCGGTGCCGGACCCGCGGCCGGCAGCCGACGCGGACGCCGGGACGACCGGGTCCGGCGTCGGGACGCGGCCGGCAGCCGGGCGCGCGTCCGCAGCCGGGCGTGGGCCCGTGACCGAACCCGTGACGAACTCCGCGACCGGGCCCGCGGCCGGGCGCGAACCCGGCGTCGGCAGCCGCGGAAGCGGTCCCGCCACGCGCTCGGAAGGGGGGACGGCGTGAGCGTGCTGCAGGCACTGGCGCGGGCGGAGGCCGTGGCGGGCCGGCGGGCGGTGCCCGCGGCGACGGTGTGCCACCGCCACCTCTCCGAACGCCCCCTCGTCCTCGTGCCGTTGACGACCGCGGGCGAGGCGGGCGCGCCGCTGGGCGCGCTGGTGGGCACGGACCGGGACGCGCCGCGACTGCTGGTGGTGCCGCAGCCGCTCGACCGCGAGCTGCGGTTCCGCTTCTTCGCCGAGCTGGCCGACGCGCTGCTGCCGCTGCTGGAGAAGTACGCGGACGCGGTGGACGTGGAGCCGGCCACGCGCAACCGCGAGGAGACGGAGGTGTGCGCGGACGCCCTCCAGATCGTGGTGCCCAACTCCGCGGCGGTGGAGTACGTCCGGCTGCTCGGCCGTTCGACGCGCTTCCTGCGCACCGCGGAGGACGACCCCGAGGCGCCGCACCCCGTACCGGCGCCGCTGCCGCTGCTCGGCCGCTGGCTGACCCACTACGCCGAGCGGGCCCGCACGCCCGGCAGCGCGCTGCTGCTGGCCGCGACCGAGCTGCTGACGCGGCACTGGACGACCGGGCAGAGCGCGATGGAGGACCAGCACCTGGGCGCGCTGCTCGGCTGGATCGACCCGCCGGCCGGGCTGGACGGCCCTGCGGCGGCGGCCCGCGCGGAGACCGGGCGCGGCCCGGACGGCCTGCTGTTCAGTCCCCCGGCCGGCCCCGCGACCGATCCCGCCTTCGACAACCGCGTCCTCGCGCCGGCGCTCGAACGCTATGACGCCGCGCGCAAGGCCCTGCGGGCGGCGGCAGCGTCCGAGCCCAAGCCGACGCCACCGACACCGACGCCGACACCGACGCCGGGGGTCGCGCCGGGGTCCCCGCGGGAGCTGGAGTCGAGGGTGGAGGCCGCCGAGGCGGAGGTACGGCGGCTGGTGGAGTCCCAGTTGCGGCCCGCGTGGGACGACGTCTGGCGGAGCCTGGACCTGCTGCGGGCGCTGCCGCCGGGTGCGCACACCGAGGAGCGCTGGAAGCGCGACCGGTGGTCGTTCACCGGCCACCGCGACCGGGTGCGGGCCGGCGAGCCGCCGCAGCCGCGGCGCGACGACGCGATCACCGCGGCGCAGAAGCTCGCGACGCGCGAGACGGCGCAGGCGCGGCTGTCCGCGCAGGAGGCGCTGGACGATCCGCTGGCGATGGCGGCGCGGCGGCTGGCCGGCGAGGCGTTCGCGGGCGAGGTGGTCGCGGTGGAGATGGCGTACTCCGAGGGCCGCCGCCCGATGCCGCGGCCCCTGGTCACCCTGGTGACCTCCGACCAGCCCCAGGCGGAGCCCGGCGCGAAGTGCTTCCGCGCGCTCCCCGACGCGAAGTCCCCCCAGTCGGCCACGCTCGTCACGATCGCTCCGAGCGGCACCGGCGGCGCGGGTGGGGACGGGGTCCCGGGTGGCGTCGCGGAAGGCGGCGCGGGAGCCGTCGCGGAAGGCGGCGCCGGGGCCGTCGCGGAGGGCACGCGGTGGGCGGTCACCGTGCGCCTGACCGGTGGGATGGGCAGCGGGCGTACGCCGCGCGAGGGTTCCGTGCCCGCGGCGGGCGACCCCGTGACGTTCACCCTCTTCGAGCACGAGCCCCGCGGCGGCCCCGCCCTGCCCGACGCCGAGCAGACGCCCTGGACGCACGGCGGTCCGCCCGGCGCCGACCGCCCGGCCGCCGCGGCGCCGGGCGCGGCCCCGACCACGCCCCCGACCACGCCCCCGGCCGCGCGAGCCGACGACCCCGACCCCGTCACCGCGGAGGACTTCCTGTGACGCACCCCGTGCGCACGCCGCCGAGCGCCGCACCGCACGCGGCTGCCGGCGCGACCCCCGGCGCGACCCCCGGCGAGGCCGCCGCCCAGGCGCCCGCGTTCGACCCCGGCGGGGCCGCCGCCGAGGCGACCGCCGCGATTCTGCGCAGCACCCTGCACGGCACCGCCCGCGGCGTCGTCGTGGACTCGCCGCCGGGCGCCGGCAAGTCCACCCTGGTGGTCCGCGCCGCCCGCGAACTCGCCGCGGCGGGCGAGCAGTTGATGATCGTCGCGCAGACCAACGCCCAGGTGGACGACCTCGCCGACCGGCTGGCCACCGCCGACCCCGAGCTGCCGCTCGGCCGCCTGCACGGCACGGACTCGCCGCCGGACGCCGCGCTCGACCGGCACCCGATGCTCGCGAAGTCGACGTCCGTCGCGGAGCTGAGGGACCGCGCGGTGGTGATCGCGACCGCGGCGAAATGGGCGTACGTCAAGGACGTCGAGCCGTGGCGGCACGCGATCGTCGACGAGGCGTACCAGATGCGGTCCGACGCGCTGCTGCGCGTGGCCGGGCTGTTCGAGCGCGCGCTGTTCGTCGGGGACCCGGGCCAGCTGGACCCGTTCAGCGTGGTGGGCGCCGAGCAGTGGGCGGGGCTGAGCTACGACCCGTCGGCGAGCGCGGTGGTCACCCTGCTCGCGCACAACCCCGGGCTGCCCCAGCACCGGCTGCCGGTGTCGTGGCGGCTGCCGGCCACCGCGGCGCCGCTGGTGTCGCGGGCGTTCTACCCGTACACGCCCTTCCGCAGCGGCACCGGGTACGGCGACCGGCGGCTGGCGTTCGGCGTGAAGGGCGACGGCGGCGGTCCCGACCGGGTGCTGGACGAGGCGGCGGAGAGCGGCTGGGGCTTGCTGGAGCTGCCCGCGCGGCACACTCCGCGGACCGACCCCGAGGCGGTGCGCGCGGTGGCGCTGGTGGTGCGGCGGCTGCTGGACCGCGGCGGCGTGACGTACTCCGCGCCCGATCCGGAGCCGGCGCCGCTGACCGCCGAGCGCATCGCGGTGGGCACCGCGCACCGCGACCAGGCCGCGGCGGTGCGGGCGGCGCTGGCCGCGCTCGGCGTCGGCACGGGCGTCGGGGGCGTCGCGGTGGACACGGCGAACCGGCTGCAGGGCCGGGAGTTCGACGTCACGGTCGTCCTCCACCCGCTGTCCGGGCGGCCGGACGCGACCGCCTTCCACCTGGAGACCGGCCGCCTGTGCGTGCTCGCCTCACGCCACCGGCACGCGTGCATCGTCGTCTGCCGGGCCGGCGTCGCCCGCCTCCTCGACGAGCACCCCTCCTCCGAGCCCGTCCAGCTCGGCGTCACCGTCAAATTCCCCGACGGCTGGGAAGCCAACCACGCCGTCCTCGCCCACCTCGCCGAACACCGCGTCCCCTGGCCCACCTGACCCGCCCTCCCGGGCGCCCGTCGGACGCCCGGGGCGAGGACCGGTCCGCGCGGCGCGGGTGTCAGGCGTCGGTCGGGGGCTCGGCGTTATGTGGGGCGGCCGGGGGGGCGGGGGTCAGGGCTGTGGCGGTGAGGGTGAGGTGGTGGGTGAGGGCCTCGGCCGCCGCCTCGGGGTCGCGGGCCAGGGCGGTCGCCTCCAGGCGGCGGTGCTCGCGCACGCCGTCGCGGCCGGGGGTGCGGCGGGCCGACCAGCGGCGGGCGAGTTCGCTCGCGGTCCACATCCGGTCGAAGGTCTCCAGCAGCACGGGGTTGCCGCAGCCCTCCAGCAGCGTGCGGTGGAAGACGCGGTGCGCCTCGGCCCACGCGGCGCTGTAGTGGCGGCCCTCCCCGGGCGCGTACGCGGGAGTGCGGGCCAGGCGGTGGTGGGCGGCGCGCACCCGGGCCTCCCAGTCGAGGTCGCCGCGCTCGACGGACATCCGCAGCACCACCGGCTCGATCGTGCGGCGCGCCTCGGCGATCTCCTGCCAGCGCCGGTCGGAGACCTCCGGCACCGCGAAGCCGCGGTTGGGCAGCCGGTCGGCGAGGCCCTCCCCGACCACCCGCACCAGCGCCTCGCGCACCACCGCGAGGCTCACCCCGTGCGCCCTGGCCAGGTCCTGCGGCTTGAGCGGCTCGCCCGGCGCGTAGTCGCCGCGCAGGACCGCCTCCCGCAGCCGGCCGTAGACCTGCTCGGAGAGCATCTGCTTGGCCGCGGGGGTCCGGCCGCCCGCGGCGCCGGTGGAGTCCTGCGGGCCCGTCGGTGGGGTGGCCGTCTCTGTCATGAGGCCAGCATAGACGATGGTGCAGATAATCGATTATCGGTGCTATGGTCGATGCATCGGCGCCGATCCGCCGACGCGTCGCACCGCGCCGGCCCCGGCGCGCACCCGCTCGCCGCCACACCGCGCGGCGAACCCCTTCGAGAGGAAACGCCACGATGACCGCCAACGACCCCTTCGCCCGCCTTCCCGAAGCGGCGACGTTCACCGTCACCAGCACCACCGTCAGCGACGGCGGCACCCTGCCGCCCGAGCAGTACTCCGGCCTGTTCGGCGTCCCCGGCGGCAAGGACGTCTCGCCGCAGCTGTCCTGGAGCGGCGCCCCCGCCGGGACGAAGAGCTACGCCGTGACGGTGTACGACCCGGACGCCCCGACCGGCTCCGGCTTCTGGCACTGGGCCGTCGCCGACATCCCGGCGACCGTCACCGAGCTGCCCGAGGGCGCGGGCGACGACACCGGCTCGGGCCTGCCGGCGGGCGCCTTCCAGCTGCCGAACGACGCCCGCTCCGCCCGCTTCCTCGGCGCCGCCCCGCCGGCCGGGCACGGCCCGCACCGCTACGTCGTGGTGGTGCACGCCCTCGACGTCGAGTCCATCGGCGTCGCGGCCGACGCCACCCCGGCCGTCCTCGGCTTCACGATGGCCGGGCACATCCTCGGTCGCGCGGTCCTCACGGTCACCGGCGAGACCCCGGCCTGAGCCGCCGCCCGGCGACGACCTTCCCGAGGCCCCTCGTCCCCCTCCTCCCCGGAGGGGGCTTGCGGGCGGGGGGAGAATGGGAGGGTTGGGCATCGCGCGGAGCGGAGGGTGGACGGATGGCGGAGGCCGGGGCGGAGCGGGGTCGCGAGGACGACGCGGGGCGGTCGAGGCCGCGGCGGCCGGTGCCGCTGACGTTCGAGCCGGGCGCCCCCGCCGACACGGGCGGCGACCGCTTCTTCGACCTGGAGTCGATGGACGACCCGAGCGAGCTGCTCGACCGCGCGACCGAGCTGGCGCTGGCCTTCCGCGCCGCCGCCGACCGCGCCACCGAGTTCCAGGCGATCGCCGCCGCGCAGCTCGCCGACCCGCGCCGGTTCGACCGGCTGACGTTCGAGGGGCTCGCCGAGCAGGCCGGGTGGACCGAGGACTACGCGCGCCGGATGGTCGAGTACGGCGAGAGCCTGATCAGGGGCGGCGGCATCGCCCCCTGACCGGCCGCCTGCACGGGGATCGGCCGCGTCAGCCGACCCCAGACCCGGGCCCCCGGCCGCCGGACCCGGGCCGCCCGAATCCGGTCGAGGACGCCGGCCGCCCGGCACCCCCGTCGAGGACGTCCGCCCGGCCGCCCGCGCCCCCCGCCCGGCCGCGCCCGCCGAGTCCGCCGCGCCGCCGTGCCCCGCCGCACCGTCGCGCCCCGCCGGGCGCCCCCCCGCCGCGACGTCACCACCGCGGCCGGCGCCCGCCCGCCTGTCACCTCAGCGTCACCACACGATCACCGCGCGCCACAGTACCCTCTCGAAGGCGCCCGCGTCCCGGGTTCCGCCGATTCCCCCGGGGCAACCACGTCACCGAGTACATGTAGGACCCATGGATGAATGGCACGCCATGGACATCGTGGACATCGTCACCGTCAGCGGCGCGGGCACCGGCGGCATCGCGGACGGCGTGGACCTCGTGACCGAGGCGCTGCGCCGGCAGCACACCGCGTCCGTCACCGCCGAGGGCGCCGCCTGGCTCGCCTCCGCCAGCGCGTTCCCGCGCAGCGTGGAGGCGCTGTGGTCGGCCCGGCCGAGCACGCCGAGCGTGCTGCCGTGCGGCACCGCGTTCGACGTGGTGAACGTGCCCGCGCTGTTCGGCCGCCGGGTTCTGGAGCAGTTATGGGCGCAGGGCCCGGGCAGCGGCCCGGTGGCCGTGCACCGCGACCGGCTGCTGCTGTTCGCCGTCCCGGGCGCGGCCCGGCGGCTGCCGGCGCTGCTGCGCTGGGAGGAGTGGTCGGCCGCGGTGCCGCCGCTGCTGTGCCACGGCGCCGGCGACGCGGTGACCGTCCCGCCGCTGTACGGGCCGCTGCCGGGCGAGGGCCGCGACGGGGGCGACAGCCGCGACGGCGGTGACGGCGGCGACGGCCCGGCCGGGAGCGCCGGCGCCTCGCGCTGGGTGGTCGCGCCGGACGTCCGGCACCCGTGGCTGCCGACCGCGGAGGTCCTGTTGTGGGCCTGCGTCCGCGCGGCCCGGCGCACCGGCACGAGCCCGGCGGCGAACCCGGCCGCGAATCCCGCCCGGGACCATGCCACGAACCCCTCCCGGGGCCCCGCCGCGAACCCCTCCCAGGACCCCGCCGCGAGCTCCCGCTGACCGATTTTCCACCCGCCCGGACCTGGTGCTACTGTCTACCCCGTCAGCAGGCGCCGCTAGCTCAGTTGGTTAGAGCAGCTGACTCTTAATCAGCGGGTCCGGGGTTCGAGTCCCTGGCGGCGCACCTGATCCGAAGGCCCCTCGCGGAAGCGGGGGGCCTTCGGCGTGTCGGCGGGACCCTGGTCGCCGCCGCGCCGGACCGGACGCCACCCTGGGAGCCATGGGGCACTGGCTGGCTGATCCGTACCGCACGCGCGTCGTGGAGACCGGCCGGCTGCCGCTGCTCCTGCTGCTGCTCGGGCTGATCGGGTCGTTCCTGTTCATCCGGTTCAGCGTGCGGATGATCCGGCGCGGGGTGAAGTGGTGGCCGGGCAACGTCCAGCCGGGCGGGCTGCACATCCACCACGTGGTGTTCGGCCAGGCGATGATGCTGATCGGCGGCATCGGGGCGTTCGCGGCGCGCGGCGGCGCGGTGGCGTTCGACGTGCTCGCGGTGGTCTTCGGGGTGGGCTGCGGGCTGGTGCTCGACGAGTTCGCGCTGGTGCTGCACCTGGAGGACGTCTACTGGAAGGAGGAGGGCCGGCAGTCGGTCGACGCGGTCATCCTCGCGGTGTCGGTGATCGGGCTGATGCTGATCGGGCAGGCGCCGCTGGGCGGTTACGTCGGCGGGCGCTCGTACAGCCCCTATCTGGTGGCCGCGGTGCTGCTGGGCTTCGTGGTGGTGTGCCTGTTCAAGGGCAAGGTGTGGACCGGGCTGCTCGGGGTGATGCTGCCGCTGCTCGCGGTGGTGGGCGCGCTGCGGCTGGCCCGCCCGGCCAGCCCGTGGGCGCGCTGGCGGTACGCCTCCCGGCCGCGCCGGATGGCCCGCAGCGAGCGGCGCGAGGAGCGCATCCACAACCGGGTGGTACGCGTCAAGACCCGGCTGATGGACGCGGTCGCGGGCGCGCCGACCCCGGTGTCGCTGGCCAAGCGGCCCGGCCCGGAGCGGTCCCGGCCGACGGTGGTCGAGGTGCCGCCCTCGCGCCTCGAACTGCTGCTGGCGCGGGTGCTGCGCCCGCTGCGCGACCCCGGCGCGGCGCTGGCCGTGTGGTACCTGCGGGCGGCCTCCGCGCTCAACGCGGTGACCGGGCTGATCGCGCCGTTCCGCGACCGGGTGCGGGCCGCGACCGACGGCGAGTACGTGACGGCGTTCCTGGTCAGCCCCGGTTTCACCGGCGCGGTGCTGGCGTTCGTGCTGTCGGTCAGCCTGCGGCGGCGCAAGCGGGCGGCGTGGCTGGTGGCGACGGTGCTGACGGCCGGGTACCTGGTGCTGATCGCGGCGACCGCGGCGGTGGTGCCGCGGGCGCACCGGCACCCGTTCAACTGGGTGTCGCTCGCGGTGACCGCGCTGCTGCTGGCGGCGCTGCTGGTCTCGCGGACGGCCTTCAACGTCCGCGGCGAGCGCCGCAACACCTGGCTGGCGCTGATCGCGCTGGTGGCCGGCGCGGTGGTCGGCATCGGTCTGGGCACGGTGCTGGTGCACGCCACCGACCGGCTGCCGCCGGCCGAGTGGGGCGCGAGCGCGCGGTACGCGAGCGTGCGGGTGCTGACGGTGTCCGGCCTGTTCGACCTGCCCGGCGTGGACGTCCCCGGCTGGACGGACCTGGCGGTCAACGTGCTCAGCGTGGCGCTGATGCTGGTGGTGCTGCTGGTCTTCTTCCGCTCGCCGCGCGCCCGTACGCGGCTCCAGCCGGCCGACGAGCGGCGGCTGCGGGCGCTGCTGCGGGCGTACGGCGGCGCGGACTCCTTCGGCTACTTCGCGCTGCGCCGCGACCTGTCGGTGAGCTGGAGCCCGGACCGGGCGGCGGCGGTGGTCTACCGGGTGGTGAACGGCGTCGCGCTGGCCTGCGGCGATCCGCTGGGCCCCGCGGCGGCGCGGCCCGCGGCGGTGGCCGGCTGGCTGGACACCGCGCGCCGGCACGCGCGGGCGCCGGCCGCGGCGTACGCGGGCGAGGCGGGGACGGCGGCGTACCGGGCGGCGGGCCTGCACGCGGTCGCCTCCGACGAGGAGATCGTGCTGGCCGCGGGCGCGCTGCCGGCCGAACTCGCCGCGGTGCGGCGGAACATGGCCGCGGCCGGCTACCGGGCGGTGCTGCGCCGGCAGCGGGACGTGGCCGAGGAGGAGTGGGCGCGGCTGGGCCAGCTCGCCGACGCGTGGCGGCAGCACGGCCGGCGGCTGCGCGGGGTGCGGTACGGGCCGGGGACCGGGCGGCTCGGCGACGCGGCGGACGGGGACTGCGTGGTGGCCGAGTGCAGGGACCGGCGGGGGCGGGCGTGCGCGCTGGTGGTGCTGGTGCCGTGGGGGGCGGACGGGCTGACGGTCGATCTGCTGCGGTGGGACCGGGAGTCGGGGCGCGCGCCGGTGGACTTCCTCCTGGCGGAGGTGCTGCACGGCGCGGCGGCGGGCCGCGCCGCCGTCGCGGGCGTGGCCCGCGTCTCGCTCGCGCTGGCGGGCGTGCCGGGCCTGCCCGGCCTGGCGGCCCCGCGCCGCCCCCGCCGCCTCCTGTGCGAGCGCCGCACCGAACTCCCCCGCGTGCTGGCCGCCGCGGCCTTCGCCCACCCCGCCCCCCACTACCGCTCGACGCTGCGCTGACCTCCGTCTGATGACCCGTCGTCGAGTGCAGGGTGCTGATGGGGTCGGTGGCGCCGGAAGACCGCGTCGGGATCGCGGGGGAGAACCCGCAGGCGTAGTCAGCTTTCGTTACTGCCATAGCCATACACTCGAACCAACGGCAACACCGGCAGGCCGGCGGCGGCATAAGGTGTGGATCTCGCGGGATCGGTCGGGCGAGGGGCTGGGAGCGGCATGGACGACGAGCAGCGGGTTGACCTGGGGACGGCACTGTTCATCCCGTACCGGTACACCGAGGACCGGATCTTCCGGGCCCTGCGGGACGCCGGATTCGACGACTGGACCCTCGCCCAGTGCAGGGTGTTCCAGCGCGTCGCCCAGGACGGTTCGCGCCTCACGGACCTCGCCGACCAGGCGCAGGTGACCAAGCAGAGCGCCGGCGTGATGGTCGACCAGCTGGAGCGCCTGGGGTACGTCCGCCGGATCCCCGACCCCGCGGACGGCCGCGCCCGGCTGATCGTGATCGAGCCGCGCGGGCGGCGGGCCGTCGAGGTGGCCAGGGCGACCCTCGACGAGATCCTCTCCGAGTGGAAGACGTACCTGGGCACCCGCAACTTCACGCTGCTGCAGCAGATCCTCGACCAGCTCCGCGAGATCACCGACCCCTACGCGCGGTAGCCCCGGCCGCACGAGCCGTCAGCGCCGGCTCCGCCCCGCGGGCCACCGCGGGCACCGCACCCCCACAGACACCGTGCGCCCGCAAGTCACGACTCTTGCGACATAGTCAGAATTGCTGACTGTATAAGTCAGTGGCACTGACCGGGTCTGCTGCCCGGCCGCGACGCCTGCGGGTTCCGGGCCGGGGCGCGCGGAGCGGAGCGGCCGGGCGGGAGCCGGTCGTTGTAGCGTCGGGGGCGACGGCGAGGGCCGTCGGGCCGCACGTAATCAATGGAGGCTAGGAATGGCAACCACCCGCACCGCGACGACTCAGTGGCACGGCTCGCTGATGGAGGGCTCGGGTTCCGTCGAGCTGAACTCCTCGGGCGTCGGGAAGTACGACGTCACGTGGGCCTCGCGGGCCGAGCAGGCCAACGGCAGGACCTCGCCCGAGGAGCTGATCGCCGCGGCCCACTCCTCCTGCTTCTCGATGGCGCTCTCGCACGGCCTGGCCGGCGCGGGCACGCCGCCGGAGACGGTGGAGACGCAGGCCGACGTGACGTTCCAGCCCGGCGAGGGCATCACCGGCATCGTGCTGTCGGTCAAGGCGCGGGTGCCGGGCCTGACCGCCGAGCAGTTCGAGGAGGCGGCGCAGAACGCCAAGGCCAACTGCCCGGTGAGCAAGGCCCTGGCCGGCGTGGACATCTCCCTGAAGGCCGAGCTGCTGGCCTGAGCCCGCGCGCCGCTCCCCCGCACCGGCCGAGCGGCGAGCGGCCGGCGTTGAGGGCGTGTCCTAGCGGCGGGTGACGTGGATGTCCCACGCACCCGCCGCGGTGTGCCGGAGCACCTTGAAGGTGACGCCGGAGTCCGCGTCGGTCCAGCCCTCGCCGACCGAGAAGGGCGCGTCGTTGAGGGAGTTGAAGGCGCCGCTGCTGAAGTCGCAGGCGGAGGTGAGCGGGTGCGCGTCGGTGACGGTCACCGGGCCCTGCCCCGAGTCGATGTCGGTGCGCACCCGGTAGGCGAGCACACCGGTGCGGCACGCGTCCTTGTCGTCGCCGGTCCTGGACCGCGCCTCCAGCACATAGGCGCGGGTGTCGTCGTAGGGGACGATGACCGCCTTCGCTCCGCCGGGCACCTCGATCGGCGTTATCCGGTACGTGGCGCTGCTGCCGGACCGGGTGTCGCAGTCAATCTGGCGGTCGGTGATCCAGCCGAGGCGGTACTTGTGCCAGGCGAACAGGTCCCCCTGCAGGCCCCAGTCGAGCGACATGCTGTCCCACTGCCCGGCCAGGACGTCGGTGCGCTGGAAGTCGTCGGCGGCGTAGAGGTCGGGCAGGCCCAGCGCGTGGCCGTTCTCGTGGCTGAGCACGCGTGAACCGGACTGGTCGTGGCCGTAGATGAGCGAGACCTTGTTCAACTGGGCGCCGTCGTCGGTGGTCGCGGCGGACGCGCCGGTCCAGGTGACCGAGAGCACGGCCTCGTCGGCGGAGGGCCCGGCGTTGGGCGTGACGAGGATGTTGACCAGGTCGTAGCCGCGGAAGTCGATGTCCTTGTCGGCCACTTGCAGCAGGTCGCGCATCATCGCGGTGTGCGCGTCCCAGCCGTAGCCGCGGCCGATCCCGTACGCGGAGAACGGCCGCGGCATGCGTATCCAGCGCAGCACCGGCGTGGAGTGATAGTCGAGCTTGCCGTAGGAGGCGGCGGCGTACCACTGCTTGACGGCGGGGAAGAACTCGCCGTAGCGCTCGCGGGCGCTGTACGGCGCGTGGGCGTCGGGGAAGTCGATGAGCAGCGTCAGCGCGCGCACCGTCCCGGTGGAGCGGGCGAACTCGCCGTCCGGGCCGGTGGTGGCGTGGTCGGGGAAGCCCTCCGACATCGCGACCCCGGGCACCGCGCGCAGCGCGCAGGGCCAGGCCGGCGGCGGGCCGTTGAGCACGCGGCGGTGCGCGCCCGCCGAGACCGTGGAGCTGACGGCGAGCGCCGCGAGGGCGGCCAGCGCGGCGATGCGCAGCCCGACCCGGGCCGTGGGCACGGCGGTCAGCCCCCGAGTCCGTGGTCGGCGGCGGCGCCCGGCGCGCGCTGGGTGACCCGGACCGCGTAGGAGCCGTCGGACTCCCGGCCGGTGACGGTGACCTGGGTGAGGCCCCCGGGCACGGTGTAGCTCTCGCCGACGTCCAGCGGGGCGTCGGCCAGCCGCGGGTAGACGGAGGTGGCCGGGCACGCGGAGGTGCGCGGATGGGTGTCGACCACGTCGATCGGGCCGTCGCCGGACTCGCGGTCCGAGCGCACCGTGTACAGCAGCACGCCCGGCCGGCACAGGGTGCGGTCGTTGCCGGCCGCGGTGCGCGCCTCGACGGCCAGCACGCTGTCCTGCCCGGTGCGCACCACGAGCAGCTTGCTGCCGCCGGGAGTCTCCAGCGGGCTGAGGTCGTGGTAGGTGATGCCGGTGCGGTCGACGCAGCCGACCTGCGCGGGCCACAGCCAGCCCAGCCGCCACTTGTGCCAGGCGAACGGCTCGGGGGCCAGGCCGAACTGGCTGCCCATCAGGTCCCAGTCGCCGACGTGGGTGTCCCAGTCGGCGTTGCTGCCGGCCGGCGGCCGGTAGTACAGGTCGGGCAGGTCGAAGACGTGGCCGGTCTCGTGGGCGAGCACGTCGCGGTCCGGCGGGTGGTGCTCGAAGACGGTGACCAGGCGGCGCAGCGGGGTGCCGTCGACCTCGATGGGCCGGGAGAGGTTGACGACCTTGGTGGCGTCGGAGTCCACGCCGGGCGCGTCCGGGTCGGCGACCAGGTAGACGACGTCGTAGCCGCGGAAGTCGACCACCGGGTCGGCGGCGGCGATGGCGTCGCGCAGGTAGCGGGTGCGGTCGGCGGCGTTCCAGTCCCGGTCGATGGCGTAGTCGGTGGACGGCCGCGGCATCCGCAGCCAGGTGGTCCGCGGGTGGACGTGCAGCCGGAACTGCCCGTAGGACGCGCTCTCCCAGAACCGCGCGGTGTGCGGGAAGTGGTCGGCGGCGATCTCGGCGGGGGTCAGCTCGGGCACGGAGTCGGGGAAGGACAGGAACACCATCAGCGCCTTGATGTCGCCGGACGGGCGGGCGTAGGAGCCGTCCCAGCTGTCGACGCCCTCCGAGTGGTGCACGTCGGTGCGCGGCAGCAGGCAGGCGGCGCCCTCGGCGGCGTGCGCGGCCGGCCCGGTCATCAGCGTCCAGGCCACCAGCCCGGCGAAGCCGGTGACCGCGGCCGCCGCCGAGCGCAGCAGGCGCCGGCGCAGGCCCGCGGGGCCGGCCGCGCCGGGGGGCGCGTTGTCGGAGCGCCGCACGAGCCGCACGTGAACCTCCGGGGAAGGGCTGGCAGGACCGTTCTGGAGACTTCCTCGCGTCGTGACCCGGCGTCGGCACGCCGGGTCGCACTGTCACCTTGCTATGGAATGGGGTGATATGAGGCGTTCGGATGCTCCGAGCGGGTGTCGGCCGCAGGGGCGCTGGTGTTCGTACCCCCACCCGTCCGGACGACTACACAGCGTCATGGCATGCGCAGTGTGGTCGGAGAGGTGAAGGAAACGAGCGGAATCGGTCATTCCGTCAGCATGGGTGCCGAGAATCACCGCGGCGGCGCTGGAACACCAACTCCGCCAGCCCATATGATCGCGGTGACGACATCGCGAACAGGGAGCAGGCCATGGGCGGACCCTCGGGCAGCCCCGGAAGCACGCCCGAGAGTACGGCACACGTCATCACACAGAGTCACCTCCAGGAGTGGTCCGCGCCCTCCGACGAGCTGGCCGGCGGCCCCCGGGACGCGGCGCTCCCGGACACCGGCCTCCCCGGCGCGGCGCTCCCGGGCGCCGGTCTCCCGGACACCGGCCTTCCCAACGCCGGCCCGCACGACTACCGCGCCGCCTTCGCCGTGGCCGGCACGGCGATGGCGCTGCTCGGCCCGGACGGCGCGGTGCTCGCGGCCAACCCCGCGCTCGCCGACCTGCTGGGCACCGCGCCCGAGCGGATGGTCGCGATGGGCGCGGCGGCGCTGCTGGGGCTGGGCGGCGACCCGCACGCGCACGCCGCCTTCCACGAGGTGCTCACCGGCCGGCGCCGGCGGCTGCGCTGCACCCGCAGGCTGGCCCGGCTCGACGGCGGCACGGTCCGCGCCGAGATCACCCTGGCCCGCACCGACGGCGCGCCGCTGCTGCTGACCGTCCAGGACGTCGGCGAACGCGACGGCCTGCGCGAGGAGTTGCGGCACCTGCGGATGCACGACCCGGTGACCCGGCTGCCGAACCGGGCGCTGTTCTTCGAGCGGCTCGCCGTGGCCTGCGACCGCGCGCAGCCGCCGGACGCGGACGGCACCGGCCGGATCGGGCTGTGCTACCTGGACCTGGACGGCTTCAAGGCGGTCAATGACACGCTCGGCCACCGGGTCGGCGACGAGCTGCTCGCGGCGGTGGCCGGGCTCCTGGAGATCGCGGAGCCCGGCGGCCACCTGGTGGCGCGCCTGGGCGGCGACGAGTTCGCGGTGCTGCTGCAGGACTCCACCGGCACCGGTCAGGCCACCGCGCTGGCCGCGGCGGCGCTGGAGGCGCTCCAGCGGCCGTTCGACGTGGCCGGGCACCGGCTGGCGGTGTCGGCGAGCATCGGCGTGGTGGAGCGGGAGGCGGCCGGCACCACCGCGACGCTGCTGATGCAGGCCGCGGACACCACGCTGTACTGGGCGAAGGCCGACGGCAAGGCGCGCTGGACGCTCTTCGACCCCGAGCGCAACGAGCACCGGATGACCCGCCAGGCGCTGTCGCGCACCCTGCGGCAGGCCGTCGAGCGCGGCGAGTTCGTCCTGGACTACCAGCCGCTGGTGGCGCTGGACACCGGCGAACTGCGCGGCGTGGAGGCGCTGGTGCGCTGGGAGCACCCGCACTTCGGGCGGCTGGCGCCGAACCGCTTCATCGGGCTGGCCGAGGAGGACGGCTCGATCGTGCAGCTGGGCCGCTGGGTGCTGGCCGAGTCCTGCCGCCAGGCGCGGGCCTGGGAGCAGGCGTTCCCCGCCGCGCCGCCGGTGGTGAGCGTCAACGTGGCGGTGCGGCAGGTGTGGGACTCCGACCTGGTGGCCGATGTGGCGGCGATCCTGCGGGAGACCGGGCTGCCGCCGCGGCTGCTGCAGTTGGAGCTGACCGAGTCGGCGCTGATGGGCTCGGCCGGGCGGCCGTTGCAGGCGCTGCACGCGCTGCACGAGATGGGCGTGCGGATCGCCATCGACGACTTCGGCACCGGCTACTCCAACCTCGCCTACATGAGCAGGCTTCCGGTGTCCGCGCTGAAGCTGGACGGCTCCTTCGTGCAGGGCTTCCGGTCCGCCGAGCACCCCAACCCGGCCGACGAGACGATCGTGGTGGCGCTGGTCGACCTCGCCCACCGGCTCGGCCTGACAGTGACCGCGGAGTGCGTGGAGAACGCCGAGCAGGCCGAGCGGCTGCGCCGGATCGGCTGCGACACCGGCCAGGGCTGGCACTGGTCCCGGCCGGTGGGCGCGGACGCGATCTCCGCGCTGCTGAACTGACGGCGCGGGCGCGTTCCCGGCCCCGCGCGGGCCCGGCCGCGAACGCGAGGCGGCCCGCGTCCTCGGGGGGAGTAAGGACGCGGGCCTGGTCAGGCGCCGGGCGCCTGGGTCTCGGCGGTGGTGCGGTCGTGCGCTGGTGAGGTGGTGCGGTGGTGCGGTCACGCGCTGGTTCGGTCGTGCAGTGGCGCGCCGACGCGGATCAGCAGGCGCCGAGGTCCAGCCAGACGCCCCACTCACCGGTGGTGCCGGGCACCTCGTTGGTGGTCCACCACTTGGCCTGCCAGTTGTGGCCGTTGTAGGAGACCTTGTCGCCGTTGACGTAGATGGCGGTGGAGCTCCAGGCCGGCAGCGTGCAGCCGCCGGTGCCGCCGGTCGTGCTGCCCGTGGTGGTGCCGGTGCTGGTGCCGGTCGTGGTGCCGGTGGTGGTGCCGGTGGTCGTGCCGGTCGTGGTGCCCGTGGTCGTGCCCGACGTGGTGCCGGACGTCGTGCCCGAGCTGGTGCCGGTCGACGTACCGGTGCTGGTGCCGGTCGACGTGCCGGTGGACGTGCCGCCGCTGGTGCCGCCGGTGCCGGAGCAGTCGGCCGGGGCGGACCCGTTGGTGGCGGTCACGATCTTGTTGAAGAGCGTGGCCGAGGCGTCCAGGTCGAGCAGCGAGTACATCATCGAGCCGCCGAGACCGTGGCAGTGCGCGTAGTCCGCCTTGGCCTGGATGCCCTGGCTGCCCAGTCCGGTCCAGAACTCGGTGCCGTTGTAGAAGTAGTTGGAGCCCGAGGCCGCGTCCCAGAAGGTGGTCGAGGCGTTGTCGACGATGCCGGACAGCTCCTTGTAGTACGCGGTGCCCGCGACCTGGCTGATGCCGCGCGCCGAGGCGGGTCCGGTGGCCGACTGGTACAGGCCGTGGTTGCTGCCGGCCGGCACGCCGGTCCAGCCGCGGTAGTACAGCGGGTAGCCCATGGTGATCTTGTTGGCCGGGAAGCCGCCGGGGATGCCGTACGCGGGGTCGCCGGTGGTCCAGGCCTTGATCGCCTCGTCGGTGCTGTACTTCGAGGTCCCGGGGCTGATCGCCGAGGACGGGTCGCTCGCCGACTGGTACGTGGGGTCCTGGTGGTTGGTCGGACCGGTCGCGTCCCAGGCGCCGTGCATGTCGTAGGTCATGATGTTCGCGTAGTCCAGGTACTGCCCGAGCTTGTCGGTCTGGAGGTTCGCGATCTTGTCCTGGCCGGACGGCAGCGCCGCGGTGAGCAGCATGTGCTTGCCGCCGTTGGCCGCGCCGTACGCGTCCAGCTCGGAGCGGAACTCGGCCGCCAGCGCGGTGTAGTTGGCCTTGTCGGCCGCGCTGTAGTGGTTGCCCACGTGGCCGTTGGGCGAGCCGGGGTACTCCCAGTCGAGGTCGAAGCCGTCGAAGATGCCGGCCGCCGAGCCGGTGCCCCCGTAGCCACCCTGGACCGGCAGGTTGCCCTTGATGAACATGTCGATGCAGGAGCTGACGAACTTCTTGCGGGAGGCGTCGGTGGCCGCGACGTCGGAGAAGTACTTGGAGTAGGTCCAGCCGCCGATGGAGGCGACGATCTTCAGCTTCGGGTACTTCGCCTTCAGCTCCTTGAGCTGGTTGAAGTTGCCCACGATCGGCTGGTTCCAGGTGTCCGCGGTGCCGTTGACGCTGATGTCGGCGCCGAAGGACTTCTGGTAGTCGGCGAACGCGTCGCCCGCGCCGTCACCGGCGTTGGGGTCGCTCTCGTTCGTGGAGTCCGACGCCTTGGTCGCCTCGAAACACGTGAGATTGGTCGGATCGATGTTCTCGAACGAGTAGTTGAGGATGTCCAGCTTGCCCGCGATGCCCTCGGTGTCGAGGTTCTTGGGGTAGAACGCGTTGCCGTACACGCTCCACTGGTCGTAGTAGGCGATCTTGACGCCGCCGCTGCTCGTGGCCGCGGCGGCGGCCGGCTTGGCGGCGGCGGTGTCCGCCTGCGCGGTGCCTCCGCCGAAGGCCAGCGCGGCCAGCGCACCGGCGGTCATCGCCGCGCTCGCGGCGGCGGCCACGAACGCTTTCTTCCTGGAATGCACGAGAACCTCCGGGGAGAAGGAGGAACGACGGGGGACTCGGGGGGAGTCGGCCCGAGGGCCCAAAGATGCGTCAACCCTCGTATTGATAGGGCCTCGTCAAGTGCACGTCAATGGTACGAACCAAGGTTGGGTCTAGACCAATTCGGCCCGGACCGACCGGACGGTAGCTTTCCGCGGCAACGACAAAGCCGCTCGTCAGGCGGGTGACGAGCGGCTTTAATCCTGGGTTAACCCAAGACCCGCGGTCGGTCGTCCGTTGGACCACCGCGGGTACGGACATCAGTTGTCAGGGAGCGGACACTCCTGTCGGGGCCCCGCGCCCGACGTCCGCGCCGCCGTCCGCGCCGGCCTCCTCGCCAGCGCCGGCGGCGGCGCCGGCGTCGACGCCGGCGGTGGCGTCCTGCGGGAAGCCGTAGGCGTCGGCGACGAGTTCGTACGAGCGCAGCCGGGCCGCCGGCGTGTGCGCGTTGGCGGTGATCACCAGCTCGTCCGCGCCGGTCCGCGCGACCAGCTCGTCCAGCCCGCGGCGCACCGACTCCGGGTCGCCGTAGATGACGTTCGCCAGCCAGGAGTCGACGAACTCCCGTTCCATCGGCCGGAACTCGTAGTCCGCCGCCTCCTCCGGGGTGGGCACCAGGCCGGGCCGGCCGGTGCGCAGCCGCAGCATCGACAGCGCGCCGGCCAGCACCTGGCGGCGGGCCTGCTCCGGGTCCTCGGCGGCCAGCGCGGACACCCCGATCGAGGCGTAGGGGCGGTCCAGCACCTCCGAGGGCCGGAACGACTCGCGGTACAGGGCCAGCGCGGGCACAGTGTTGGCGGCGGAGAAGTGGTGCGCGAAGGAGAACGGCAGCCCGAGCGCGCCGGCCAGCTGGGCGCTGAAGCCGGAGGAGCCCAGCAGCCACACGCTCGGCCGGTGCGGCGACTGCACCCCGCCCTCCGCGCTGCCCTGGACCGGGCCGGGGATGGCGTGGATGCGGGCGTAGGGGTGGCCGTCGGGGAAGTCGTCGTCCAGGAACCGGGTCAGCTCGGCGAGCTGGCGCGGGAAGTCGTCGGCGCCCTCGTGCAGCGACTCCAGCCGGCGCAGCGCGGCGGCGGTCGCCCCGTCGGTGCCGGGCGCGCGGCCCAGCCCGAGGTCGATCCGGCCGGGCGCGAGCGCCTCCAGCGTGCCGAACTGCTCGGCGATCACCAGCGGCGCGTGGTTGGGCAGCATCACCCCGCCCGAGCCGAGCCGCAGGGTGCGGGTGTGGGCGGCCAGGTGGGCGAGGATCACCGCGGGCGAGGAGCTGGCGACGCCGGGCATGGAGTGGTGCTCGGCCACCCACATCCGGTGGTAGCCGCGCCGCTCGGCGGTCCGTGCGATCGCCACGCTGGTGCGCAGCGCGTCGGTGGCGGTGAGCCCCTTGCCGACGGTGGCCAGGTCCAAAACCGACAGCGGTACGGGCGCGGTTCCGCGGGCCGGTCCGCGGATGCCCAGTCGTTCGTCACCCACGGCGGGCGCCTCCCAGTTCGTGCTCGGTGATCGTTCGTGCTCGGTGGTGCAGGTGCGGTTGCCCTTGCGCCAACCGGAGTGAGCGTCCGGTTGTTCCCGGGGGCGAGCCGACGGCTCCGGCGCACCCCGGAAATAGGGCAGTGACAACGGCATATGCCAGAGTGGCCCCTTCCTGCACAGACGCCCGGGGCCGCCGCTGTGCCCGCTCAACGCCCGCATCTGACAAGGGCTTTGGGGTTATCGTGGAGTTCCGGCCACGCGCCGTGGCCAGGCCCTTGCTCCTGGCCCGTGACCAGGCGTGAGGCGGGGGTCGCAGACGGTCTTACCGGCAGGGGGCTACCGTGGCGCTGGAACACCGACGCATCGGGCCGGTGCATGCGGTGCAGCACGCACTGCGCGTACTGGAATGATCGATTTTCATCCTGAATTCGCAGGTCGGGCCGCTGGTGTGGGTGGCGATTGACGCGCTCGCGCTGCTCTCGGCCGTGATCGTTAGCAGGTGATCATCTGCCACGGGCCGGTTCGCGGATTCTGGGGTGGCGCATCCGGGCGTCTCGTAGGTTCCGCAGCGGGAGGGAGGCGCATGGTGGACGTGCTGACGTGGACGATCGAGCGGCGGATGCGGCTGACGGAGCGGGCGGAGCTGCTGCGCAAGGAACTGGCGGAGATCGACGTCGAGCTGGGCCGGCTGGAGGCGGCCGAGGTGGTGTTCGGGCAGTGGGCCGAGGCGACGGACGGAGGAAGGCGGCCGTCGGGCATCGTGGAGCCGGAGCCGGAGCCGGAGCCGGAGCCGGAGCCGGAGCGGGTGGTGGTGGTGACGCCGGGGGCGGCCGGGATGCGGCTGGTTCCCGACCGTGAGGAGGGCATGGGGGTGGAGGTGCTGACGCCGGAGTACCGGCGGATCATGGAGATCGTGACGGCTGCGGCGGGGCCGGTGATGGCCAAGGACGTCGCGCTCGCGCTGGGCCGGGAGAACACCCCGGGGAAGGTCGAGCCGGTCCGAGGGCAGTTGCGCAAGCTGTCCGGCCGGGGCTGGCTGGCCCGGAACGGCTCCGGGCGCTATCTGCCGTGCTGACCACGCTGACGCCGGGCGGATCGGCCGGTTTCGGCCGTAACGTGAGGACCCCCGGCAGGAGTTGGCGCCTGTGTGAAGAAGCAGCCGCCCGCCGGGGGCTCTCCCGGTGTTGTCTACCAGGTCCGGCTTCCCGTGTCGAAGCGGACCGTCGATCTCGTCGCCGGACTGATACGCCGGCGCCGCAAGCAGCTGGGCACGCGCTGGCGCAAGGCCGCCCCCGGCACCCAGGCGATCGTCGTGCTCGCTGTCCTGCGTCACGACCAGCGCCTGGCCGACATGGCCGGCGGCAACGCGGTCTCGGCCGCCACCGTCCGACGCTGGGTCCTCGAAGTACTCGACCTGCTGGCCGCGAAGGCCCCACGTCTGGACCGCGCCCTGAAGAAGATCGCCCGTTCCGGCGGTGCGGTGGTCCTGCTGGACGGCACCCTGGTCCGCACCCGCCGCCGCACCGGGGCGGCCAACCGCAAGAACTACAGCGGGAAACACAAGGCCCACGGCCTGCTCTTCCTTGCTCTCACCGATGAGAAGGGCAACCTGATCTGGATCTCCTCGGCCCGTCCCGGCCGGGCCAGCGAGATCACCGCCGCCCGCCACGACCACATCACCGCGCATCTGCGCGAGGCCGGCCTCGGCGCCCTTGCCGACCTCGGCTTCGTCGGACTGGACGACGACCCTGACGACAATCCCGTGATCATCACCGGCCGCAAGGCGACGCGCTCCCGCCGCCTCACCGACGCCGAGAGGGAGGCGAACCGGCTGGTCAGCCGCGAACGCGCCGCCGTTGAGCACGGCTTCGCGAACCTGAAGACCTGGCGCGTCCTGACCAAGGTCCGCATGAACGCCCGTCACGCCACCACCCTGCTGCGGGCCCTGCTCGTCCTAGCGAACTCCGAGGTCCGACGGTGACGAACGATCACCCCAAGACGATCAGGCCCTCGGCCTGCACGAGCACCCCGTCACGGACTCACACCAGTACCGCGACCTGCGAATTCAGGGTGAAACGATCTCAATCCGTCGACTCGCACCGGCACGGCGTCACCGCCGAGCAGCTGGCGCGGGAGATCGGCGTGCCGATGGCGTATCTGGAACAGCTCCTGGGCATGCTGCGGCACGAGCGCTATCTCGGTTTCCTGCCCGGCGGCGGCTACGTAGTCGGCGAGTCCCTGGTGCTGCTCGGCGCGGCGGACCGCGACGCGGCGCTGGCCGAGAAGCTCAAGGCGGTGCTGGCCGAGCTGCGCGACGAGGTCGGCGCGGCGGTCTACTTCAGCCGCTACGACGACGGCGAAGTCAAGATCATCGACTTCGCCGACGGCCCGAACGCGCCGAAGGTCAACGAGTGGGTGGACTTCCGCTCCTCCGCCCACGCCAGCGCGGTCGGCAAGTGCCTGCTGGCGCAGCTGGACCACAACGGCCGGCTGGAGCACCTGTCCCGGCACCGCCCGGCCCGGCTCACCTCGCGCACCGAGGTCGACGACCGGGTGCTGCTGACGAAGCTGGAGCGGCAGCCGGCCACCGTCCCCACCCTGGACCTCCAGGAGTACGCGGTGGGCACGGTCTGCGCCGCCATCCCGGTGACCATCGGCAAGACGGTGGCCTGCCTGGCGCTGTCCATGCCGTACGCCCAGGCGCACCGGCTGCGGCCCGCGGCCGACACCCTGCACGAGCGCGCCGCGCCGGTGCTGCTGTCGATGAGCATCTGAACCTTGTCCGCGTACGCTGAAGGCCCCCCGCTTCCGCGAGGAGCCTTCAAACCAGGTGCGCCGCCAGGGACTCGAACCCCGGACCCGCTGATTAAGAGTCAGCTGCTCTAACCAACTGAGCTAGCGGCGCCCGCGAGGACAACTATACGTGATCTGCGGGGGTGCTCATGACCATGTCCGCGTCCGCCCAGTGGGCCGGCCGCGCCGGGCGGGCCGGCACGCGGGTGCGCGCGTCGCCCCTGGCGGCGTTCAGCTGGGCCTGGGTGACGAACAGCGCGCCGGTCAGGTCGGCGCCGCGCAGATCGGCCGCGCGCAGATCGGCGCCGATCAGGTCGGCCAGCCGCAGGTCCGCGCCGCGCAGGTCGGCGCCGATGAGGTAGGCGCCGCGCAGGTCCGCCGCGCGCAGGTCGGCGCCGCGCAGCCGGGCCCCGATCAGGTCGGCGCCCGGCCGTGCACGGGCGCCGCCGCGGCGGGCCCCGCGGCCCGGGGCCCCGGCCCTGACCAGCGCGCTCGCCCGCCGCAGCAGGCCGCCGACCGCGGCCCGCTCGGCGGCCGGGTCCACCGCGAGCAGCCCGGTGGGGTCGGTGTCGGTGAGCGCGCGCAGGCGGGCCAGCTCCCGGGCGGCCGGGCCGTGCAGCTCGGCGGCGGCCGGCCGGTCCAGCACGTCGGTGAGGTACCACAGCAGCTCGTGCAGCTGGCGCATCACCGGCAGTGCGGCGAACATCGCGGCGCCCCCGTCGGCGGCGTCCCGCCAGTCCGCGCCGCCGAAGGTGCGGCGGGAGACCTTCTGGCCGGCGCCGATGCAGTCGTAGACCGAGCAGCCGGTCCAGCCGGTGGCGCGCAGCCGGCCGTGGACGCCGCAGCGGTGGTCCGCGCCGAGGTTGCCGCAGGGCTCGCCGGCCGCCTTGTCGCGGGCGAAGTCCGCGGACCGGGTGAAGGCCAGGCCGACGCAGCACAGCGCGAAGCACGCGGCGCAGTCCGCCCGCAGCTCAGCGTCCGTCGGCAGCTCGGCGTCCGTCAGCGGATCGGCGTCCGTCGGCGGATCGGCGTCCGCCGCGCCCGCCCCCGCCGTGTCCTCGTCCGTGTCCACGTGCCCGTACGCTCCCCATGTGCCGCGGGCGGGTCGTCGGTCGGCCCGCCCGCGGTCCATGGTGCCTCACGCCCTCCCGCGCCGGCGTGTCCGTCGGCGCGGCGTGAGGACCCGCGGCGTGAGGGGGCGCGGCGTGAGGGGGCGCGGCGTGAGGGGGCGCGGCGTGAAAACCCGCGGCGTGAGGACCCGCGGCGCGAAGGGGCGCCGCATCTGGCCAGGGCTCAGGACCCGGCCGGGAAGCTCGCCGGCTTGGCCGGGGTGAACAGCCAGGTCTGGAAGAAGTCGTGCAGGTTCCGGCCGGACAGGTGCTCGGCGAGCGTCTCGAACTGCGCGATCGTGCCGTTGCCGTAGCGGTGCTGCGCGGGCCACGCCTTGAGCAGCGCGCGGAACGCGGGGTCGCCGATGGTGTCGCGCAGCGCCTGGACGGCGACCGCGCCCCGGTCGTAGACCGCGTCGTCGAACTGGTTGGCCGCGCCCGGGTCGCCGGGCTTCACCGTCCAGAACGGGTCGTCGGCCGGGTGCGCGTCGTAGACCTGCCGCGCGAGCTGCTGCGGGGTGCCCTTGCCCTCGTGCTCGGCCCACAGCCACTCGGCGTAGCTGGCGAAGCCCTCGTTGAGCCAGATGTCCGACCAGCGCTCCAGCGAGACGTCGTCGCCCCACCACTGGTGGGTCAGCTCGTGCGCGACGACGTCGGTGTTCACGCCCTTGGCGAAGAACGCCGGGCTGTAGAAGACGCGGGTCTGCGCCTCCAGGGAGAAGTGCGAGGTCACGTTCGGCACGTAGCCGCCGGCGGCGTCGAACGGGTAGGGGCCGAACCAGCCGCTGAGGAAGTCGATGATCTCGCCGGTGCGCTCGACCGACGCCCGGGCGTTGGCGGCGACGGTCGGGTCCAGTGCGGTGCTGTACGCGTTGATCACCGGCACGCCCGCGCCGGTGCGGCTGTGCGTGAGGTCGAAGCGGCCGACCGCGAGGGTGGCCAGGTACGTGGCCTGCTGCTCGTCCTGCCGCCAGTGGAAGGAGGTCCAGCCGTTCCGGGTCCGCGAGGAGACCAGCAGGCCGTTGCTGATCGCCTGCTCGCCGGACGGCACCTTCACGGTGACGTCGTAGGTGGCCTTGTCCGCGGGGTGGTCGTTGCTGGGGAACCACCACCACGCCGACTCCGGCTCGTTGACCGCCACTCCCCCGTCCGGGGTGCGCTGCCAGGAGGTGAACCCGTACCGCTGCACGGTCGACGGCACCCCGGAGTAGGTGACGGCGACCGAGATCCGCTGGCCGCGGGCCAGCGGGTGCCGCGGGGTGACCACCAGCTCCTGCTCGCCGCTGGTGGCGAACGCCGCGGGCCTGCCGTTCACCGTGACCTTGCTGACGTCCAGCGCGAAGTCCAGGTCGAAGCTGGTCAGGCCCTGCGTCGCGGTCGCGGTGACCGTCGTGGTGCCGCTGAGCGTGTCCGTCGCCGGCTGGTAGGACAGGTCCAGGTCGTAGTGGGAGACGTCGTAGCCGCCGTTGCCGTACGTCGGGTAGTACGGGTCGCCGATCCCGGGCGCGCCCGGGCCCGCGGTGCCGGCCGCGGCTGCCGGGATCACCAGCAGGCCCGCGAGGGCGGCGGTGGCGGTTGCGATCAGTGCCTTGCGCACAAGGTCCTCCAGCGCGTCGTGCCGTGGTCCGGGCCCGCCGACGGGCCCGAGTGGCAGGTACACGGCGACCCTAGGAAGTCCCGTGCGTCCCGGCCACCCCGAGGGCCCCCGCTGTCGCAGAACCTTCACCGGGCGCAACACAGGCGGCCGAAAACAGGCGGCTGAACACCGTCGGACGGGCACTCGGCCGAACACAGGCGCGTGCCGCCGCGCCCGATGAGTTGCGCGCGGCCCGCGGCTGGCTTGAGATGGGAGGACGCGGCGGACCGCGGGAGCGAGCGGCAGGCGGGCATCGAACGGACAGCAGCCGGGCGGCGGACGGGCAGCGGGCCGGACGCCGCGGGGACCGGCGGACCGACGAGCGCAGATGGGTGCACCGTGTGAAGAAGGCCTGGTTCACCCGGACAGTGGCGCGGCTGGAGAGCGAGCACCTGTCCCGGATGGGCATGTCGCTCCCGATCGGCGCGCTGCTCGTCGTGGTGGCCGCGGACCTGATGGCCGGCCGGGACCACTTCCTCACCCCGGGCATCGTCGTGGCGCCCGCGCTGGCCTCCATCACCGTCAACTGGCGCCGCACCCTGGTGGTCAGCCTGCTCGGCGCGGCCGTGCAGGCCGCGCTGTCGCCGTACGACGGGGTGACCGACATCCCCGACCACGACGTGCTCTTCGGCCAGCTCTTCGCCTACGGGCTGGTGTGCGTCTTCAGCGTCTACATCGCCTGGCGGCGGGAGACCGGCGCGAAGGCGTACACCGCGATCTCCTCGGTCGCCGAGGCCGCGCAGCACGCGCTGATGCAGCCGCCCGCGCCCCGGGTCGGCCCGGTGCGGGTCGCCGCGCGCTACGTCTCGGCGGCCGACGCCGCGCAGATCGGCGGCGATCTGTACGCGGTGCTGGAGACCCCGCACGGGGTGCGCGCGCTGATCGGGGACGTGCGCGGCAAGGGCCTCGCGGCGGTGCAGACCTCGGCGGTGGTGCTCGGCGCGTTCCGCGAGGCCGCCTACGACGAGGGCGGCCTGGACCGGCTGGCGGCCCGGGTGGACACCAGCGTGCGCCGGCACGTCACCGGCGGCGACTTCATCACCGCGCTGTTCGCGCAGTTCGACGCCCCTTGCGGCAGCGTGGAGCTGCTGCACTACGGGCACGTGCCGCCGCTGCTGGTGTCCCGCGACGGCAGCGTGACCAGGGCCGACCCGGCCGAGCCCTGGCTGCCGCTGGGACTGGCCGACATGGTGGCCGGCGGCCCGACGCCGTGGCGGGTGCCGCTGCGCCCCGGGGACGTGCTGGTGCTGTGCACGGACGGCGTGATCGAGGCCCGCGACCCGCGCGACGGCGCGTTCTACCCGCTGGCCGAGCGGGTCGGGCCACTGGTCGCGGGCCGCGGCGGCGACCTGGACTCGGCGGTGGAGGGCCTGTACGCGGACCTGCTGCGGCACGCCGGAGGGTCGCTGTCCGACGACGTGATCCTGCTGCTGCTGGCGCCCGACGGTCCGGGGGACGGCGCGGGGGAGGCGGCGCGGGCGGGGGACGCGAAGGCCGCGGGGGACGCGGAGACGTAGCGCCGGGGCGACACGGCGGCGGCCGGCGGGGCGGGGTTGCCCGCGGCGGGGCGGGACGCCTATGGTGCGCCGGCCGGGCGGACCGGCGGGGCGCCGCCGCGACGTCGGGCGGGCCCGCGGCCGACCGGCGTGCCCGCCCGCACGCGACCGTCCCGACCTGCGGTTTCCTGCCGCACGCAGCGCGCCGCACGACCTGGCGTCCGATCCGGCCAAGGAGGACCTCGTGAGCGGGCCACGGCTCGGACCGGCGCCGGCCTTCTTCTGCGTTGTCCTGTCGTTCACGGTGGTCATGGTCGGCACCACCATGCCGACGCCGATATACCCCCTGTACGAGCACCGGCTCGGCTTCTCCACCCTGGTGCAGACGGTGGTGTTCGCCGTCTACGCGGTGGGCGTGCTGGCCACGCTGCTGCTGTGCGGACGCTGGTCGGACGTGGTGGGCCGGCGGCCGATGCTGCTCGCCGGGCTCGGCGCGGCGCTGGCCTCCAGCCTGGTCTTCCTGGGCGCGGACCGGGTGTGGGTGCTGCTGGTCGGGCGGTTCCTGTCGGGGGTGTCGGCCGGGGTGTTCCTCGGCGCGGCGACCGCGGCGGTGATCGAGGCGGCGCCGCCGCGGTGGAGCCGGCGGGCCGCGCCCGTCGCCACGGCGGCCAACATCGGCGGGCTCGGGCTCGGCCCGCTGCTCGCGGGCCTCGCGGTGCGGTACCTGCCGGCGCCGCTGCGGCTGTCCTTCGCGGTGCACGCGGGCTGCGTGGTGGTCTGCGCGGCGCTGGTCCTGCTGGTGCCGGAGACCGTGGACGTGGCGCCGGGGGCGCGGCTGCGGCCGCAGCGGCCGTCGGTGCCGGCGGGGCTGCGGGGGACGTTCGTGACGTCCGCGACGGCCGGGTTCGCGGGGTTCGCGCTGCTCGGGCTGTTCACCGCGGTGTCCCCGCAGGTGGTCGCGCACGTCTTCGGCAGGTCCAGCGCGGCGGTCGCCGGGCTGGTGGTGTTCCTGCTGCTCGGCGCGTCGGCGGCGGTGCAGCTCGGCTCGCGGCGGCTGCCGGGGCGCGGGGCGCTGGTCGGGGGGTGCGCGCTGCTGGTGGCCGGGGTGCTCCTGGTCGGGGTCTCGGTGGAGGTCGCGAGCTTTCCGCTGCTGGTGGCCGGGGCGGTGGTGGCCGGGGCCGGCCAGGGCATGAGCTTCACGAAGGCGCTGGGGGCGCTGTCGACCGGGGCGGCGCCGGAACGCCGGGCCGGCGTCACGTCCAGCTACTTCCTGGTCCTCTACGTCGCGCTGGCCGTGCCGGTCGTCGCGCTCGGCGCGGCCACGCAGGCGTGGGGGCTGGTCACGACGACCTTCGCGTTCTCCGTGGCGGTGGCCGCGCTCTGTGCGGCGGCGCTTCTCCGCCTCCTTCGCTCGCGCGAGCGCTGATCCCGGGCTCCGGCCCCGCCCCCCACTCGGCTCCGCCGCCCGCGCCCCGGGGTCCCGGCGGGCTCCCGGCTGTCCCGCTCGGCCTCGTCGCCGTCCCCGGCTGCGCGGTGGTTGCTCGCGCAGTTCCCCGCGCCCCTCTCGGGGTCCCGACTGCCCCGCTGAGGCCCGCCGCCGTCCACCCGCCCGCAACGGTTGCTCGCGCAGTTCCCCGCGCCCCTGACGGGGCTCGGGTCGCCGCTGAGGTGACGTACGTTGCCGCGACCGCGTAGGTCAAGCACTCAGGGGCGCGGGGAACGGCGCGACCAGCCACCCGCCGGGGCGCACCCGGCAAACCACCCCGGCGGGGCACGACGCGACCCGAAGGGGCGCGGGGAACTGCGCGACCAGCCACCCACGAACCCGCACCCGGCAGACCACCCCGGCGGGGCAGGACCTGACCCGAAGGGGCGCGGGCCGGGAGGAGGCCGACCGGGGCAGCCGGGGGGTCAGGGGAGACGCTGCGCGCGGCACAACGCGGCGAAGACGGACTCGTACACCTCCCCCGTAGCGCGCTCCAGCGCAACCTCGCAGAGCCGGTTGCACGACAGATACGCGTCGTAGCCGCGCCCCGCGACCTCCTCCGCCTCGCGCCGCGTCGCAGACGCCGTCAGCTCCGGGTGGAGCATCCCGCGGTCCCCCGCGAAGCCGCAGCACCCCGCGTCGTCCGGCACCACGACCTCCTCCGCGCAGGCCTCCGCCAGGCCCCGCAGCGCCGCGTCGGCGCCCGGCCCGCCCACGCACGTGGGGTGCAGCACGACCGCCCCCGCCCGCGCCCCGGCGGGCAGCTTCGGCAGCAGGTGCTCCGCCGCCCACACCACCGCGTCGACCACGGCCAGCTCCGCGTGCAGCTCCCGGTTCGCCTCGGTGAGGTGCGGGACGACGTCGCGGCCCAGCCCCACCGCGCACGACCCGGAGTCGACCACGACCGGCAGCCGGCCGCCGCCGGTCCACGCCCAGGCGTGCTCCACCACCCGGTTGGCCATCACCGCGTCGGCCCCGGCGAACCCCTTGGAGCGGAACACCGTGGCGCAGCACGTCCCCGCCACGTCCGGCGGGATCCACAGCGGGACGCCGGCCCGTTCGGCGAGCGCGACCAGGGCCGCGGGGGCCCAGCCGCCGGTCCGCGCGGGCGGCCCGAAGATCCGGTTGACGCACGAGGGGAAGTAGACCGCCGCCGCGCCCTGTCGCCGGGTCCGCGGCAGCGCGGGCGCCGCGCCCGGGAGCTCCGGCAGCCAGCCGGGTATCAGCTCCCGCCCCGGCAGCCCCGCCGCCTCCGCCGCCGAGCGGGCCAGCGCCGTCGCGGCGGCCGGCGGCCGGTCGCCGGCCCGGCCGCGTACCGCGGCGGCGGTGGCGAGCGCGGCCCGCGCGGCGCGCTCGGCGGTGCGCCAGTGCGCCGCGGTGAACGCCGCCGCGCGCCGCGCGCCCGCCGGGTGCCGCTCCCGCCGGAAGCCCTTCATCAGCGCGCCGGTGTCGATGCCGACCGGGCAGGCCGGCCCGCACAGCGAGTCGCCCGCGCAGGTGTCGACCGCGTCGTAGCCGTACGCGTCGAGCAGCGCCCGGCGCACCGGGGAGCCGGCCGGCTGGCGGGCCATCTCCCGGCGCAGCACGATGCGCTGGCGCGGCGTGGTGGTCAGGTCGCGGCTGGGGCAGACCGGCTCGCACAGCCCGCACTCGATGCAGGGGTCGGCGGCGGCCTCGGCCGCGGGCAGCACCGGCAGCGTCTTCAGGCCGCGCAGATGGCCGCGCGGGTCCTGGTCGAGCACCACTCGCGGGGCGAGCACGCCGTCGGGGTCGAGCAGCCGCTTGACCCGCCACATCAGCGCGGTGGCCTTGGCGCCCCACTCCAGCTCCAGGTAGGGCGCGAGGTTGCGGCCGGTGCCGTGCTCGGCCTTGAGCGAGCCGTCGAACCGCTCGGCGACCAGGTGGCAGAAGTCGTCCATGAACGCGGCGTAGCGCGCGGTGTCGGCCGGGTCGGCGGCGTCGAAGGCGAGCAGGAAGTGCAGGTTGCCGTGGGCGGCGTGGCCGGCGACGGCCGCGTCGAAGCCGTGGGCGCGCTGGAGCGCGAGAAGTTCGGCGCACGCCTCGGCCAGCCGCTCGGGCGGCACCGCGAAGTCCTCGGTGATCAGCGTGGTCCCGGGCCGCCGCGCGCCTCCCACCGCCGACACGAACGCCTTGCGGGCCCGCCACAGCGCGGCGATCCGCTCGGGGTCGCGGGTGAAGGCGTTGTGCCCGTACGGGTCGGCGGGCCGGCCGCGGACCCGGCGCCGGGACGCGCGCCGGGACCGGCCACGCGGTCGGCGGCGGACCCGGCGGCGAACCCGGCGGCGAACCCGGCGGCGAACCCGGCCGCGGGACCCGCGGACCCGGCTGCCGGACCGGCCGGGCGCTCGGCACCGGCCCCGGCACCCGCTCCGGCGCCCGTCCCAGCACCCGTCCGGGCACCGGCACCGGCACGCGCCGGCGGCGGGGAGATCAGGCCGAGGTCGTCGCAGATCCGGCGGGCCGCCCGCTCGTACGCCGCCAGCTCCGTGTCGTCCGCCGCCCGGAACTCCACCAGCAGCGCCGCGCTGCCCGCCGGCAGGTCCGCCCACTGCGCGGGCGCGCCGGAGCGGCCGGCGCAGGCGGCGAGGGTGTCGCGGTCCATCAGCTCGACCGCCTCCGCGCCGGCCTGCGCGAACAGCGGCACCGCGGCCGCGGCGGCCGGGAGCGACGGGAAGAGCAGCAGCCCGGCGCTGACCGCGCGGCGCAGCGGCAGCGTGTCGTAGACCGCCTCGGCGACGAAGCCCAGCGTGCCCTGCGAGCCGATCATCAGCCCGCGCAGGATCTGCGCCGGGGTCTCGCCGTCGAGGAAGGCGTCCAGGCGGTAGCCGGAGGTGTTCTTGATCGCGTGCTTGGCGCGGATGCGCGCGACCAGCTCCGGGTCGCCCTCGATCTCGTCGCGCAGGTCCAGCAGCCCCTGGTACAGCTCGGGCTCGGCGGCGGCCAGCGCGCTGTCCGCGTCGGGGTCGCCGGTGTCCACGACGGTGCTGGAGGGCAGGACGACGGTCAGCGAGGCGACCGTGCGGTAGGAGTCGCGGGCGGTGCCGGCGGTCATGCCGGAGGCGTTGCAGGCGATGACGCCGCCGACGGTCGCGGCGGCGGCGCTGGCCGGGTCGGGGCCGAGCACCCGGCCGTGGCGGGCCAGCGCGGCGTTCACCCGGGCGAGGACGGTGCCGGGCAGCACCCGCACCCGGGCGCCGTCCGCCTCGACCTCCGCGCCGCTGAAGTGGCGCCGCACGTCCACCAGGACGTCCTCGCCCTGGGCCTGGCCGTTCAGGCTGGTGCAGGCCGAGCGGAAGACCAGGTTGCGGCGGTGGGCGCGGGCGTAGGCCATGAGCCTGACCACGTCCTGCACGCTGTCCGGCACGGCCACCGCCTGCGGCACGAAGCGGTACGGGCTCGCGTCCGAGGCGTACGCCACCAGGTCGGTGATCCGCCCGAGCACCTTGTGCGGGCCGCCGAGCGCCGCGGCCAGTCCGGCGGCCAGCCCCGCGGGCGTCCCCGCGGCCCTGACCTCCTCCACGGCGTCCACCGCGGCGTCCACCGCGCCGTCCGTGCGCGGCGCTCGCGCGCCCGCTCCCGCTCCCGTGCGCCCGGCACGCGGCGCTCCCCCGCTCCCCAGCTCCTCCTTGCGCACGGACATCAGGACCTCCGCAGACGGACGATCACCTGGCGATCACATGGAGCAGCCACGATAAGCCGCCCCCGCCCCGCCCGCGCGCCGGGAGACGGCCGCGCGGGCGTAAGGCCGTCCGCGACGTTCCTCAGCGCCGTCCGCGACGTTCCTCAGCGGTCCCCGCGCGTCAGCGCACCCACCCCTTGAGCGGCTCGGTGTCCAGCACCACCCCGACCGGCGCGGGCAGCTCCACCCGCTTGCCGAACAGGTAGCGGTCCAGGTGGCTGTACACGCCGCGGCTGTCCGGCGAGCTGTGCACCACGACCTCGCCGAGGGTGCGGTCGATCAGCAGGTAGACCGGAATACCCGTCTCGGCGTACGCCCGCGGCTTGTCCTCACGGTCCCGCTTGTCGGTGTCGCTGTCGTAGGACGTCACCTCGACCACCATCAGCACCTGGTCGGCGGCGGCCCACTCGCCCTGGCCGGCGAAAGCGCCCTCGGGAGCGAGCGCTCCGTCCGGCCTGGCGTGACCCGTGCGGTACGCCTCGACCTTCAGCCCCCGCTCCGGGTAGAGCCACAGCTCGGGACGCTGCTGCAGGCAGTGCTTCATGACGAAGCGGATGATCTCGTCGTGGTCCCCGTCCGGCACTGCTTTGACCCCGAGCTTTCCGTCGATGAACTCCAGGCGGATGTCGTCGCGTTCCGCCGCGGCGGCGAGCCGCTCGAACTCCTCGGCTCCCATCTGCGGCCGGTCGTGGGTGATCGTCACGGGACCCCTCCGTCCTTCTGGCAGCGCACGAACCCGACAGCACGTACCTTACCGGCTGCCGCCTATGCCCCGCGGGCTCCGGTGAGGGGGGCGGTGACGACGAGGTTCGCGGTGTAAGCGCGGGTCGCGGGGTCGAAGGCGCCGCCGCAGGTGATGAGGCGCAGCTGCGGGGGGCCGGTCGGAGAGCCGTAGGCGCGGGCGGGGTCGAAGTGGGCCCTGGGGACGGTGTCCACGGTGCGGGCGGTGAACTCGGCGACCGTGCCGTCCGCGCGGGTCACGTCGATGGCCGCGCCCGGCTTGACGGTGCGCAGCGGGAAGAAGACGGCGGGGCCGGTGTCGGTGTCGACGTGGCCGACGATCAGCGCCGCGCCCGCCGAGCCCGGCGCCGGGCCGCCGCGATACCAGCCGGTGGTCCCCGGGGTGGAGTACGGCGGCGGGTCCACCGTGCCGTCGGTCAGGCCGCGCGGGACGACCGGCGCGTGGATGCCCAGCGAGGCGATGTCCAGGCGCACCGGGTCGGCGGCGGCCAGCGGCGCGTGCGTCCCGCCGGCGCCGGACGCGGAGTGGCCCGCGGCGCCCGGCCCGGCCTCGGCGCCCGCGCCCGCCGCGGTGCCGGACCCGCCGTCCGCGCCGGGCTGGAGGCCGGCCTGGGACGGTCCGGCGGGCGCCGCGCCCGCCGGACCGTGGCCGGAGCCGAGCAGCCACGCCGTCAGCAGCAGCGCCGCCGCGCAGGCCGCCCAGGCGCGGCGCCCGGCCGCGGACTCCTCGGCCACCGGCGTCAGCCGCGCGTCGCGGCGCCGCGGGCGGCGCGCGCGGCCCTGCGGCGGACCGCGGCGACGCCCAGCCCCGCCAGCACGAACCCGCCGGTGGCCAGCAGCGGCCCGGTGCTGGAGCCGGCCGCGGCCGGGCCCGCCGCGAGCTGCGCCGCGCCGCCGGTGCGGTCGACCGCCAGGTGGGCCGCGCCGCCCCCGCCCGCGGGCACCGGCCGGACCGGCTGCGGCGGCGTCACCGGGGTCAGCGGCGTCGCCGAGGCGGTGACGGTGATCGACGCCGTCGCGGAGGCCGACGCGGAGTCCCCGTCGCACCACACCGAGACGGTGTACGAGCCGTCCGCCGCGTCGGACTTGATGAACGCGCTGGCTTCCAGGCCGCCCCGGCCGTCGGTGGCCGGGGCGAGCGTGACGCTGTCCACGAAGACGCTGGCGCTGGCCTTGGCGGTGTGGCCGGCGCTGCACGCGGTCGCCAGGTGCAGGGTGACCTGGCCACCGGGGGCGACGGTGGCCGGGCTGACGTCCATCGCGGCGGCGCCCGCGGCGCCGCCCGCCGTCAAGTCGGAGCCGGAGCCGGAGTCCGTGCCGGACGCGGTGTCCGGGTCGGCGCCGGGATCGACGGTGGCGTCCATCCCGGGGTCGGTGGCGGAGTCGGCGCCTGCACCGGAGTCCGCGCCCGTGCTCGTACCGGAGTCCGCGCCCGTGCTCGTACCGGAGTCCGCGCCCGTGCTCGTACCGGTGTCCGTGCCCGTACCGGAGTCCGCCGGGAGTCCGGTGCTGGGGTCGACCGCCTGGTCGGTGGCCGCGCCCGCGCCCGGATCGGTCAGCGTGCCCGCCCCCGCGTCGGAGCCGGTGCCGACACCGGCTCCGGCGTCCGAGCCCGTGCCGGCGTCCGGCGCCGTCGCGTCGGCGGGGACGCCGAGCGCCGCGAGGCCGGTCAGGGCGCCCGCCGGCGCGGGCGCCCGGGTCGAAGGGGACGCCGCAGCCGGGGCTCTGCCCGGTCCCGTGCCGGACTCGTCGGCGGCCGCGGCGGCGGCACACGGTGCTGCGGACAGGCCGCCGAGCGCGGCGGCGACCACCACGGCGGCGGCCGCGGGCAACGCGGCCACGGGCAGGGTGCGACGGGACATCAGGGGGACCTCCGCTCGGCCGGCCGCGGCGTTCCGCGCCCGGTGCTTACGAAGATCCCGGCGCCCGCCGCCGCCCGCACCCCGGGCGGCCCCTCACTGCGCCGCGCGGGTGACGTACGGCCTACGCAGCGTCACCGGCCGGCGATCCGGCGCCCGCTCCCCGCACCCGTCACCGGGACACGCGCGGCGGCCGGCCGCCGACGTCCGCGCGGACGGCGTCGAAGGCCCCCGACGTCGCCCTCAGATCTCGGCGACCAGGTCCGCGATCGAGTCCACGACCCGCGACGGCCGGAACGGGTAGCGGTCGATGTCCGGCACCGCGGTGAGCCCGGTGAGCACCAGGAACGTCTCCATCCCGGACTCCAGCCCGGCCAGCACGTCGGTGTCCATCCGGTCGCCGATCATCGCGCTGCTCTCGGAGTGCGCGCCGATCACGTTGAGCCCGGCCCGCATCATCAGGGGGTTGGGCTTGCCGACGAAGTACGGCGCCTTGCCGGTGGCCTTGGTGATCAGCGCGGCCACCGATCCCGCCGCGGGCAGCACGCCCTCCGGCGAGGGGCCGGTCTCGTCGGGGTTGGTGCAGATGAACCGCGCGCCGCCGTTGATCAGCCGGATCGCCTTGGTCAGCGCCTCGAAGCTGTAGGTGCGGGTCTCGCCGAGCACCACGTAGTCCGGGTCGTGGTCGGTGAGCACGTAGCCCACGTCGTGCAGCGCGGTGGTCAGGCCCGCCTCGCCGATCACGTACGCGGTGCCGCCGGGGCGCTGGTCGTCCAGGAACTTCGCGGTCGCCAGCGCGGACGTCCAGATGTTGGCGACCGGCACGTCCAGGCCCATCCGGGTCAGCCGGGCGTGCAGGTCGCGCGGGGTGTAGATGGAGTTGTTGGTCAGCACCAGGAACGGCTTGCCCGACTCCTTCAGGCCCTTGAGGAACGCGTCGGCCCCCGGGATCGGCGTGCCCTCGTGGATCAGCACCCCGTCCATGTCGGTGAGCCACGACTCGATCGGCTTGCGTGTCGACACGGTCCGGTCTCCTTGCTGCGCGGTCTGCTGCATGCGGGTGTACGTGGGTGGCGTGGGTGTACGCGGGCGTCCGCGCCCGGCTTCAGCGTAGCCGGGGCGGGTCGGGGGCCGCGCCGGGCGTCTCGCGGGCTGGGCAGGGCGCGGGCGGACGGCGGCGGGCGCGGGCTCGGTGGCGACGCGCGGGGGGCCACGCGGGGGGGCCGCGCTCGGCGGACCCGGGCTCGGCGGGCGCGGGCCGGACCCGGACCGGACCCGGGTTCGAGCTCGGGCTCGGCGGGCGCGGGCCGCGGCTCAGCGGAAGGGGCCGGCGGTGAAGAAGGGCTGAAGCACCAGCAGCGCCGCGCCCTCCGCGACGGCCCGCGGCGGCGCGACGTCCACGGGCACGCTCCGGCCGCGCTCGGCCAGCACCGCGGCGACCCCCGCGCGGTACGCCCGCGGCGCGGCGCGGACCCCGCCGCCGCCCAGCACGACCCGGTCGATGTCGAGCAGCGCCACGAGGTTCGCGGCGCCCACGCCCAGCAGCCGGGCCGCGCCCGCGGTGTCGCCGCGGTCCGCCGCGGCCAGGCACAGCGCCTCCAGGCAGCCGCGGTTGCCGCACTTGCACAGCGGCCCGTCGAGCTGCACCGCCTGGTGCCCGAACTCCCCCGCGCCGGTCCGTCCGCCCCGGTACACCGCTCCCTCCAGCACCAGCGCCGCGCCGAGCCCCGTGCCGAGGTGCAGGTACGCGAAGGACTCCGCGCGGCCGCGGTGCCCGGGTGCGTCCGCTGCCTCGGCGGGCGCGTCGACGCCGGAGGCCGCGGGGCCGGGGGCGTCCCGCCGGTCGGGCCCGGCTCCCGCAGGACCGGGGCCACCAGCCGACCCCCCGGGGTCGCCAGCCGAGGGGCCGCCAGCCGACCGCCCGGGGCCGCCAGCCGAGGGATCGCCCGCCGACCGCCCGGGGCCGCCAGCCGAGGGGCCGCCAGCCGACCCCCCGGGGTCGCCAACCGAGGGGCCGCCAGCCGACCCCCCGGGGCCGTCCGCCGAGGGGTCTCCCGCCGACCCCCCGGGGCCGTCCGCCGAGGGATCGCCCGCCGACCGTCCGGGGCCGCGCGCGGGCTCGTCCGTACCGCCCGGCGGACGCCGCGCGTCGGACGCCGGCCGCTCCGGGTCCGCCGGCGCGGCCAGCAGCGCGAGCGCCGCCGCGTTCGTGTTCTTGTCGACGGCGACCGGCAGGCCGAGGCGGCGGGTGAGTTCGGCGCGCAGCGGGCAGCCCTGCCAGTGCGGGAAGCCGGTGACGCGGTGCAGCACACCGGTGCGGTGGTCCAGCGGCCCGCGAACGCCGACGCCCGCGCCCAGCACCGGGCCGGGGGCGAGCGCGGCGGCCTCGCGTATGCCGTCGGCGATCGCCGCGAGCGCCTCGTCGACCGGGCGGCCGAGGTCCAGCGGCACGGCGAGGTCGGCCACCGGCCGGCCCGCCAGGTCGCTGACCACCGCGGTGAGCCGTACGCCGTCCAAATGCGCGCCGACCGCGTACCGCGCCCCGGCCGCCAGCCGCAGCCCGGCGCGCGGCTTGCCGCCGGTCGGGGCCCGGTGACCGGAGTCCTCGACCAGGCCCTCGGCGCGCAGCCGCGCGGTGATCTTGCTGATCGCCTGCGGGGTCAGGCCGGTGCGCTCGGCGAGGCCGGCCCGGCTGAGCCCGCCGCCGGCGCGGGCCGCGGCGCGCAGCAGGTCGAGCACGAGGGCGGCGTTGTGGTCGCGCAGTGCGGGCAGGTTCGCCCCGGAGGCTGACGGGTGCACGGTGCCATTGTGCCGCGCGCTTGCGCTTCGGCAACGCTGTTGCAAAAGTGGTCGGCATGAGTTCTGCCCAGACCCCCGGCGGCCGGCGCCGCCCCCGCCGCCTCCGCCGCCCCGGACGGCGCACGGGACCAGCACCCCGGTTCCGTACCGGGCCGGCGCCCGGAGGACGCGCCCGCGTCCGGACCGGGCACCCGGCCGGAACCCCGGCCGGAAGCCCGACCGGACCCCGCGCCGCTGCGCGTCGCGCTGGTCGGATACGGACCGGCCGGGTCGTTCTTCCACGCGCCGCTGATCGCCGCCACGCCCGGCCTGGAACTGGACACCGTCGTCACCCGCAGCCCCGAGCGCCGCGCGCACGCCCGCGCCGAGCACCCGGGCGCGGCCTTCGCCGACTCCGCCGACGAGCTGTGGGCCCGCGCCGGCGACCTCGACCTGGTGGTGCTCGCCTCCCCCAACCGCACCCACGTGCCGCTGGCCACCGCCGCGCTGGAGGCCGGCCTGCCGGTCGTCGTGGACAAGCCGCTGGCCGGCACCGCCGCGCAGGCCCGCGCGCTCGCCGCGCTCGCCGACGCGCGCGGCCTGATGCTGAGCGTCTTCCACAACCGCCGCTGGGACAGCGACTTCCTCACCCTGCGCGCGCTGCTGGAGCAGGGCGGCATCGGCGAGCCGTACCGCTTCGAGTCCCGCTTCGAGCGCTGGCGGCCGCGGCTCAAGGGCGGCTGGCGCGAGTCGGGCGACCCGGCCGACATCGGCGGGCTGCTCTACGACCTCGGCAGCCACCTCGTCGACCAGGCGCTCGCCCTGTTCGGCCCGGCCCGCCGGGTCTACGCCGAGGCCGACGCGCGCCGGGCCGGCACCACCGCGGACGACGACTCGTTCATCGCGATCACCCACGCCTCGGGCGTCCGCTCGCACCTGTGGATGAGCGCCACCGCCGCGCGCCTCGGCCCGCGGCTGCGCATACTCGGCAGCGAGGGCGGTTTCGTCACCTACGGGCTCGACCCGCAGGAGGCGGCGCTGCGCGAGGGCCTGCGGCCCGGCGAGGGCACGGCCTGGGGCGCCGAGCCGGAGCCGGCGTGGGGCACGCTCGGCACGGACGGCTCGGCCCGCCCGGTGCCGTCGGTCCCCGGCGACTACCCCGCCTTCTACGCGGCCGTCGTCGCGGCCCTGCGCGACGGCGCCCCGCCCCCGGTCACCGCGCTGGAGGCGGCGGCGGCCCTGGAGGTCATCGAAGCGGCGCGCCGCTCGGCGCACGAGGGAAGGGTGGTGGAGCTGTGAGCACGCGGGACGCGCGCGGCGGCGACGGGCTGCTGGAGGAACTCGCCGCGCAGGAGGAGGCGCTGGTCCTCCCGCGCTTCACCCACGACGACGCGTGGCGGCTGGGCTCCCTGCTGGTGGGCCTGGCCCGCGAGCGCCGGGCCGCGGTCACCGTCGACATCCGCCGCGGCGGCCAGCGGCTCTTCCACTACGCGCTGGAGGGCACCACCCCCGACAACGACGCGTGGCTGGAGCGCAAGGCCCGGGTGGTCGAGCGCTACGCCGCCAGCTCCCTGCGGGTCGGCGAACGGTTCCGGTCCAGGGGCACGACCTTCGAGGAGTCCTCCCGGCTCGACCCGGACCGGTACGCCGCACACGGCGGCGCCTTCCCGCTGCGGGTCACCGGCGCGGGCGTGATCGGCGTGGTCGGCGTCTCCGGCCTGCCGCAGGCGGAGGACCACGCGCTGGTGGTGGACGGACTCACCGCGTTCCTGGAGGAGTTGCGGACGTCCTGGACGGCGTGAGGGCGCGACGGCGGTCACAGATACAACCCCGTGGAGTCGTCCGTGCCCTGGAGCCGCTCGGCGGCCACCGCGTGCAGGTCGCGCTCGCGCATCAGCACGTACGCGACCCCGCGGACCTCGACCTCCGCGCGGTCCTCGGGGTCGTACAGCACCCGGTCGCCGACCTCGACGGTGCGCACGTTCTGGCCGATCGCGACGACTTCCGCCCAGGCCAGCCGCTTGCCGACGGCCGCCGTGGCCGGGATGAGGATGCCGCCGCCGCTGCGGCGCTCGCCTTCGGTTCTGTCCTGCCGGACCAGCACCCGGTCGTGCAGCATGCGGATCGGCAGCTTGTCGTGTTCACTGTTCGAGCTCACGACGACGACGTTACCGGCGGCGGCGCCGCACCGAGAGGCCGACCACCGTACCGACGACCACGGCCGCGGCGACCGCCGCCGGGACGATGCGGTCCGGCCGCGGCCGGCCCTTCTCGTCCACGAACTGCGCGCGGGCGCTGCTGATCGCGCGGTTCGCCGCGGCGTAGGCCTGGCCGACCGTGCGGTCCAGCGCCGACACCGCCTTGGCCTTGGTGTCCCGCGCGATCGTCGCCGGGTGCACCCGTACCGCGATCTCGTCGAGCGTCGCCGCGAGATCCTCGCGCCTGCGGGCAATCTCCGCCTCGATCTGGGCGGGCGTCCTGGCACCTTCGGGCACCGCACTGCCTCCATCGGCTCGTCGAACGATTCGGTAGCGTTCGGACAGTCTCTCAGCATGACGGGGTGCACGCCTCGTCGGCACCCCGTTCCTTGCCCTAGGAGCTTGCATGTCCGAGCGCCTCGCCCCCGGCGACACCGCACCCGACTTCACCCTGCCGGACGCCGACGGCAAGCCCGTCGCGCTGGCCGACCACCGCGGCCGCAAGACCATCGTGTACTTCTACCCGGCCGCGCTGACGCCCGGCTGCACCAAGCAGGCGTGCGACTTCACCGACAACCTCGACGTGCTGGCCGCCGCCGGCTACGACGTGATCGGGGTGTCGCCGGACAAGCCGGAGAAGCTGGCGAAGTTCCGCGAGAAGGAGTCCCTGAAGGTCACCCTGGTCTCCGACCCGGACAAGTCCGTGCTGACCGCCTACGGCGCGTACGGCGAGAAGACGATGTACGGCAAGACGGTGACCGGCGTGATCCGCTCCACCGTCGTCGTCGACGAGACCGGCCACGTGGCCCACGCCTTCTACAACGTCCGCGCCACCGGCCACGTCGCCAAACTCCTCCGCGACCTCGCCGTCTGACCCCGCCCGTGCCCTCGGGCCGCGCCCGTCGTTGACCGTTCGAACGCATCGAACGGATGTGTCGTACGGGAAGGGCGGGAGCCGATGGCGGGGGCGGGGAGCGCGCGCCGCAGGTACTCGGACGACGAACTGGCCGCGGCCGTCGCCGCGTCGACGTGCCTGCGCGAGGTCGCCGTCGCCCTCGGCGCGGAGCCGGCCAGCGGCACGCTGTCGCATCTGTCGCGACGGATCGACGCCGCGCGGATCGACCGAAGCCACTTCCCGGCCCGGCGACGGCAGCCGCCGCTGCCGTCCTTCGGCGAGGCGGAGCTTGCTTCCGCCGCCGCCCGCGCCACCAGCATCCGGGGCGTGGCGCGGGCGCTGGGCGTGCCGGACGACGGCCGCGCCCGGGCGGCACTCGGCCGGATGCTGCGGGCGCACGGCACGGACACCTCCCACTTCGGCGGCGTGCGCCGCGACGTCCCCGACGCGCGCCTGCGGCAGGCCGTGGCGGCGTCGACCGGCTACGCCGCGGTGGCCCGGGCACTCGGCCTCGAAGCGGGATACGCCACGCACCGGTGGCTGCGCCGGCAGGTGTCGCGGCTGGGGCTGGACACCGCGCACTTCGTCCGGCGTCCGTGGGCCGCGGCCCGGCCGCCCCGGAGCCGCGCGAGCGCGGAAGGGGTCCTGGTGGTGCTGCCCGCGGGTTCCGCGCGGACGAACCGCGCACGCCTCCACCGGGCGCTCCAGGAGATCGGCGTACCGCACCGCTGTGCGGAGTGCGGCAACAGCGGGCAGTGGCGGGGGCGGCCGATCACGCTCCAGATCGACCACGCGAACGGCGACTGGCGCGACAACCGGGCCGCCAACCTCCGCTACCTGTGCCCGAACTGCCATGCCGTCACCGAGACCTGGGGGCGGGGAGGGCGGCGGGCGGCGCGGGAAGCGGACGGACCGTGAACGGTGTATCGCGTGCCGTACCGCATGGCTACCATGGTGGGACGAGCGGCCGTGTCGAAATCAGGCAGCCGAGCTGGGTTTAGGTCCCAGTGGGGTAACCCCCCGTGTGGGTTCGAATCCCACCGGCCGCACATGGTGGGCCCGTCCCCGGGTGGGGGCGGGCCTTTTCGCGTGCCCGGGCCGGGGCCCGGACGACATCGGCGCCGCGTTTTTGTCGGTCAGGCCAGGAGTTCGGTGATGTGGGGGGTGAGGGCGCGGAAGGCCTTGCCGCGGTGGCTGATGGAGTTCTTCTCCTCGGGGGTCAGCTCGGCACAGGTGCGGCCGCGGAAGGCGTCGGGGCCCTCGTCGGGTTCGAGGATCGGGTCGTAGCCGAAGCCGCCGGTGCCGGCGGGGGTGTGGCGGAGGGTTCCGGTGAGGCGGCCCTCGGTGACGCGGGTGGCGCCGCCGGGCAGCGCGAGGGCGGCGGCGCAGGCGAAGTGGGCGCCGCGGTGCGGGTGGTCGATGTCGCCGAGCTGGGCGAGCAGCAGGTCGAGGTTGGCGAGGTCGTCGCCGTGCTTGCCGGCCCAGCGCGCGGAGAAGATGCCGGGGGCGCCGCCGAGGACGTCGACGCAGAGCCCCGAGTCGTCGGCGACCGCGGGCAGGCCGGTGGCGTCGGCGAGCGCGCGGGCCTTGAGCAGCGCGTTCTCGGCGAAGGTGACGCCGGTCTCCTTGACGTCGGGGATCTCGGGGTAGGCGTCGGCGCCGACGAGTTCGACGTCGAGCCCGGCGGCGCCGAGGATCGCGCGCAGTTCTCCGACCTTGTGGGCGTTGCGGGTGGCGAGGACGAGGCGGGTGGTCATGCGCCGATTATCCCGGTGGGCGGGGGCGGGTCCGCGGCGCGGTGGGCGGGGGCGCGCGTTCCGGCCCGGCGGGCGCGCGTTCCGGCGCGGTGGGGGTACGGGGAGCGGGCGGTGCTCCGCCGGCGGACCCGCGCGGCCGGCCGGCGGACCGGGTCGGCTCAGCCCCCGGCGCACACGTCGGTGAAGTGCCCGGCGGCCGACGCGACCGGCTTCAGGTCGGGGGTGCGGCCGTCCGCCGCCTGGTCGCGTGCCGCGCGCACGGAGTCCGACAGCCGGGTGACCGCTTTCTTCGTGTCGCCGTCCCCGTCCCCGCCGCCGTCGCGCTTGCCGATCCGGTCCAGGTCGTCTTGGAGCCGGTCGAGCGCGTCGACGGTGTCGTGGCGGCGCTCGGCCTCGGAGACCTGGCCGATGTTGGTGGCGGTGCTCTGCAGGTCCTGGACGTCTCCGGCGATGGTCGCGGCGGTCTTGGCGCAGTCCCAGGCGCGGGCGGCGGCGCCGTCGCAGGCGGTCGCGCCGACCGCGAGGACGAGGGCGGCGAGCACGGCCGCGGCGGCGGTCGCCGCAGGCCCGCGGGCCGGTCGGGCCCCGCGCGCGCCGGTACGGCGGCCGGCCCGCACCCCGGTGTCCCGGCCGCGGGCCGCGGGTCCGGCGGCGTGGACGGCGCCGCGTGCCGCGGGTCCGGTCTTCCGGCGACGCTTCACTGGCGGTGCCCCCTTCGCCCCCCGCGCGACCCCGCGCCCCGCGGCTACCCCTGAACACGCGGTACGCGCCCGGAGGGTTGCTCGCCGCGGGCCGGCGCGTCCCGCGCCCCGAGTGCGCGGCCGGCTCCGCGGGACCCGCCGCCCCCCTGCGGCTAGCGCAGCGACCCGAGCGCCGCGCTCACTCGCTCCGCCGCCGATCGCGGCGTCGACGCGTGGGGCGACAGGCGGACGGAGTCGACGCGGACGGTCGGGGCGATGCCGTGGGCGTGCAGGGCCCGCGCGATGTCCGCGGGGGCGGTGCCGGGGAGGGCGAAGGAGACGATGCCGGCGCGGCGCGCGGGCTCGGTCGGGGAGAGCACCCGGCCGCCGTGGCGGCGTACGGCGTCGAGGAGCTCGCCCACCCGCTCGGCGACGTGCGCCTCGATCGCGGCGACGGTGGTGCGCTCGACCAGCGCGAGGGCCGCGGCGAGGGCGGCCGCGGCGACCGGGCTGAGGTTGGTGATGCTCCAGCGCCGTGCGTCGGCGGCCGGCGGGTGCTCCTCGTCGTCGAAGAGGGCGACGTCCTCGATGCCGGTCCAGCCGGTGAGGACGGGTTCGAGGCGGTCCAGGGCGCGTTGGCCGAGCACGGCGAAGCCGGTGGACCAGCCGGCCCGCAGCCATTTCTGGCCGCCGGTGACGAGGACGTCGGCGGCCTGCCAGGGCAGGTCGGCGACGCCGAAGCCCTGGACGGCGTCGACGATCAGCAGCCGGTCGGGGCCGATGGCCTCGCGCAGCCCGGCGAGGTCGGCGCGGAAGCCGGTGCGGAAGTCGACGGCGCTGACGGACAGGGCCACGGTGTCGTCGGTGAGCGCGGCGCGGACCGCGTCGGGGGTGATCCGGCCGAGCGGGTCGGGCGGCAGCATCCGGGGGCGGACCCGGCCGAGCGCGGCGGCGCGGCGCCACGGGTAGTGGTTGGCCGGGAACTCCCCCGCGGGCACCAGCACGGTTCCCTCGGGGAGGCCGAACGCCGCGTGGAACAGCCCGGTCGAGGTGTTCGGCAGCAGCACGGTGTGCGCGGGGTCGGCGCCGGCGAGCCGGGCGGCGGCGCCGCGGGCCTCGGCGTCGGCGCGCATCAGGTCGTTCACGGTGTGCTGGTCGGCGCGCGCGGAGCGGCCGAGCGCGCCGGCGACGGCGTCGAGCACGTCGCGGGACGGCGGCCCGTAGCGGGCGAAGTCGAGGTAGCCGTCGGGCGCCTCGAAGCGTTCGGCGTATCCGGCCAGGCCGCCGGTGGACTGCGGGGCGGTCATGCTGCGCTGCTCCTCGGTGCGGGTGATGGTCGTACGGGATGGTCGTTCTACGGGCTGCTGGTCGTACGGGGTGCTGGTCGTACGGGGTGCTGGTCCTGCGGGTGGCTGGTCCCGCCGGCCGGTCGTACGAAGCCGGCCGGTCGTACGGCGCCGGGCGGTCGTACGGCGTTGCGCGGGGTCCCGGGTGCGCGGGCACGCCCGCCGGTCAGGTGCGCGCCCGCGGGGACGCGTCCTGCCCGGTGCGCGGGGCCCGCGTGCCGTACGGGTCCGTGCGTGGGTTCCGTCCGTACGTCTCCGTCCGTGGGTTCCGTCCGTGGCTGATGCTCGCATCCGTGCCGGTCGGGGCGGCGCTCCGGGGTCCCGGTGGTGTGCCGCGGGGAGGCGCAGGGAACCTGTCGTACGTTCACACAGGTACGGGCGGCCCGCGGGCGGTCGCGGCGAGGCGAGGACACGCGGGGAACGGATGGCGCGGATGGCTGGGGACGAAGCGGCGGGCGCGGCGGCGCGGGATCGGCCCGCACCGCATGGCGGCGGATCGGCGCCGCCCGGCGGCGGGCTCGCGGGCCGGGCCGGGCAGCCGGCGCGACCGGGCGGACCCGGTGCGACGCCGACGCGGTCGACGGGTCCGGCGGGGCCGGCAGGTCCGGCGCGGCCGGCGGGGCCGGCGGGGCCGGGCGGACCCGGCGGCGGGGAGCCGGACGCGGAGCGGATGCGCGGCGTGCGGCGGATGAAGCTGATCGCGACCGCGTTCCTGCTGACCGCGACGCTCGTGTACGCGCTGGGCAAGTGGGCCGACGCGCGCGGCGCGGGCGCGTGGGCCGGTTATGTCGCGGCGGCGGCCGAGGCGGGCATGGTGGGCGCGCTCGCGGACTGGTTCGCGGTCACCGCGCTGTTCCGCCGGCCGCTCGGGCTGCCGATCCCGCACACCGCGATCATCCCGACGAAGAAGGACGCGCTGGGCGAGAGCCTCGGCGACTTCGTCGGCGAGAACTTCCTGTCCTCGGACGTGGTGCGGGCGCGGCTGCGCTCGGTGGGCGTGGGCGCGCGGCTGGGCCGCTGGGTGGGCGAGCCGGGGAACGCCGACAAGGTGACCGAGCAGGCCGCGGCGGCGCTGCGCGGGGTGCTGACGGTGCTGCGCGACTCCGATGTGCAGGCGGTGGTGAGCGAGGCGATCACGCGGCGCGCGGAGGCGCGGGAGGTGGCGCCAGGTCTGGGCCGGCTGCTGGACCGGGTGGTGGCGGACGGCGGCCATCACCGGGTGGTGGACCTGGTGTGCGTGCGCGCGCACGACTGGCTGGTGGCGCACGGCGACTCGGTGATGCAGGCGGTGCAGGGCGGCGCGCCGGGGTGGACGCCGCGGTTCGTGGACCGCAGGGTCGGCGAGCGGGTCTACAAGGAGCTGCTGCGGTTCGTCACCGAGATGCGGGACTCCCCCGGGCACCCGGCGCGCGGCGCGGTGGACCGGTTCCTGGCGGACTTCGCGGGCGAGCTGCAGGAGGACCCGGAGACCCGGGCGCGGGTGGAGCGACTGAAGAAGGACCTGCTGGCGCGGGGCGAGGTGCAGGAGCTGATCGGCTCGGCGTGGGGCGCGGTGCGCGCGATGGTGGTGGCCGCGGCGGAGGACGAGCGCAGCGAGCTGCGGTTGCGCACGCGGGCGTCGCTGCTGGCGCTGGGCGCGCGGCTGGACTGCGATCCGCGGCTGCAGGCGAAGGTGGACGGGTGGCTGGAGGACGCGGCGACGTATCTGGTCACCACCTACCGGGACGAGATCACGTCGCTGATCAGCGAGACGGTGGCGGGGTGGGACGCGGAGGTGACGTCCCGCAAGGTCGAGGCGCACGTGGGGCGTGATCTGCAGTTCATCCGCATCAACGGCACGGTCGTCGGAGCCCTGGCCGGCCTGCTGATCTACGCCCTCACCCGGCTGGCCACGTGACCGCCGGGCGCTGGGCCGCTGTCCCGGGGCCGCGGATACGCCGGGCGCCGCGCCGTTTTCAGGGGCGCGGGGAGCTGCGCGACCAGCCACCGGCGGCCGGTGGTCCGGATCACACCGAACAGCCCCTTCGAGACGGAGACGACGCTGAGCCCTACCGTGGCGTCGACGCCACGACGCCAACCACCTCGACCTGCGACGGAGAGTCATCGTGAAACTGCTGCGGATCGGCCCCGCCGGGGCAGAGCGGCCGGCCCTGCTGGACCCGGAGGGCACGCTGCGCGACCTGTCCGGGCTGGTCGCCGACATCGACGGCGGACTGCTCGCGGACGCCGCCGCGCTGGAGCGGATCGCCGCCGCGGCGAGCGACGGCTCGCTGCCCGCGCTGGAGCCCGGCGACCGGATCGGCCCGCCGCTGGCCCGGATCGGCAAGATCGTCTGCATCGGCCTGAACTACCACGACCACGCGGCGGAGACCGGCGCCGAGCCCCCGGCCGAGCCGGTGGTGTTCATGAAGGCGCCGGACACCGTGGTCGGCCCCGACGACACCGTGCTGGTGCCGCGCGGCAGCACCAAAACCGACTGGGAGGTGGAGCTGGCCGTGGTGATCGGGCGGGAGCTGCGGTACGCGGCCGACCACGGGGAGGCGATGGCCGCGGTGGCCGGCTACGCGATCGCGCACGACGTCTCGGAGCGGGAGTTCCAGATCGAGCGCGGCGGCCAGTGGGACAAGGGCAAGAACTGCGAGACGTTCAACCCGCTGGGCCCGTGGCTGGTCACCGCGGACGAGGTGCCGGACCCGCAGGCGCTTGCGCTGAAGCTGTGGGTGAACGGGGAGCTGAAGCAGGACGGCTCGACCGCGCGGCAGATCTTCCCGGTGGCCGAGGTGGTGCGCTATCTCAGCCACTTCATGACGCTGTACCCGGGGGACGTGATCAACACCGGCACCCCGGCGGGCGTCGCGATGGGGCATCCGGAGCCCAAGCCGTATCTGCGTCCGGGAGATGTGGTGGAGCTGAGCGTGGCGGGCCTGGGCACGCAGCGCCAGGAGCTGAAGCAGGCCTGACGCGCACGGGCGCTCAGCCGGCGCCTGGGCACCCGGCCGCCCGGGGCCGTCTCACCCGCCCCCGCCGCCCGGCTGCGCGCCGCCGCCGTCCGTGGTGCCGCCGGAACCGCCGTCTCCGGGCCCGGCTCCCCCGGTCCCGGTGCCGCCCGTGCCACCGCCTGCTCCTCCGTCCGTGCCGCCGCCCGCGCCGCCCGCGCCGCCGCCGTCGCCGCCGCCGGTGAGCCCGCCGATCGGGTTGAGGGTCTGGGTCGGCGGGGGCGTCGTCGGGGGCTCGGTGGTGGGCGGCTGGCTGGTCGGCGGGGTGGTGGGCGGCGTCGTGGTGGTGGCCGGCGGCGGCGTGGTGGTCGCCGGTCCCGTGGTGGTGGGCGGCTGGCTGCTCGGCGGCTCGGTGTCCTGCGGCGGCGGGCTCGCGCCGGCCTGGAGCTGCAGGTCGAAGTCCTGCTTGGGGGTGCCGGCCAGCGCGTCGGCGGTGTACTGGGCCCAGACCTGGCCGGGCTGGCCGCCGCCGTTGACGCGGCCGGGGCCGAGCGAGTCGGTCAGCGGGACCTGGCTGCCCTTGTCCGGGTCCATGCCCATGATCGCGACGACGGTGGCGAGCTTGGGCGTGTAGCCGGCGAACCAGGCGGCCTTGTCGCTGTCGGCGGTGCCGGTCTTGGCCGCGGACTGCCAGCCGGAGGCGCGGGCCACGGTGGCGGTGCCGTGCGGGCTCTCCACGACGCTGCGCAGCATCGCGGTGGTGGTGTCGACGGCCGCGCGCGGCACCGACTGGACCGGCTTGCGGTCGGGCAGCCCGATGTCCCTGCCGTCCTTGCTCACCTTGACGACCAGCGAGTACGGGACGGACTTCCCGTGGTCGGCGAGGGTGGCGTAGACCTGCGCCATGTCCAGCGGGCTGGCGCTGTGCTCGCCGAACGCGCCGAGCGCCATCGCGGGCGTCTTGGGGATGTCGACGTCGTCGGGCATGCCCAGGTCGTGGGCGGTGTCGATGACCTTGCCCGTGCCGACGTCCTGGGCCATCTGGGCGAAGACCGCGTTGACGGACTTGTCCATGGCGTAGGTGACGCTGATCTCGCCGTAGGTGGCGTCGTCCTCGTTGGGCGGGGCGTAGCCGACCGGGCCGTCGGGGCCCTGGACGGGCCGGCGGTTGCGGCCGCTGTAGAGGGTGCGCGGGGTGATCCGCTCGCCGGCCTGGGTCTGCGACTCGTGCTGGAGCGCGGCGGTGAAGATCACCGGCTTGAAGGTGGAGCCGGGCTGGTAGGTGTGGTTGGTGGCGGTGCTGACGTACTGCTTGGTGTAGTCGACGCCGCCGTAGAGGGCGACCACGTCGCCGGTGGCGGGGTCGATGGACACCGCGCCGGCGTGCACCGCGCGGCCGGCCTTGTTGTCGCTGCGCTTGTCGTAGACGTGTCGCTGGGCGGCCGTGGTGAGGGCGTCCTCCTTGGGCTTCTGGATGGTGGTGACGATGCGGTAGCCGCCGGCCTGGAGGTCCTCGCTGCTGACGATGTGGTGGTCGGTGAGGTACTGGTCGACCGCCTCGACGATGTAGCCGCGCTGCCCGGCCTTACTGGCGATCGGCCGGGGCTTGCCGATGGCGGGGAAGGGCGTGGCGTCGCGCTCGGACCGGGTGAGCCAGCCCTCCTTGACCATGCCGTCCAGGACGTAGTTCCAGCGGGCCTTGGCGGCCGGGGCGTTCTCCGGGTGCGCGGCCAGGTCGTACTCGCTGGGCGCGTTGAGGAGGGTGGCCAGGTACGCGCCCTGCGCGGTGGTCAGGTCGGCGGCGTCCTTGCCGAAGTAGGCCTGGGAGGCGGCCTGGATGCCGTAGGCGTTGCGGCCGTAGTAGCTGGTGTTGAGGTAGCCCTCCAGGATCTGGTCCTTGGTCTCGTTGCGGTCCAGCTTGATCGCGATGAAGAACTCCTTGATCTTCCGCGACGCCGTCTGGTTCTGGTTGAGGTAGTAGTTCTTGACGTACTGCTGGGTGATCGTCGAGCCGGACTGGCGGCCCTTGCCGGTCGCGGTGTTCCAGGCGGCGCGCAGCATCGCCTTCGGGCTGACCGCGGACTCGTGGTAGAAGGTGCGGTCCTCCGCGGAGAGCACCGCGTACTGCGCGGTCTTGGCGACGTCGGCGAGCGGGACGTTCTGCCGGTTGACCGCGCCGTCGCGGGTGATCTCGGTCTTGCCGTCGGCGTAGAGGTAGACGTTGTTCTGCGCGACGGCGGCGGCGTTCGGGTCGGGGACCGACACCAGCGCGTAGCCGACGAAGAACGCGCCGACGAGCAGCAGCAGGGCGATCAGCGTGCCGCCGACCAGCATCCGCCACGTGGGCAGCAGGCGGCGCAGGCCGGTGCGGCCGGAGGCGCTCGACGCTTCACTCATGTCTAGTGGGACTCCTCGGCCGCCGCTGGGGTTGGTCCACCGCAGTACATGGTGGACGAATCGTTACGTACGCTCCCGTACGCCCACGTAGGCATCCGAGACACACTGTCGCATCATCTGCCCGCCCCTGAACACCGGCACGCATCCGTGACAGGGCTGTGACAGGCCGCCCGGGGGAAAACCAGTGGCGGCCGCGGAGCGCCGCGCACTAGGGTCGGCGGCTCGTGTGCCGAGAAGGCCGGTGTGCCGACGAGGAGGGCGCGGGGCGGTGCGGGACGGTTTCTACGCGGCGGTGGCGGCGCGCGGCTTCCGGCGGTACGCGACGTACCGCACGGCGACCGCGGCGGGGGTGTTCACCAACACGGTCTTCGGCTTCATCATCTCCTACAGCTACATCGCGCTGTGGGACCAGCGGCCGCACCTGGGCGGCTACTCGCAGGGGCAGGCGCTGACCTTCGTGTGGGTGGGCCAGGCGCTGCTGATGACGATGGTGCTGATGGGCGGCGGCTTCGAGGACGAGTTGATGGAGCGCATCCGCTCCGGCGACATCGCGGTGGACCTGTACCGGCCGGCCGACCTGCAGGCGTGGTGGCTGGCGGCGGACCTGGGCCGGGCCGGCTTCCACCTGCTGGGCCGCGGGGTGGCGCCGATGGTGTGCGGGGCGCTGGTCTTCGACCTGGCGCTGCCCGCGGACCCGCTGACCTGGCTGCTGTTCACCGTGTCGGTGGCGCTGGGCGCGGTGGTGAGCTTCGGGCTGCGGTTCCTGGTGGCGCTGGCGTCGTTCTGGCTGCTGGACGGCGCGGGGGTGAGCCAGATGGCGTGGCTGCTCGGGCTGTTCTTCTCCGGGATGCTGCTGCCGCTGAGCGTGTTCCCCGGGGCGCTGGGCGAGATCGCGCGGGCGCTGCCGTGGGCGGCGGTGCTCCAGGTGCCGGCGGACGTGCTGCTGGGCCGGCACCGCGGCGCGGGCGCGGCCGGCGCGCTGGGCTTCCAGGCGGCCTGGGCGCTGGCGCTGCTGGCCGCGGGCCGGGCGCTGCAGTCGGTGGCGGCCCGCAGGGTGGTGGTCCAGGGTGGCTGAGACCGCGCTCGCGCGGGCGGCGGGAGCGGAGCCGGCCGGGACCCCGGGCCAGGAGCGGCCCCCGGCGCGCACCGCGCTGGGCCGGGCGGCGCGCGGCGCCGCCGAGAGCCTGCGCGCCTACCGGCTGATCGTGGCGATGTGGGTGCGCTCGACGATGGCCTACCGGGCGTCGTTCGTGATGACGGCGCTGGGCAACTTCGCCGCGACCGGCCTGGACTTCGTGACGATTATGATGATGTTCTCGCACATCACCGTGCTCGGCGGCTTCACGCTGCCGGAGGTGGCGTTCCTGTACGGCACCACGTCCACCGCCTTCGGCCTGACGGACCTGGCGCTGGGGTCGATGGACCGGCTGGGGCGGCGGGTGCGCGACGGCACCCTGGACACGCTGCTGCTGCGGCCGGCACCGGTGCTCGCGCAGGTCGCGGCGGACCGCTTCGCGCTGCGCCGGCTGGGCCGGGTGGTCCAGGGGCTGCTGGTGCTGGGCTGGGCGGTGGCCCGGGTGGACGTGGCGTGGACGCCGCTGAAGGTGCTGCTGCTGCCGGTGTCGCTGGTGTCGGGGGCGGCGATCTTCGGCGCGGTGTTCGTGGCCGGCGCGGCGTTCCAGTTCCGGGCCGGCGACGCGTCGGAGGTGCAGAGCTCGGTGACGTATGGCGGCAACACGATGCTGCAGTACCCGCCGACGGTGTTCTCCAAGGAGCTGGTCCGCGGCGTGGTGTTCGTGGTGCCGCTGGCGTTCGTCAACTGGCTGCCCGCGCTGTACGTGCTGGGCCGACCCGATCCGCTCGGCCTGCCGCGCTGGGTGGACTTCCTCTCGCCGCCGGTCGCCCTGGTGTGCTGCGCGCTGGCCGGCGCGGCATGGCGGGCGGGCCTGCGGTCGTACCGCAGCACAGGGAGCTGAGCCGATGGACACCATGCCGTCCGCGCCGGGAACGCCGGCCGACCCGCCGCCGGTCATCGCGCTGGAGGGGGTGGAGAAGGTCTTCGACGTGCGCCGCAAGGCGGGCGCGCTGCGCCGCGTGCGCGAGCAGGTGCGGGCGGTGGACGGTGTGACGTTCACCGTGCCGCCGGGCGAGATGGTCGGCTACATCGGGCCGAACGGCGCGGGGAAGTCCACCACGATCAAGATGCTGACCGGCATCCTCAACCCCAGTGCCGGCCGGATCAGGATCTGCGGGATCGACCCGACCCGCGAGCGCACCCGGCTGGCCCGGCGGATCGGCGTGGTCTTCGGGCAGCGCACCACGCTGTGGTGGGACCTGCCGCTGCGCGACTCCTACGAGCTGGTGCGGCGGATGTACCGGGTGCCGCCGGCCCGCTACGCGGCGAACCTGGCGGCCTGCGTGGAGCTGCTGGAGCTGGGGCCGCTGCTGCGCACCCCGGTGCGGCAGCTGTCGCTGGGGCAGCGGATGCGCGGGGACATCGCGGCGGCGCTGCTGCACGACCCGGAGGTGCTGTACCTGGACGAGCCGACGATCGGCCTGGACGTGATCAGCAAGACCCGGGTGCGGGAGTTCCTGCGCACGGTCAACGCCGAGCGGGGCACGACGGTGCTGCTGACCACGCACGACCTGACCGACATCGAGACGCTGTGCCGCCGGGTGATGGTGATCGACCACGGGCGGCTGATGTACGACGGGGACCTGGCCGGGCTGCACGCGGCCGGCGAGAGCGAGCGGACGCTGGTGGTGGACTTCGCCCGCGAGCTGCCGCCGGCCGAGGTCGGCGGCGCCCGCTTCGTGCGGGCCGAGGGCCCGCGGCAGTGGTTCGCCTTCCCGGCCGCCGCGAGCGCCGCGCCACTGGTCGCGGCGCTGGCCGCCCGCTACCCGCTGGTGGACCTGTCGGTGCGCGAGCCGGCCATCGAGGACGTGATCGCCCGGATGTACGGGGACCGCGCGGCGGACTAGCGGGGCGGCCGGGTCGGGTGCGGCGTCCGCTCAGGCCAGGGCGAGCTTCTGCGCCGCGGTCAGCTCGGTGCAGCCGGCCGCCGCGAGGGCGAGCAGCGCGTCGAGTTCGGCGCGGTCGAAGGGCTGGCCCTCGGCGGTGCCCTGGACCTCCACGAAGCGGCCGTCGCCGGTGCAGACCACGTTCATGTCGGTCTCGGCCCTGACGTCCTCCTCGTAGGCGAGGTCGAGCAGCGGGACGCCGTCGACGATGCCGACGCTGACCGCGGCGACCGAGCCGGTGACCGGCTGCGCCTTGGCCCGGAAGAAGTGGTGCTCGCGCATCCAGTCCACCGCGTCGACCAGCGCGATGTACGCGCCGGTGATGGCCGCGGTGCGGGTGCCGCCGTCGGCCTGCAGGACGTCGCAGTCCAGGACCACGGTGTTCTCGCCGAGCGCCTTGTAGTCGATCACCGCGCGCAGCGAGCGGCCGATCAGCCGGGAGATCTCGTGGGTGCGGCCGCCGATCTTGCCGCGGACGGACTCGCGGTCGCCGCGGGTGTTGGTCGCCCGCGGCAGCATCGAGTACTCGGCGGTGACCCAGCCCTCGCCGCTGCCCTTGCGCCAGCGCGGGACGCCCTGGGAGGCGCTGGCGGTGCACAGCACGCGGGTGTCGCCGAAGGAGACCAGGACGGAGCCTTCTGCGTGCTTGCTCCAGCTCCGCTCGATGGTGACCGGGCGGAGCTGGTCGGGGGTGCGGCCGTCGAATCGTGACATGGCATGAGCCTATCCGGGTGAGCGCCCGCGGCTTCACGCCCGCCGGTCACATCATGTCTTCGATGTCCGCGGCGATCGGGTCCGCGTCGGTGCCGATGACGACCTGGATCGCGTTGCCCATCTTGACCACGCCGTGCGCGCCGGCCGCCTTGAGCGCGGCCTCGTCCACCAGCCCGGGGTCCCTGACCTCGGTGCGCAGCCGGGTGATGCAGCCCTCGATCTCGTCGATGTTCCCGAGTCCCCCGAGACCTGCGACGATCTTCTCTGCCTTCGTGGCCATCTGCGTGTCTCCGTTCCTCCTGACCCACCGGCGGGTCCGTTTCGTCACCGTAACCCACGGTTGGCCCAACTTCACGGGCGGTCCGTGCCGCCCCGGACCAGCATGGCGATCACCGGCGGGGAGGACGAGGCAGGACGAGAGGGACACCGATGGGCACGGACAGCGCCGCGGCCGCACTCCCCGGGCCGTCCTGGGGCAGCCGCTTCTTCCAGGGCCTGCAGAAGATGGGCCGCAGCCTGCAGTTGCCGATCGCGGTGCTGCCAGCGGCAGGCATCCTCAACCGGCTGGGCCAGGACGACGTGTTCGGCAGCACCGGGCTCGGCTGGGACCGGCTGGCGAAGGTCTTCGTCGGGGCCGGCGGCGCGCTGCTGGACGGCAGCTTCGGGCTGCCGCTGCTGTTCTGCGTGGGCGTGGCCATCGGCATGGCGAAGAAGTCCGACGGGTCCACCGCGCTGGCCGCGGTCGCCGGGTTCCTGGTCTACTTCGGCATCCTCACCCGCTTCCCCAAGGACTGCCCCCCGGGCAGCCACTACACCCAGCTCGGCCAGCTCGCGGGCGCCTGCACGCTCAAGGACGGCACCACCACGCTGGCGAGCTTCCAGACCCCCGGCGTCTTCGGCGGCATCGTGATGGGCCTGCTCACGGCGTTCTTCTGGCAGCGCTTCCACCGCACCCGGCTGGTGGACTGGCTGGGCTTCTTCAACGGCCGCCGGCTGGTGCCGATCATCATGTCGGGCGTCGCGATCGTCTTCGCGCTGCTGTGCCTGTGGGTGTGGCCGCCGATCGGCGACGGCCTGACCAGCTTCAGCAAGTGGCTCGCCGACCGCGGCGCGTGGGGCGCGGGCATCTTCGGCGTGGCCAACCGGGCGCTGCTGACGGTGGGCCTGCACCAGTTCCTGAACACCTTCGTCTGGTTCCAGTTCGGCGACTTCACCAAGCCCGACGGCACGGTGGTGCACGGCGACATCCCCCGCTTCCTGGCCGGCGACCCCAGCGGCGGGCAGTTCCAGACCGGCTTCTTCCCGATCATGATGTTCGCGCTGCCCGCGGCGGCGCTGGCGATCGCGCACACCGCGCGGCCCGAGCGCCGCAAGGAGGTCGGCGGCCTGATGCTGTCGGTGGCGCTGACCTCGTTCGTGACCGGCATCACCGAGCCGATCGAGTACTCGTTCCTGTTCATCGCGCCCGCCCTGTACGCGCTGCACGCGGTGCTCACCGGGGTGTCGATGGCGGTGTGCTGGGGGCTCGGGGTCAAGGACGGCTTCAGCTTCTCGGCCGGCGTGATCGACTACGGGCTGAACTGGAACCTGGCCACCAAGCCGTGGATGATCCTGGTCATCGGCGCGTGCTTCGCGGTGGTCTACTACCTGCTCTTCCGCTTCGTGATCACGTTCTTCGATCTGAGGACGCCGGGCCGCGAGCCGCCGGAGATCGGCGAGCAGATGGAGCGCGACAACGTGAAGTAGCGGGGCTTTCGGCCGTCAGATCTCGTAGACCGCGCCGGACTTGGCCAGTTCCACCGGGCCGCCGAAGGCGTGCTGCGCGTCGCGGAGGTTGACCGCCGGGTTGGTCCACGGCGGGATGTGGGTGAGCACCGGCCGGGCTCCCGCCCGCCGCGCGCACTGCCCGGCCTCCAGGCCGTTCAGGTGCAGCTCGGGGATGTCCTCCTTGCCGTGCGTGAAGGACGCCTCGCACAGGAAGAGGTCGGCTCCGTCGGCGAGCCCGTGCAGCGACTCGCACGGCCCGGTGTCGCCCGAGTACGCCAGCGTCCGGCCGTCGTGCTCGATCCGGAAGCCGTACGCCTCCACCGGGTGGCTGACCGCGTCGGTGGTGACGGTGAGCGGGCCGAGGCGGAACGAACCGGGCTCCAGGGTGCGGAAGTCGAAGACCTCGCTCATGCACTTCTCGTCCGGCACGTCGCCGTACGCGATGTTCAGCCGCCGTTCGGTGCCGGCCGGGCCGTAGACCGGGATCGCCGCCGCCGGGCCGCCGTCGTGGCGGTAGTAACGGGCCACGAAGTAGGCGCACATGTCGATGCAGTGGTCGGCGTGCAGGTGGCTGAGCAGCACCGCGTCCAGGTCGTACAGCCCGCAGTGGCGCTGGAGTTCGCCCAGCGCGCCGTTGCCCATGTCGATCAGCAGCCGGAAGCCGTCGGCCTCGACGAGATAGCTCGAACAGGCCGAGTCGGCGGACGGGAACGAGCCCGAGCAGCCGACGACGGTGAGCTTCATGCCGGGAAACACCTCCGTGGGCGCGCCGCATCCCCCCGGTCCCGGCCGGGGTGGGGGTGGCGGGCCCGTCCGCCGCCTGTCCTGGACCTGTCCTGCACCTGTTTCGACCCTGCCGGGCCCTGTTCTGGAAGGGTAAGCGTCCGCCGGGGCCGCCGCTCCTCCACAGCGCTCCGTTGTGGGCGGAATCACCAGGACGGGCGGCGGTTCGAAGGCGCGGACGGCCCGCAGACCCGCAGAAGACTGCCCGCGGGCCCGGGCCCGGGCCCGGGCCCGCGGGCTCAGGCCCAGAGCTGGCCGTGCAGCGCGGCGACCGCCGCCTCGGTGGAGGGCGCGGTGTAGATCCCGGTCGACAGGTACTTCCAGCCGCCGTCGGCGACCACGAAGACGACGTCCGCCCGCTGCCCCGCGCGCAGCGCCTTGTTCGCCGTGCCCAGCGCGGCGTGCAGCGCCGCGCCGGTGGACACGCCCGCGAAGATGCCCTCCAGCGCGAGGAGTTCACGGGTGCGGCGCACCGCGTCCTGCGAGCCGACGGAGTAGCGGGTGGTCAGCACGCTCTCGTCGTACAGCTCCGGCACGAAGCCCTCGTCGAGGTTGCGCAGCCCGTAGACCACGTCGTCGTAGCGCGGCTCGGCGGCGACGATCGCCACGCCCGGAACCTTCTCCCGCAGGTAGCGGCCGACGCCCATCAGGGTGCCGGTGGTGCCCAGGCCCGCCACGAAGTGGGTGATGGTCGGCAGGTCGGCGAGGATCTCCGGGCCGGTGGTGGCGTAGTGCGCGCCGGGGTTCGCGGCGTTGCCGTACTGGTAGAGCATCACCCAGTCGGGGTGCTCGGCGGCCAGCTCCTTGGCGACGCGCACCGCGGTGTTGGAGCCGCCGGCCGCGGGCGAGGAGATGATCTCCGCGCCCCACATCGCCAGCAGCTCTCGGCGCTCGGCGGAGGTGTTCTCCGGCATCACGCACACGATGCGGTAGCCCTTGAGCTTCGCGGCCATCGCCAGCGAGATGCCGGTGTTGCCGGAGGTGGGCTCCAGGATGGTGCAGCCGGGGGTGAGCACGCCGTCGGCCTCGGCCCGCTCGATCATGTGCAGCGCGGGCCGGTCCTTGACCGAACCGGTGGGGTTGCGGTCCTCCAGCTTGGCCCAGACGCTCACCTCGTCCGACGGCGACAGGCGCGGCAGGCGGACCAGCGGGGTGTTGCCGACCGCCGCCAGCGGGCTGTCGTAGCGCATCAGCGCCCGCCGGCCGAGGCGCCGCGGCGCGGCCGGGCGCCGGAACCGTCCGCGGACCCGCCGGCCACCGCGGGCAGGATGGTCACGCTGTCGCCGTCGCCGACCTCGGTGGCGATGCCCTTGAGGAAGCGGACGTCCTCGTCGTTGAGGTACACGTTCACGAAGCGGCGCAGCTCGCCGCCGTCCACCACTCGCTCGCGCAGCCCGGCGTGCCGGCTGTCCAGGTCGGTGAGCAGCTCGTCGAGCGTGCTCCCGGTGCCCTCCACGGCCTTCTGGCCGTCCGTGTAGGTGCGGAGGATGGTCGGGATGCGGACCTCGATGGCCATGACAGCGCTCCTGATGAGTGCGTTCGACGCGGGTTGACGTCCAGGGACAACCTCGCCGTCATGGTATCGATTCCCCCGGCCTGCCGAGATGCCGGTCCCGCATGCCGGACATCAGGCGTAGGAGGCCACCACCCGCACGGGTTCCTCGGTGACCGTGCCGTCCACGATGCGGAACGAGCGGAACTGGAACTCCTCCGCGGTGGACACCAGGACGTAGTGCGCGCCCGGCTCGTTGGCGTAGGAGACGTCGGTGCGCGAGGGGTAGGCCTCGGTCGCGGTGTGCGAGTGGTAGACGACCACCGGCTCCTCGTCGCGGTCGTCCATGTCCCGGTAGAGCGTGAGCAGGTCGGCGGAGTCGAACTCGTAGAAGGTGGGCGAGCGGGCCGCGTTCAGCATCGGCACGAACCGCTCGGGGCGGTCGCTGCCCTCGGGGCCCGCCACGATGCCGCACGCCTCGTCGGGGTGGTCGGCACGGGCGTGCGCGACGATCGCGTCGTACAGCTCCTGCGTGATGGTCAGCATGCCGGAAAGGTAACAAGACCCCGCGGCGCGCGGTCCGGGGCCCCGGCTCCCGCGCCGGGCTCCCCGCCGGCCCGGGGGGCGCTACGGCGCCGGGTCCGCGACCGGCCGCGGGCCGGCGCCGGGACCCGGCTCGCCGGCGGGCTCGGGGCCGGGGCCGGGTCGGGGCTCGGAGCCGGGGCCGGAGCCGGTGCGGGGGCCGGTGCGGGGGCCCGCCGGCCGCCCGGGGCGCGCCCGGCGGCGCAGCGCCGCGTACCCCGCGGCCAGCGCCGCCGCCCACACCGGCGCGCCGTACAGCGAGACGCGGGCCTGGGCGTCGGCGCCGATGAGCACCACGACCGCCGCGAGGAAGACCAGCGCGCACCAGCTCGCGGCGGCCCCGCCGGGCGCGGCGAACCACGCCTGCTCCGCCCGGCCGGCCCGCACCGCCGCCCGGTAGCGGATGTGCGCGGCCAGGATCACCCCCCAGGTCCACACGCCGGCGACCGTCGCGAACGCGGTGATGTACGTGAACGCGCCCTGCGGATCGGCGTAGTTGAGCCACACACCGGTGCTCATCACGGCGACCGAGGCGAGGATGCCGGCCGCGGGGGTGCGGCGGCCGGTGAGCCGGGCGAAGATCCGCGGCCCCTGCCCGTTGGCGGCCAGGTCGCGCAGCATCCGGCCGGTGGAGTACATCCCGGAGTTGCAGGAGGACAGCGCCGCGGAGAGCACCACGAAGTTGACGATGCCCGCGCCGAAGGGGATGCCGATGCGCGCAAACGCCTCGACGAAGGGGCTCACGCCCGGCCGGAAGACCGTCCACGGCACCACGCACAGGATGACCGCGAGCGCGCCCACGTAGAACAGCGCGATCCGCCACGGCAGCGTGTTGATCGCCTTCGGCAGGGTGCGCCGCGGGTCCTTCGCCTCGCCGGCGGTGACGCCGACCAGCTCCACCGCGACGTAGGCGAACATCACGATCTGCAGGGTCAGCAGCGCGCGCCCGACGCCGTGCGGGAAGAAGCCGCCGTCGCGCCACAGGTGGCCGACGGACGCGGTGTCGCCGGCCGCGCCCAGGCCCAGGGTGAGCACGCCCACGCCGATCAGGATCATGCCGACGATCGCGGTCACCTTGATCATCGACAGCCAGTACTCCAGCTCGCCGAACAGCCGCACCGAGATCATGTTGGCGGCCAGCAGCAGCACCAGGAAGCCCAGCGCGGCCAGCCACTGCGGGACGGCCGGCCACCAGTACGCGAGGTAGGTCGCGGCGGCCGTGACCTCGGCCATCCCGGTCACCACCCACATCAGCCAGTACGTCCAGCCGGTGGCGAAGCCGGCGAAGGGGCCGAGGAACTCGCGCGCGTAGTCGGCGAAGGACCCGGCCACCGGGCGGTAGGACAGCAGCTCGCCGAGCGCCCGCATGATGCAGAAGATCACCGCGCCGGCGACCGCGTAGATCAGCACCAGGCCGGGGCCGGCCTGGTGGATGGCGCGCCCGGCGCCCAGGAAGAGCCCGGTGCCGATGGCGCCGCCGATGGCGATCATGCGGACCTGGCGGCTGCCGAGCCCCCGCTCGTAGCCTTCGTCGCCCGCGCCGCGGCCGGCGTCCGTGCTGGCGTCCGTGCTGGCGTCCGTCATGCCCGATCCGTACCCGGCGGGCGGCCGGCGCGCCGCACCCGCCGCCCGCGGCCACCGGAACGGCCCAGCCGCCGCAGCGGCGTCGCGGTGGTACGGGCGGGGGCGGCGTCGCGGTCCGCTAGGAGCGGGGGCGGCGTCGCGGTCCGCTACGGGCGCGCGGTCACGGGCGCACCGTCACGGGTGCAGCGTCGCGACCAGGGACTCCTGGAGGCCGCCGAGCCACAGGTACGCCATCACCAGCGGCTTGCGCGGGTCGCTGTCCGGCAGCCGGTACAGCTCGTCGTTCTCCTCCTCGGTGACCTCCAGCCGGGTGCCGAGGGTCAGCCGCAGGTCGTTGAGCGCGCCGAGCCACTGCCGGGACTGCTCGGGCGTCAGCCGCAGCTCGTCGCCGCCGGCGTCCAGCGCGCGGATCACCGCCAGCGCGTCGTCGCGCTTGCGGGCCCGCAGGTCGTTCTCGGTGAACCGGCGGAACTCGGCGGCGTCCTTGCCGTCCTCGTAGGCGTCCGGGAACAGCCGGGCCAGCGCCGGGTCCTCCGGCGGCTTGGACGGGCCCTCGGCGAACAGCTCGGCCAGCGGGTCCCGCTCGGCGCCGTCGGCGTCGGCCGGACCGTCGCCGGGGCCGATCAGCTCCATCATCTGCACCGCGAGGCTGCGCAGGATGGACGTCTCCACCTCGTCCAGCGCGATGGCCGCGCCGCCGCCGGAGACCGACCGGAAGAGGCCCGCGCGGGCGCGTCGGCGCGCCATCAGCGGTCCTGCGACAGCGTCGCCCACAGGCCGTAGCCGTGCATCGCCTGCACGTCGCGCTCCATCTCCTCGCGGGTGCCGCTGGAGACCACGGCCCGGCCCTTGTAGTGGACGTCCTTCATCAGTTCCGTGGCCTTGCTCTTGGAGTAGCCGAAGTACGCCTGGAAGACGTAGGTGACGTAGCTCATCAGGTTGACGGGGTCGTTGTGGACGATCGTGACCCACGGAACGTCCGGGTCGGGGACCTCGAAGGGCGCTTCGCGCGACTCGGGACGTTCGATCTCGGTGGGGGCAACACTCACGTAACCCATGCTGCCGCTCCTGTGGCGTGTCGCACAAATGGCCCGCGGACCGCCCGAGATCTCGTCAGTTTGACGAGATGTGGGGTAGCATCGTCGTATGAGCACAGCAGAGCTGGGTTTGCCGGTGGACGTGCCGTCCACCGCGCTGTTCACCGACCGGTACGAGCTGACCATGCTGCAGGCGGCGCTGAACAGCGGCGCGGCGCACCGCCGCTCGGTCTTCGAGGTCTTCACCCGCCGGCTGCCCGAGGGACGGCGCTACGGCGTGGTCGCCGGCACCGGCCGGGTGCTGGACGCGATCGAGAACTTCCGCTTCGACGCGCCGGTGCTGGACTTCCTGGAGCGCGAGGGCGTGGTCGACGCCCGCACCCTCGACTGGCTGTCCCGCTACCACTTCACCGGCGACGTCTGGGGCTACCCCGAGGGCGAGGTGTACTTCCCCGGCTCGCCGATCCTGCGGGTGGAGGGCAGCTTCGCCGAGGCGGTGGCGCTGGAGACGGTGGTGCTGTCGATCCTCAACCACGACTCGGCGATCGCCGCGGCGGCCTCCCGGATGGCGGTGGCCGCCGGCGGCCGGCCGCTGATGGAGATGGGCGCCCGGCGCACCCACGAGCTGGCCGCGGTGGCCGCCTCGCGGGCCGCCTACGTGGGCGGCTTCCGCTCCTCCTCCAACCTCGCGGCCGGCTTCCGCTACGGGCTGCCGACCATCGGCACCAGCGCGCACGCGTTCACCCTGCTGCACGACAGCGAGCGGGACGCCTTCACCGCGCAGGTCGAGTCCCTGGGCCGCGGCACCACGCTGCTGGTCGACACCTACGACGTGGCCGCCGCGGTGCGCACCGCCGTCGACATCGCCGGGCCCGAGCTGGGCTCGGTCCGGATCGACTCCGGCGACCTGCTGCTGCTCGCGCACCGGGTGCGGCAGCAGCTGGACGACCTGGGCGCGAAGCACACCAAGATCGTGGTCACCTCCGACCTGGACGAGTACGCGATCGCGTCGCTGGCCGCGGCGCCGGTGGACGCGTACGGGGTCGGCACGTCGCTGGTCACCGGCAGCGGGTACCCGACCTGCTCGATGGTCTACAAGCTGGTGGCCCGGGCCGCCTCCGACGCGCCGGACGCGCCGCTGGCGCCGGTGGCCAAGAAGTCCATGGGCGGCAAGACGAGCGTCGGCGGGCGCAAGTGGGCGGCGCGGCGGCTGGACGAGGACGGGGTCGCGGAGGCGGAGGTGGTCGGCACCGGGCCGGTGCCGGACTCGCTCGTGGAGCGGCAGCTCCTGGTGCCTCTCGTGCGGGGCGGCGTCGTCACCGGGCGCGAGCCGCTCGACGCGGCGCGCAGCCGGCACATCGAGGCGCGCGCGGGTCTGCCGCTGTCCGCCACGCAGCTCTCCCGGGGCGAGCCCGTCCTCCCCACGGAGTACGTGGCCGGCACGTAGTGGGCTGCGCCGTCTTTTCAGGGGCGCGGGGAACTGCGCGACAAGCCACCGCGCGCCCGCGGGTCGTCACCGCCCCGAAGGGGCTGTTCGGTCCTCCCCCAGAGCTTCGCCTGGGAGGTGCCCCCAGGACCACCGGCATGTGGGTGGTTGCTCGCGCAGTTCCCCGCGCCCCTGGGGGTTGAGGCCCAGTGCCGAGCTGACGGGCGGGGGCAAGGCCCGGCGTCGGGTTGGCCTACCGCCGGGGTGCGGGGCGGCCTACGCTCGGCCACGTACACGAGGAGCACATGAAGCAGTCACGCGACTGCGGCTCCGTCCCCGCAATCCGCCGGAAGGGCACCATGCACCGCGCACTCATCGTCGTCGACGTGCAGAACGACTTCTGCGAGGGCGGCAGCCTCGCGGTCCCCGGCGGAGCCGACGTCGCCGCCGCGATCACGGACCTGATCGGCGAGGCGGCCGGCACCGCGTACCGCCACATCGTGGCGACGCGCGACCACCACATCGACCCCGGCCCGCACTTCTCCGCCGAGCCGGACTTCGTGCAGTCGTGGCCGCCGCACTGCGTGGCCGGCACCGAGGGCGTCGGGTTCCACCCGAACTTCGCGCCCGCGGTCGCCTCCGGCGCGATCGACGCGGTGTTCGACAAGGGCGCCTACGCCGCCGCGTACAGCGGTTTCGAGGGCGCCGACGAGCACGGCTCGGCGCTGGCGGACTGGCTGCGGGCGCGGGAGGTGACCGAGGTGGACGTCGTGGGCATCGCCACCGACCACTGCGTGCGGGCCACCGCGCTGGACGCGGCCCGCGAGGGCTTCACCGCCCGGGTGCTGCTCGACCTGACCGCGGGCGTCGCCGCGGCCACCACCGAGCGCGCGCTGGCCGAGCTGCGCGACAACGGCGTGCGGCTGACCGGCAACCCCGTCGTCGCGGGCTGACGCCCGCCGGGCGGCCCCACGGCGGGCCGTGCGCGGCGGCTACGGCGGCGGGACCGGTCCCGTCACCCGCCCGAGGGCGGAGATCGGGTGCCAGGGGTCCGCGCCGCGCGCGCGGTAGTCCCGCCAGATCAGCCCGTCCGGGTGGTGCAGCACGGCCGACGTCTCGTCCGGCGTCGGCGGCTCCGCGTTGCCGCTGATGCGGGCGCCGCGGAAGCCGAGGTTGCTCAGCCGGGTCAGCGCGCGCTGCCGGCTGCGGGCGTGCACCACCACGCGCACGGTGTGCTCCGGGTAGCCGGGGTGCGGCAGCCTGAGCGCGACGACGACCGTGCCGCTGGGGAGCCTGGTGAATCCGCCGACGGCCATGCCCCCATGGTCCGGCCTCCGGCCGCCGCCCACCAGGGGACGACGGCCGGACGCGGTATCCGCGCAGGTCGGCGACGTGCGCGAGGTGAGTCGCGGAAGCGGCGGATCAGCGGTGCGACGGGCCGACCCGGACCGTCATCGTGCTGCCGTCGAACGCCTCGTTCACGATGGTGATCCTGGTGTTGGTGTCCGGCACCTTGACGCCGCCGGTCGGGTTGCCGCTGGACCAGTACGTGCCGCTGTGGTCGTCGAAGACCGGCGAGCCGAGCTTGGCGGGGACACGGGCGGTGACGCCGTCGTCGTGCAGCGTGAAGCCGTCGGTCGGGTACCAGCTGAACGGCGAGTCGTAGGCCTGGATGCGGTTGCGCATGACCGTGCCGTCCGACCACTTCTCCGGCTTGGCGTGCGCGTCGATCGGCAGGATCTCGCCGGAGCCGGGGTGGACGCCGACGTTGTTGTCGGGCTGCGAGGTGTCCCACAGCCAGATCAGCAGGCCGTTCTGGTACGGGTAGTGCTCGACCCAGTCGGGCCGGCTGCCGGCCCAGCCGAAGTTGTACGGGCCGGTGCGCAAGGTGGCGTCGTAGGAGACGTACTGCCGGTTCTCCGCGATGTAGAACTGCGGGTAGTCGCTGGTCAGGGAGGCGCCGATGCGGGAGAAGCCCTTGGCGGTCCAGCCGTTGTCGTCGCCCTCGGCGCCGTCGCTGACGACGGTGGCGCCGTCGGCGGTGACGGTGATCGCGTCGGCCGCGAAGCCCTTCTGCGCCACGCCGCCGTCGGTGAGGTAGCGGAAGCGCAGCTGGATCTGCTTCCCGGCGTAGGCGTCCAGCGGGAAGGACAGGTCCTCGTAGCCGCCGGAGGTGCCGGTCAGCGCGGGCACGTCGCCGCCGTCGCGCGGCAGCGCCTTGCCGTTCGCGGTGCCGTCCAGCGCGGTCCAGGTGGCGCCGCCGTCCGCGGAGACCTCGGTGTAGAGGTAGTCGTAGTTCTCCTCGATGTCCCACCAGCCCTTGAGGTCCAGGGAGGCGGTGGAGGCGCCGGTGAGGTCGACCGGGCGGGTCAGGGTGTTGGCGAGGTTGTCGCCCATGCCGCTCCACCACTGCTTGGCGCCCTCGGGCGGGGTGGCGACGGGGGTGGTGACGGCCTTGTCGGGCAGCTGGACGACCAGCGCCTGCTTGTCCTTGGTGTTGTACTCGGCGACGCCCAGCTTCGTCGTGGACGGCGTCGCGGCCTTCGCCGAGGCGTAGTTGAGCCAGCCGAGCTGGAGCTTGTCCCAGGCGCTCATGTCGTCGGGCAGGTCGCCGATGGCGTTCTTGCCGGTGCCCATCCAGGAGCCGGAGGACATCAGCGACCAGAAGGCGACGTTGGACTCGCCGACGTAGGTGGTGTCGTACTCGTCCGGCAGGCCCAGGTCGTGGCCGTACTCGTGGGCGAAGACGCCGAGTCCGCCGTTCTCCGGCTGGAGGGTGTAGTCGCCGACCCAGATGCCGGTGTCGCCGATCTGGGTGCCGCCGGCCTTGTTGCCGGCCGGGCCGGTGCGGCCGGCGTCGGTGCCGTAGGCGTACCAGCGGTGCGCCCACAGCGCGTCCTCGCCCTGCGCGCCGCCGCCCGCGGACTCGTCCTCGCCGGCGTGCACGATCTGGAAGTGGTCGATGTAGCCGTCCGGCTCGTTGAAGTTCCCGTCGCCGTCGTAGTCGTAGCGGTCCCACTGGTCGTACTGCGCCAGGTCGGCCTTGATCTGCGCGTCGGTGCGGCCCTGCGCCTTCTGGTCGCTGACGTACGCGGTGGTGGCGTCGCGGATCAGGTCCCAGGCGTTGGAGCAGATCGAGGAGCCGCAGTAGTTGGAGCCGTAACGGGCCTCGTTCCAGGGCACCTTGACCCAGTCGGCGACCTCGCCGTCCACCGAGTAGCGGCCGGAGGACTGCTTCTCGTAGTACTTCGCCAGCGACTCGGTGTCCTTGGCGTGCGAGAAGTACAGGTCCTGGAAGTGCTGCCGGTTGTAGTCGGCCTGCCAGGCGGTGGAGTTGTCGTTCGCCCGGTCGGGCGCGGCGATGGTGTTGTGCGCGGGTCCCGCGGTGCCGCCGTACTTGGCGGCCGGGGGCTGCGGACCGTCCGGGCCGTCCGGGTCGTAGGTGGTGGTGTCGTCGACCTGGTCGCCGAACTCGGCGAGGATGGTGAAGATCTTGTCGGTCTTCTCCCGGCCCAGCTCCACGTACTTGCTCTTCTTGCCCTTGGAGCCGCGCAGTTGGACGACCTGGGAGCCGCCGCGCTGCTGGACGGCGGTCTGCCCGGCGACGACCTGCTGGAGCGCGGCGTCGTGCTCGGCGGCCTGCTGCTTGCTGAACGGGCCCGGCAGGTCGTGCGGTTCGCTCGCCGCCGGGTCGTGCGCGGCCGACGCGGCGGCCGACGTCGCGGGGGTCGCCGGCGCCTGGCCGGGGGTCGCCGCCCAGGCGCCCGAGGCGGTGGCCGCGGGCACGGCCAACGCGGCTATCGCCAGGGCCAGTACCGCGGGTTGGGTGATCCGCTGCTGTCTGTTCACAATTCCTTGACCTCCCCTTGGGAAAGGCCATTGCACCGGCTGCGCCGGGGAAAAGACAGATCTTGACTTGAGCATGGCACACCAGTACGGTTGCCGGTTTCCGGGGATCGCGGTCCGCTCAGCGGACGGCACGTCGGCGCGCGGACATCCGTCAGGCGTGCGACCCCGTGCGCCCCCTTGTGCTCCGTGCCGCAGGTGAGGCAAGGCTTACCCGGTGTCGGGGACGGGCATGCGCATCCGTAGAGTTCGTGCGGACGCCGCTCCCCCGCGGCGCCGCCCCGCCCCGCGCCACCGCCAGACCCCGCACCGACACCAGCCCTTGAGCTCCCGTCATGTGCCCCCGCACCGACGTACCCCGAGGATGGATCGCCGCCATGCCGCGTCCTACGCCCGCGCACATCGCCTACGGTTCGCTGACCGTCGTCCTGGCCACCCTCGTGCTGCTGCTGGCCACCGGCGCACGCTCCGGCGCCGCGGTCGCGGGCCTGGCCGCGGCCGGGCTGGCGCTCGGCCTCGGCGTCGCGGTGGCGCTGGCGCGCGGCAGCGGCAGCGGCAGCGGCAGCGGCAGCGGCAGCGGCAGGGTGACGGCCGCCGCTCCCGCCACGGCCGCGGTGCCGCGGGCCCGGGTCGCCGACCGCGCGCAGGCCGCCGCGCGCGAGCCGTCGCTGCGCCGCTGACGCGCCCGGCCGCCGGCTCAGACGGCCGTGACCACCACGGTCCTGGCCGCCTTGTCGTGCAGGCACTGCCGGTACGGCCGGTCCCACACGCACCACAGCGAGTTCAGCAGCCAGAACAGCGGTCCGACCAGCAGCACGGCGAGCGCGCCCGGCAGCGCGTAGACCGCGGCCCTGGTCCAGCCGGCCTGCCCGGGTACCGCGCCGTCGGCCAGCCGGGCGGCGCGGATGCGCAGCATCAGCTTGCCCAGTGTCTGGCCGCGCGCGGCGGTCATCGCGCCCTCGTAGGCGAAGTACAGGGCGAACGTCAGCACCCCGACCAGCACCTGACGGCCGTACGAGACGTCGTCCGGCCGCGACATCGCGCCGCCGAGCACCGCGGCGGACATCAGCAGGTCCAGCCCGACCAGGACCGCGGTGTCCACGAGCCGGGCCAGGACGCGCTGTCCGAGGGTCGCGAGCGGGGCCATGCCGGTGGGCTGCGCAGCGGTCATGCCTGTCGAGTAAACCAGCCGTCCGGGGGACGGTACAGGGCGCGTGCGCATCCCCCGCGGGGGCGCACGCCGCCCCCGCGGGCCCGCGGCGCACGGGATGTGACTCGGCGTCGGCCCGCCGGCGACCGCTCCCGCCGCCGCCCCCGGGCCGGGGCCCGGGGGTCAGGCCGCCTCCACGACCACGGTCTTGGCCGCCTTGTCGTGCAGGCCCTGCTTGTACGGCCGGTCGAAGGCGACGGTGATCCCGATGATCAGGAACCACACGCAGCTGCAGCAGAACGCCGGCAGCCACAGCACGAGCGCGCGCAGCGCGGACGCCTGCGCGGTGGGCACCGCGCCGTTGTCCAGCATCGCCGCGCGCAGGCCCATCGCCCGCTTGCCGAAGGTCTGCCCGGTGGACCGGGTCATCACGAACTCGTAGAGGAAGCCGATCCCGGCGGTGAACACCCCGCCCACCGCGGAGCGCCCGGCCGTGAAGTCGCTGCCGTGCAGGCCGACCGAGGCCCAGTCCAGCAGGAACGCGGGGATCAGCACGATGACGATGTCGATGATCCGGGCGAGGACACGCTTGCCGCCGGCCGCGAGCGGGGGCATCCCGGCCAGCGGGTCCTGCCCCCCGCCGGGACCGCCGCCGGGACCGCCGGCGTAGGGGTTCCGGCCGTACGGGTCCTGGCCGCCGCCGTACGGGTCCTGGCCGCCGTAGGGGTTCTGGTCGTACGGGTTCTGCCCGCCCGGACCTCCCGGGCCCGGACCGCCCGGACCTCCCGGTGGGGGCTGGTCGTACGGGTTCTGGGCGCTGTACGGGTCCCGGTCGTACGGGCTGCGGCCGCCGGGGACCTCGGGGCCGCCCGGCGGGGGCGCGCCGTGCGGGCCGCTGCCGTAGGGGCTGCCGGGCGGGGGCTGGTCCGGCGGCGGGTCGGGGGGCCGACCGGAGCCGGCGTCCCCCGGGGCTTGGCGGACGGGTCGTCAGGGGGCCCGGGCGGCGGCTGGTCGGTGCTCATGCACCGAGTCAAACCCGGGGGCGGGCCGCCCGCGCGCCGCGCGACCCGTTCGGGCGACGCGGGCGCGGCGGCGGGGTCGTCCCCGGCCGGGGGCGATGCGGGCGCGGCGGCCGGATCGTCCCCGGGCGGGGGCGACGAGCGCGCGGCGGACGGGCCGGCCGGGCCCGCCGGTCAGCCGCCGGCCACGAAGGTGCGGGCCGCCTTGTCGTGCCAGCCCTGCTTCCACGGCCGGTCGAACAGGCACCACGCGACGCCGACGAGGCCGACGACGAGCGCGTTGAGCACGTTCCTGGCCAGCCAGCGGCGCAGGCTCGCGCCGAAGCCGGGCGGCAGCTGGGCCTCGATGTCCAGCACCCGCAGCCCGACCAGCTTCTTGCCCAGGGTGCGGCCCCACTTCGCGGTGGGCAGCACCTCCAGCAGGATGCCGGCCAGCAGGAAGACGGCGAGGACGGCGGCGAGTTCGGCGCCGGTGGTGCTGTCGATCAGCCACACCTTGACGGTCTCGCCGGTCAGCTTCGCCTGGTCGACCTTGTCCTTGGCGTGGTGGTACGCCGCCGAGCCCAGCGGGACCGCCGCGGCGGCGGTCAGCGCGCCCACCACCACGCCGTCGATCACCCGGGCGGCGAAGCGCCGGACCAGGCCGCCGGGCCGGTCGCTGCCCCGGTCGAGCCCGAACGGGTCCGGGGGCGGCGGGCGCCACCCCTGCGCGCCGCCCTCCCGCGCCAGCCCCTGCACCCGTGCCGCCCACCCGCCCTCGCCCCCGAACGGCTGCGCCTGCGGCGCGGCTTCCCCGGCGAACGGCCGAGGCTGCGCCTGCGCCTGGGCTTCCGCGGAAAACGCACGAGGCTGCGCCTGCGGCGGGGCTTCAGCGCCGAACGGGCGCGCCGCCGGCGGCGTTCCCGGCTGTCCGGACAGCGCCTGCGACTGGGGCTGCGCACCGGGCTGCGCGGGCTGCCCCGCCTGCGGCCCGGGCTGTTGCCGCGCGTCCCCGGCGAAGGGCTGCGGCCGCGCCACGGGCTGCCCCGGCCGCAGTTGCGGCAGCGCGCCGCGCCCGCCGGCCGCCTCCCCCGCCGGGCCGCCGCCCTGCCCGGGCACAGCCTGGGGCCTGCCCCGCGGGCCGGGCCAGGCCCCGCCCTCCTCGGGCGCGGACGCCGCGGAGGGCCACCCGGCCCCGCGCCCGTCCGGGCCGGACGGCGCGTCCGCCCTGGGCGTGCCGCCCGAAGGACCGCCGGTCCGCGGCTCGGGCCAGGCCCCGGGCTCACCGGAACCCGCAGAACCCGCAGAACCCGCAGGCGCGTCCGCGCCGGGCGGACCGGCCGGCGGACCGGCGGTCTCCGGGTCGGGCCAGGCGCCGGGTTGCCGGGCCTGGGCGCCCCATGAGATGGCCGGGCGTTCGGCGCCCGGGGGCAGGACGCGCGGCCAGGACGGGGTGTCCGCGGACGCCGAGCGCGGGTCGCTCGCCCGCGGGTCGCTCGCGCCCGGGTCCTGCGGGGCCGGCGCGGCGTAGGGCTCGGGCGCGGCGTAGTGGTCGGGCGCGGCGTACGGGCTCTGCGGGGCGGGCGCGGACGCGGCGGACAGGGCCGAGGGCGCGGAGGGGTCGGCGTCGGCCGGAGGGCCGGGGCGGTCGGCCGGGCGCGGCTGCGGCACCTGCGGCGCCCTGCCGAACTGCGCGCGCGGCGCCGACGGGTCCTCGTCCAGGAACATCGGCCCCGACTCGTCCAGTCCCGCCCCCGCCGCACCGGCGGCTCCGGAAACTCCGGACGCCCCGGGAACCCCGGACGCCCCGGCCCGCGGACCCTGCGCCCCCGGCGCGGCGTTCGCCGCGCCCGCCACGCCGGACGCCCCCGCCGCCCCCGCCTCCCCCGTCTCCGGGACCGGGAGATCCGCCGGCGCGGGGCGGCTGGTTCCCGGCACCCAGGCGGAGCCGTTCCAGTAGCGGATGTAGCCGGGGATCGACGGATCGGGGTAGTAACCGGGAACCGGGGAACCGGACGACGAGGAGGGCGTGGCGGAAGAACCGGAGGAGCCAGACGTGGGTGCGCTCATGGTTCACGATTCCGTATCTGCTCGGCCGGGGCATGGATGCACGTCCACATCTACCAGACCGGCGCAGCGCCCGGGCCCGCCCTGCCGGACACCACCCCGCGACTGCGCGCGTGCCGCCCCGCGCGCCGCCCGGCCGCGGGCAGAGCGTCACTCCCCGTCTTACTCCCCCGAGCGCCCGCGCACCCGGGCTTCCGAGAAGTTGAGGGAAATTCGCGGAACCCGCGTAATGGTTGGAGAGGCACGCGCTCTCTTCCAGGTGCAGGGTCCATGCGCACACCGCCCAGGGGCCACCGCGCCAAGGAAAGGACGTCGGACACATGCAGACCGTGGTGGAACGCGAACTCGAGATGCAGCTCGTACTCTCACCGGAGCGCAGCATTCCGGTTCCGGCCAGGCTGGCCTACCGCACGGACGACCCGTACGCGGTGCACATCACCTTCCACATCGGCTCGGACGCCCCGGTGAACTGGACGTTCGCCCGCGAACTGCTCGTCGAGGGGGTGTTCCGGCCGTGCGGCCACGGTGATGTGCGGATCTGGCCGACGAAGGTCAACGCCCGCAGCGTGATCTGCCTCGCCCTCAGCTCCCCCGACGGCGACGCGCTGCTGGAGGCGCCGTCCTCGGTCGTCGCGGCGTGGCTGGAGCGCACCCTGCGCATGGTGCCGCCGGGCACCGAGCACGAGCAGCTGGGCCTGGACGACGCGCTGGGCGCGCTGCTCGCGCCGGCCGCTGGCGACGAGGGGTGGCCGCGGGACCCTTCGCGGCGGCCCGGCAGCCGGGACGACACCCCGGACGCGAGCGCCTGACCGCCCCGCGCGTGCCGCGGTCAGAACAGCTTGCCCGGATTGAGCAGCCCGAGCGGGTCGAAGACCGCCTTCAGCCCGCGCTGCAGCTCAAGGCCGGTCGGGCCCAGCTCGCGTGCCAGCCATTCCTTCTTCAGCAGGCCCACCCCGTGCTCGCCGGTGATCGTGCCGCCCAGCTCCAGGCCGAGCGCCATGATCGCGTCGAAGGACTCGCGGGCCCGCCGCGACTCCTCGGGGTCCCGCGCGTCGAAGCACACCACGGGGTGGGTGTTGCCGTCGCCGGCGTGCGCGCAGACCCCGATCGTCAGGCCGTACGCCTCGGCGATCCCGGCGACGCCCTCCAGCATGTCCGCGAGCCGGCCGCGCGGCACGCACACGTCGTCGATCATCGTGGCCGTGGACACCCGCTCCAGCGCGGTCAGCGACATCCGCCGCGCCTGGAGCAGCAGTTCGGACTCGGCGGCGTCCTCGGCCGGCACCACCTCGGTGGCGCCCGCGGCCGTGCACAGCGCGCCGACCGCGGCCAGGTCGGCGGCCGGGTCCGGGGTGTCGAAGGCGGCGAGCAGCAGCGCCTCGGTGGTCTCCGGCAGGCCCATGTTCGCCATCGCGTTGACCGCGCGGACGGTGGTGGCGTCCATCAGCTCCAGCAGGGACGGCACATGACCGCTCTCCATGATCGAGCAGACCGCCGCGCCCGCGGCGGCGGTGGACGGGAACTCGGCGGCCAGCGCGAGCTGCCGGGGCGGCGCGGGCTTGAGCGCGACCACCGCCCGGACCACGACGCCGAGCGTCCCCTCGGAGCCGACGAACAGCCGGGTCAGGTCGTATCCGGCGACGCCCTTGGCGGTGCGCCGGCCGGTGCGCAGCAGCCGCCCGTCGGCGAGCACCACGTCGAGACCGAGCACGTACTCGGCGGTGACCCCGTACTTCACGCAGCACAGGCCGCCGGCGCCGGTGCCGATGTTGCCGCCGATGGTGCACATCTCCCAGCTGGAGGGGTCCGGCGGGTAGGACAGGCCGCGCTCGGCGACCGCGCGCGAGAGCACCGCGTTGACCACGCCGGGCTCGACCACCGCGATCCGGTCGACCGGGTCGATCTCCAGGATGCGGTCCATCTTCGCCGTGGACAGCACGATGCAGCCCTCGACGGCGTTGGCGCCGCCGGACAGGCCGGTGCGGGCGCCCTGCGGCACCACCGGGACCCGCAGCGCGGTCGCGGTGCGCATCACGTGCCGCACCTGTTCGACGGTGCGCGGCAGCACCACCACCGCGGGCGTCCCGGCCTCGGAGAAGCTCGCCATGTCGTGGGCGTAGGAGGCGGTGACGTCGGGGTCGACGAGCACCGCCTCCGGCGGCAGGGCCTCGCGCAGCGCGGCGGTCAGTTCGTCATGCATGCGATCAGCCTCGCAGGAGGGTCCGTCCCGCGGAAGTGGCTGCGCCGCAGGCCGGCGCGGGCCCGCGGCACCCGGCCACGGGCCCGGCGCACGGCGCCGCGGGTCGGGCGCGGGGGCGTCAGAGGTTGCCGCGGCGCTCCTGCTCGCGCTCGATCGCCTCGAACAGCGCCTTGAAGTTGCCCTTGCCGAAGCCCATCGAGCCGTGCCGCTCGATCATCTCGAAGAACACGGTGGGCCGGTCCTGCACCGGCTTGGTGAAGATCTGCAGCAGGTAGCCGTCCTCGTCGCGGTCGGCGAGGATCTTCAGCTCGCGCAGGGTGTCCACCGGCACGCGGGTGTCGCCGACCCACTCGCCGAGGGTGTCGTAGTAGGAGTCCGGGGTGTCGAGGAACTCCACGCCCGCCGCCCGCATCTGCCGCACCGAGGCGACGATGTCGTTGGTGGCCAGCGCGATGTGCTGCACGCCGGGGCCGCCGTAGAACTCCAGGTACTCGTCGATCTGCGACTTCTTCTTGCCAGCCGCCGGCTCGTTGAGCGGGAACTTGACCTTGCGCGAGCCGTCCGCGACGACCTTGGACATCAGCGCGGAGTACTCGGTGGCGATGTCGTCGCCGACGAACTCCTTCATGTTGGTGAAGCCCATGACCCGGTTGTAGAAGGCCACCCACTCGTCCATCCGGCCCAGTTCGACGTTGCCCACGCAGTGGTCGACGGCCTGGAAAAAACGGCGGGCCGGCGGCTCCATTATGGGCTCCGCGGCGGCGTACCCGGGCAGGTAGGGGCCGTCGTAGCCGGAGCGGTCGACCAGGGTGTGCCGGGTCTGGCCGTAGGTGGCGATCGCGGCGAGCACGACCGTGCCGTGCTCGTCCTTCAGCTCGTACGGCTCCTCCAGGCCGGTGGCGCCGTGCTCGACCGCGTAGGCGTAGGCGGCGCGGGCGTCGGGGACCTCGATGGCGAGGTCGACCACGCCGTCGCCGTGCTCGGCGACGTGCCCGGCCAGGAACCGGCCGTACTCGGTCTCGGCCTTGATCACCGAGGTGAAGACGAACCGGGCGCCGCCGGACTCCAGTACGTACGAGGCGGTCTCGCGGCTGCCGTTCTCGGGTCCCGCGTAGGCCACGCGGCGCATGCCGAACGCGGTGGAGTAGTAGTGGGCCGCCTGCTTGGCGTTGCCCACGGCGAAGACGACGGCGTCCATGCCGTTGACGGGGAAGGCATCCTGGGTCCCACTGGGTGCAGTCATGGGAAAAGCGTCTCCCCGCCCTTCAGAGTGCGCAACAGTTCCGGATTTCCCTGGACAGGATGCATAGCCGGAGCCAGGATCGTACGGTCAATCTGTACACAGTGACCACGCTGCACCGCGGACTGCCGCGGCAAACCTGGGGAGGCGGGCGGGGATGGGGATCGACGCGCTGGACGGGCGGCTGATCACGCTGCTGGACCGGGAGCCGCGGATCGGGGTGCTGGAGGCGTCGCGGCGGCTCGGCGTGGCCCGCGGCACGGTGCAGGCCCGGCTCGACCGGTTGAGGGCCAACGGGGTGATCCGCGGGTTCGGCCCGCAGGTGGACCCGGCGGCGCTCGGATACCCCGTCACCGCCTTCGCGACGCTGGAGATCAAGCAGGGCCAAGGACCCGATGTACGGGCGCACTTGGCGGGTGTGCCGGAGGTGCTGGAGCTGCACACCACCACCGGCCAGGGCGACATGCTGTGCCGGCTGGTGGCCCGCTCCAACGCCGATCTCCAGCGGGTGATCGATCGCGTCGTGGGCTTTGATGGGATTGTCAGAGCGGCCACGGCGATCGTGATGGAGAACCCGGTGCCGCTGCGGATCATCCCGCTGGTCGAACAGGCGGCCCGGGACGTGTGAGCGGTCCGGAACGCGAGGCCGCGGCGCGGGAGGCGGCGGGACGTGAGCTTCTGGTCGTACCTGTCACACCGTCATCAGCAACTGCTCGCCGACGCCTACCAGCACGCCAGCGCCGTCTTCCAGTGCATGGTGGTGGCCACCGTGCTGGGCGTGCTGATCGGCGTCGTCACGTACCGCAGCCGCTGGGCCGGCGACCTGGCCACCACCACGACCGCGACGATCCTGACCATCCCCTCGCTGGCCCTGATCGGCCTGCTGATCCCGGTGCTCGGCCTCGGCGTGCCGCCCACGGTGACCGCGCTGGTGCTGTACGGGCTGCTGCCGATCGTCCGCAACGCGATCGTCGGGCTGCGCGGGGTGGAGGCGACGCTGGTGGAGGCCGCCCGCGGCATCGGCATGTCGCGCACCGCCCGGCTGCTGCGGGTGGAGCTGCCGCTGGCCTGGCCGCCGATCCTGACCGGCATCCGGGTCGCCACCCAGATGCTGATGGGCATCGCCGCGGTCGCCGCGTACGCCTCCGGTCCGGGCCTGGGCAACGAGATCTTCCGCGGCATCGCCTCCCTCGGCAGCGCCAACGCGCTCAACGAGGTGCTCGCCGGCACCCTCGGCATCGTGGTGCTCGCGCTGCTCTTCGACGCCGCGTACGTGCTCATCGGACGGCTGACCATCCCGAGGGGGATCCGTGGCTGAACCCGTCACCGCGTCCGGGGCGGCGTCCGGAGACGCGTCCGCCGCTTCCGGGACCGCTTCCGGGACCGCTTCCGGGACCGCTTCCGGGACCGCCTCCAAGTCCGCCTCCCCAGCCGGCTCCGGAACCCAGGCGGCGGGCGCCCCGATCGCCCTGGAGGACCTGACCAAGCGCTACCCCGGCAACCCGCGGCCCGCGGTGGAGAGCGTCACGATGGAGATCAAGGCCGGCGAGACGGTGATCCTGGTCGGGCCGTCCGGCTGCGGCAAGTCCACCACGCTGAAGATGATCAACCGGCTGATCGAGCCCTCCTCGGGCCGCATCCGCATCGGCGACGAGGACGTGACCGACATCGACCCGGTGCGGCTGCGCCGCAAGATCGGCTACGCGATCCAGTCCTCCGGGCTCTTCCCGCACATGACGGTCGCCGAGAACATCGCGCTGGTGCCGAAGATGGTCGGCTGGGGCAAGTCCCGGGTCAGGGACCGGGTGGAGGAGATGCTCGACCTGGTCGGCCTCGACCCGCGCGAGTTCCACGGCCGCTACCCGCGGCAGCTGTCCGGCGGGCAGCAGCAGCGGGTGGGCGTGGCGCGGGCGCTGGCCGCCGATCCGCCGGTGCTGCTGATGGACGAGCCGTTCGGCGCGGTCGACCCGATCACCCGCGACCACCTCCAGGACGAGCTGATCCGGCTCCAGCACGAACTGCACAAGACGATCGTCTTCGTCACCCACGACTTCGACGAGGCGATCAAGCTGGGCGACCGGATCGCGGTGCTGCGCGAGCGCTCGCACATCGCGCAGTTCGACACCCCGGAGGCGATCCTCACCAACCCGGCCGACGAGTTCGTCTCCGGCTTCGTCGGCGCCGGCGCGGCGCTCAAGCGGCTCAACCTGACCCGGGTGCGGGACGTGGAGATCGCCGACTTCGCCGCGCTGACGGTGGACGAGCCGCTGCAGTCGATCTTCGACCGGCTGCGGATGAGCCAGCACAACGAGCTGCTGCTGCTCGACCACCGCAGGCGCCCGTACAAGTGGCTGCGGCGCGGCGACCTGATGCGGGCCAGGGGCTCGCTGGCCCGCTCCGGCACCCCGGTCACGCACACGGTGACCCGGGACGCCACGCTGCGCGACGCGCTGGAGGCGGTGCTCACCGACAGCGGCGGACGCGTCGCGGTCACCGGGCGGCGCGGGGAGTTCATCGGCGTGGTGGACATGGAGACGCTGATGAACTCGGTGCACGAGATGCTGGAGGCCGACCGCCTGGCCGCCGCGGAGCACCGCCACGAGCTGGCGGAGGTCAAGGCGCGGCAGGAGTCCGGCCGGGCGCCCGGCGAGGGCGAGGAGCCCGGCGGGAGCGGGACCGGCGGCAGCGGGGCGACCGGCGGGGGCGGGGAGCAGGCGCCGTGACCGCCCCCGAGCGCTACCGCACCGAGCGCCGGGGCGTGCGGCGCACCGGTTCGCGCCGGATGGACGCCGCCGAGGCGCTCGGCCTCCCGGAGGACGGGGACGGCCGGGACGACGCGGACGACCGGGACGACCGGGAGGCGGCCGCCGAGGGCGCGGTGGGCCCGCCGCACCGGCCCGCGCGCAAGGTGACCTGGCAGAAGCTGGTGTTCATGCCGGCCCTGCTGGCCGTCGCGCTGGTCGCCACCTACCTGTGGATCACGCACATCCACCTGGACGCGATCGAGCACAACTCCCTGGACAACGGCAACGTCCAGCTGCGGCTGTGGCAGCACGTCAGGCTGACCGCGATCTCCACCTTCTGGGTGCTGCTGATCGCGATCCCGCTGGGCGTCGCGCTGACCCGGCGCCGGCTGCGGCCGGTCGCGCCGCTGTTCACCGCGCTGGCCAACATCGGCCAGGCCACCCCGGCGATCGGCCTGCTGGCGCTGCTGGTGATCTGGCTGGGCATCGGCGCCCGCACCGCGATCATCGGCATCGTCATCTACGCGGTGCTGCCGGTGCTCTCCAACACCGTCGCCGGCCTGCGAGCGATCGACCCGACGATGGTGGAGGCCGCGCGCGGCATCGGCATGTCCGCGCTGGGGGTGCTGACCCGGGTGGAGCTGCCGCTGGCGGTGCCGCTGATCCTGGCCGGGGTGCGCACCGCGCTGGTGCTCAACGTCGGCACCGCGACTCTCGCCACCTTCGGGGGCGGCGGCGGTCTCGGCGACCTGATCACCTCGGGCATCGTCAACCAGCGCATGCCGGTGCTGGTCCTCGGGTCGATCCTGACGGTGGTGCTGGCGCTGTTCGTGGACTGGCTCGCCTCGGTCGCCGAGGCGCTGCTGCGCCCGCGCGGCCTGGAGGCCGGGAGGTGAGGGGCGTCGGGCGACGGGCGGCGCGCGGGCGGGACGCCGGGAGGGCGCGGCGGGGAGTCCTGGCGGCCGGAGCCGGCGGCCTCGCGCTGACCTGCCTCGCCGCCTGCGGCCTGACCAGCGGCAGCCCGCTGGTGGACGACGTGGAGCCGGGGTCGGTCGGCGCGGGCAGGCCGCTGAAGGGCGCCTCGCTCACCATCACCTCGAAGAACTTCAGCGAGAACATCATTCTCGGCGAGATGATCGGCCTGGTGTTCAAGGCGGCCGGCGCCTCGGTGCTGGACCGCACCAACATCACCGGTTCCATCGGCGCCCGCGAGGCCGTCAAGTCCGGCCAGGCGGACGCGATGTACGAGTACACCGGCACCGCCTGGATCACCTACCTCGGGCACACCGAGCCGGTGAAGGACCCGCACGCGCAGTGGCGGGCGGTGCGCGACGCGGACGTGCGCAACGGCCTGACCTGGCTGCGTCCGTCCACCCTGGACAACACCTACTCGCTCGCCATCAGCGCCCGCGACAACGCCCGCTACCACCTGCGCACGCTCTCCGACGTGGCCGCGCTCGCCCGCCGCGACCCGGGCGCGGTCACGCTGTGCGTGGAGAACGAGTTCGCCTCCCGGCAGGACGGCCTGGTCGGCATGGAGAAGGCGTACGGCATGAACCTGCGGTCGGGGAACATCCAGAAGATGGACGCCGGGATCATCTACACGCAGATCAACAAGAGCAACTCGTGCCTGCTCGGCGAGGTGTACACCACCGACGGCCGGATCAGGTCCATGCACCTGACCGTCATGAAGGACGACAGGGGCTTCTTCCCGCACTACAACGCGGCGCCGGTGATCTACTCCAAGGCGTTCCGCGAGCACCCGGTGATCGCGAAGCTCCTCGACCCGGTCAGCGCCCGGCTCACCACCGCGGTCGCCCAGCAGCTCAACGCCAAGGTGGACGTCGACGGCCAGGACCCGCACGACGTGGCGAAGGACTGGCTGATCCAGGAGGGCTTCATCAAGGAGGGCTGAGCGGGGGCCGGGCGTCGGCCCGGGTCGGGGGCCGGCCGAGGTGGTGGCGGAGGCGGCAGCCGAGGAGGAGGAGGAGGAGGCCGAGGCGGAGGAGGAGGCGGCGGCCGAGTGGGTCGCCGAGGGACCGCCCGCGCCCGTCAGCAGGCCGGCGTCGGCTGTCCCGCGCGCAGCGCCGACAGCGCCGACAGCGCGGTGTCCAGGCTGGTGACGGGCACCAGCGTCAGCCCCTTGGGGAGCCGGGCCTTGGCGTCGGCGCACTCCGCGCGCGGGACCAGGAAGACGGTGGCGCCGTCGCGCCGCGCGGCCTGCTCCTTCAGCGGCACCCCGCCGACCGCGCCGACCTTGCCCGAGGCGTCGATCGTGCCGGTGCCGGCGATGACCCGGCCGCCGGTGAGGTCGCCGCCGTGGCCGTCGCCCCGGATCTTGTCGATGATGCCGAGGGTGAACAGCAGGCCCGCGCTCGGGCCGCCCACGTCGGTCAGCCGCAGCGTCACGGTGACCTTCGACGGCGACAGGCCGAGCTCGTGCAGCGCGGCGGCGGTCGCGGCGTCCTGCGACTCGGTCATCTGCCGCTGGTTGGCCTTCTCGATCTCCTTGACCGAGCCGCCGCCGGGGTAGACCGAGTCGCGCGGCATCACGGCCTGGTCGGTGGCGAACCAGGCGTGCCACACGTCGCCGAGGTGCACCGAGGCGTCGGGCGCGGTGGCCTCGATGGTCACCATCCGCAGCTGCCCGCCGGTCCTGCGCACCGCGGCGCCCTCGACCGTGATGATCTGGGTGCCCTTGTCCGCGCCCAGCACGTTCGCGGTCATGCCCGGCGCGACGATGGTCAGCGGCAGCGGCGCGAACGCGGCCACCGCGAACAGCGCGACGAGCACCGCGCCGCACACCGCGAGCGCCACCGGCCGCCGCGGCGGGCGGAGGCGGAGCACGGGACGCGGAGCGCGCAAGGTTTCAGCCATGCGCCGAACCCTATTTCACCGCCCGCCCGAGCACCGCACGCCCCCGGTCAGCGCAACGCGTCCGCGACCTCGGTGGCCGCCTCGACGACCCGGGCGCCGACCCGCTCCGGCACCGAGTCCGACAGCATCACCACGCCCACGCTGCCCTCGATGCCCGGCACCCCGATCAGCGGGGCCGCCGCGCCGCTCGCCCCGGCCTCCAGCTCGCCGGTGGTGATCACGTAGCGGGGCCTGGGCAGCGGGGCGTCGCCGATCGCACGCTCGCCGCCGTCGCCGAGCCCGTCGATCATGCCCACGGCCGGCACGGCGGCGGCCAGTTCCGCGTACGAGGACGGGCCGGACGGCGCGGAGGGCCCGGCGGCCCCGCCCGCCGCCGCGGACGACGGCGCGGCCGGGTCGTAGGGCGTCGCGGGGTCGTACGGGGCCTCGGCGAACCGCTCCCAGCCGACGCCGTCCGGGCTGGGCTGCAGTCCCCGCCCGGCCAGGATCGCGCGGCCGGCCGCGCCGCGGTCCAGCGGATGGCGGAAGCCGGTGCGGTAGGCGACGTGGTAGTCCGTCCAGGTCGGCTCCACCACCGCGACGGCCAGCGCCTCCGTGCCGTCGACCAGGGTGAGGTGGGCGGTCGCGCCGATGTCCTCGGCGAGCGAGCGCAGCGCCGGCAGCGCGGCCTCGCGCAGCAGCGGGTGCACCTGGTGGGCCAGGCCCAGCACGCCCAGGCCCACCCTGGCCCGGCCGCCGAGGTCCCTGCGGACCAGCGAGTGCTGTTCGAGCGTGGCCAGCAGGCGGTAGACCACCGTGCGGTTCACGCCCAGCTTGGCCGCCAGCTCGGTCACGGTCAGCCCGTGGTCGGTGTCGGCGAGCAGCTTCAGGACCCGCAGGCCCCGGTCGAGCGTTTGAGACGTCTCCGCGGTCACGACGCCCCCTCCTCGTGAAATCGGCGGCGCATCTCGGTCCCGATCGGGTACGCACTGCCGGTCCCGCGGCAGTGCGCGGAGAGGCCGCCGGTCGGTTCTTGCGTACCGGCTGCGCTCCGCGGCAGCACTGCCACGGCGCGTGCGTGACCGGCACCGTAGCGAGGGAGTACCGCTCAGCGGAAGGGGTCGTCCACAATCCGGGCGCGGTTTTGACCTCTTCACCAGGGGAGATCCCCGGGCAATCCCGGTGATCCCCCCGCAATCCGACGGAGATTTTCCGGTGTGTCCCCGCGCGGAGTGTCACTCGTTCCAGTGACACCACGCGTCGGGGTGACACCTCCCGGGGCGGGGCGGGAGTGGTCCCGGGGGCGTGCCCGGAGCCGGACCGCAGCGAGCCCGGAGCGCTGTCCGGGCCACTGTCCGGGACCGCTGTCCGCACGGCGCGGTTCAGCGCATCCGGGTCGCCCATTCCTTGATCTTCTTGATCCGCTCGCCCAGCTGCCCCGCGGTCGCCTCCGCGCTCGGCGGGCCGCCGCACACCCGGCGCAGCTCGTTGTGGATCACGCCGTGCGGCTTGCCGCTCTGGTGGTTGTAGGCGGCCACCAGGGTGTTGAGCTGCTTGCGCAGCTCCAGCAGCTGGCGGTGGCTGACCACCGGCCTGCGGTCGGCGGGCAGCTCCAGCAGGTCGGCCTCCTCGTCCGGCTTCTTCCTGCTGTGCGCGATCTGCCGGGCCTGCCGCCGCTGCAGCAGTATCTGCACCTGGTCGGGCTCCAGCAGGCCGGGGATGCCGAGATAGTCCTGCTCCTCCTCGCTGCCGGGGTGGGCCTGCATGCCGAACTCGGCGCCGTCGTAGAGCACCCGGTCGAAGACCGCGTCGGACTCCAGCGCCTCGAACGGCAGCATGTCGTCCTCGGTGGCCTCGTCCTCGGCCCGCTCGGCCTCGGCCAGCAGCTTGTCCTCCTCGGCGAACGGGTCCTCCTCGCCGGCCTTCTTCGGCTTGTCGAGCACGTGGTCGCGCTCGACCTCCATCTCGCCCGCGAACTCCAGCAGCATCGGGATCGTCGGCACGAACACCGACGCGGTCTCGCCGCGCCGCCGCGACCGCACGAAGCGGCCCACCGCCTGGGCGAAGAACAGCGGCGTGGAGATCGTGGTGGCGTAGACGCCGACCGCGAGCCGCGGCACGTCGACGCCCTCGGAGACCATCCGGACCGCGACCATCCAGCGGTCCTCCGAGGCGCTGAACTCCTCGATCCGCTTGGAGGCGCCGGTGTCGTCGGAGAGCACCACGGTCGCCTTGTGGCCGGTGATCTCCTTGAGCAGCTTGGCGTAGGCGCGGGCGGAGTCCTGGTCGGTGGCGATGACCAGGCCGCCGGCGTCCGGGATGCCCTTGCGGACCTCGGTCAGCCGCTGGTCGGCGGCGCGCAGCACGTTGGGGATCCACTCGCCGGTCGGCGCGAGCGCGGTGCGCCAGGCCTGCGCGGTGGCGTCCTTGGTCATCGGCTCGCCCAGGCGCGCGGACAGCTCGTCGCCGGCCTTGGTGCGCCAGCGCATGTTGCCGCTGTAGCTGAGGAAGATCACCGGGCGCACGACGCCGTCGGCGAGCGCGTTGCCGTAGCCGTAGGTGTAGTCGGCGGCCGAGCGGCGGATGCCGTCGGCGCCCTCCTCGTAGGTGACGAAGGGGATCGGGTTGGTGTCCGAGCGGAACGGCGTGCCGGTCAGCGCCAGCCGCCGGGCCGCCGGGTCGAACGCCTCCAGGCACGCCTCGCCCCACGACTTGCTGTCGCCGGCGTGGTGGATCTCGTCCAGGATCACCAGCGTCTTGCGCTGCTCGCAGCGGTTGCGGTGCAGCATCGGGCGCACCCCGACGCCGGCGTACGTGACCGCGACGCCGTGGTACTCCCGGCCGACCGGCCCGGCGCTGTAGTCGGGGTCGAGTCTGATCCCTATCCGCGCGGCGGCGTCCGCCCACTGCGTCTTCAGGTGCTCGGTCGGCGCGACGACGGTGATCTGCTGCACCAGGTGGTTGTGCAGCAGGTACGAGGCCAGGGTGAGCGCGAAGGTGGTCTTGCCCGCGCCGGGGGTGGCGACCGCGAGGAAGTCGCGCGGCTGCCGGGCCACATACGCGTCGATGGCCCCTTGCTGCCAGGCGCGCAGCTTGTTCGCCGTCCCCCACGGCGCGCGGCCGGGGAACGCGGGCGACAGATGGTGGTTCGACGGGTGCGACGAGGCGGTGGTAGTCACGGTCTCCATACGGGGGTCGGCGGCACGTACGGGTCGGCGGGCGCGGTGCGGCGCGCCCGGTACGGGCCTGCGCCGGCCGTGCTCGCGGGTCCGCCGCGCCCGTACGAAAACCGCCTCAGCCTACCGGCCCGTGGCCCGCCGCCGCGGACCGACGCCGCCCGGGCGAGGAGTGCGAGCCAGGTCACACATCCCGCGCGACGCAGTCCCTCACTCCCCGAACCGCGGCAGGGTCCCGGCGGTCTTCGGCACGTCCAGCTGCCCCTGGCTGACCGCGAGCACGAACGCCTCGGCCTCGTCCACGTCGAAGTCCGGTGCGAGCCGGTGGCCGTTGATCTGGAGGAAGACCCAGGTCGCGTACCAGGCGGTGCGCTTGTTGCCGTCCACGAGCGCGTGGTTGCGCGCCAGGGACTCCATCAACGAGGCCGCCTTCTGCCAGATGTCCGGATAGGCGTCCTGCCCGAAGACGCTGGCCCTGGGACGGGCGAGCGCCGACTCCAGCAGCCCGTAGTCGCGTACCTCGTCGGCGCCGAGACGGCGAGCCAGCTCCAGCAGCTCGGGAAGCGTGAGGTAGTACGTCACGCCAACCGTCGGTTCAACTCGTCGCTGACGTCGAGCACGTGAGCCGCCGCGTCCTCGAAGAGGCGGCTGCGCTCACTGACGGCCCGCACCACGGCGTCATGGGCGAGCGACTGCATGCTGACCCCCTCGGAGTCGGCGCGCTCGCGCAGGGCTTCCAGCTCTTCCTCGGTGAAGCGCACGTTCAGGCCGGGCATGAACTCATGGTACCAAGCGGTACCACCTAGTGTTCCGCCGTCGGGCGGAGCCGGCCGGCGAGGACGACGCCGATCAGGGCGATCGCCGCGGCCGGGAGGAAGACGCAGGTGAACGCGAGCGGATGCGCGGACGTGGTCGCCGCCACGTCGTCGGCGGACGGCGCGATCGATCCGCCGCCGAGCGCGGCGAAGACCGTGCCGGCCGCGGCGACCAGCAGCACGTTCGACAGCGCGTCGGACACCTGGAGCGCCGCCGAGTTCGCCCCCGCGTCCCGCGGCTGCGACACCTGCAGCAGCAGCACGCTCAGCGACGAGATCACCAGTCCCATGCCGAGGCCGCCGACCAGCCACGCCACCGCGACCACGGCCGGCGGCACCGCGTGGTCCAGCGCCAGCGGCACCGCCGCGATGGCGGTCGCGCTGAGCACCATGCCGACCCGCACCAGCCGCACCCGGTGCGGCCCGAGCCGGGGCCGCGCCTGGACGTAGGAGCCCAGCGCCCAGCTGAGCCCGCCGCCGGCCAGCGACAGCCCGGCCAGCGTCGCGGACAGCCCGCGCTGGGTCACCAGCATGAGCGGGACGAACGACTCGGCGGCCAGGAAGGACCCCGCCGCGATGCCGCGCATCAGCACCACCGTGGGCAGCCCGCGGGCCGCGCGGAACGTGCCGCGCGGCAGCAGCCGCACCGCCGCGGGCGCGAGCAGCGCCGCGCCGGCCGCCGCGGGCACCGCGGACAACGGGCGCAGGTCCTGGCCGGCGTACTGCAGCAGCGCCGCGCCCGTCGCGAGCGCGGCCGCGTACCAGACGCGGCGCGCGTCCATCGGCCGGCGGTCCGCGGGCGTGTGCGCGGTGCGCCGCAGCGCCGGGAACATCACCGCCAGCGGCAGCACGACCAGCACCGGGATGGCCAGGAACACCCAGCGCCAGCCCAGCTGCTCGGTCACCGTCCCGGACACCAGCGGCCCGACGATCGACGGCACCACCCACGACGCGGCGAACGCCGCCATCACCGCCGGGCGCAGCCGGTCGGGGTAGGCGCGGCCCACCACCACGTACAGCGCCACGATCACCAGGCCGCCGCCGAGGCCCTGCACCGCGCGGCCGAGCACGAACACCCCCATGGACTGCGCGGTGCCGCTGACCACGAGCCCGGCCGCGAAGCCGGCGACGCCCGCGGCGAGCGGGGGCACCGGGCCGCTGCGGTCGCACCACTGGCCGCTGACCACCATGGCCAGCAGGGAGGTGGTGAAGAAGCCGGAGAACGCGAACGCGTAGAGCCCGAGGCCGTCCAGGTCCCGCGCGGCGATCGGCATCGCGGTGCCGACCGCGGTCGCCTCGAAGGCGATCATCAGGACGACGGAGACGATGCCGAGGGTCAGGGCGCGGTAGCGCGGGCCGAGGACGCCTTCCGCCGCGTCCGGCTCCGCCTGCGACTCCGGCTGGAGCTGCGGCTGCGGGTCCGGCTGCGACCGGGGCTGCGACTCCCGCTGCGACTCCGGCTGGGGCTGCGAGTCCGGCTCGGGCGGGGGCGCGGAGGCGTGAGCCTGGGCCTGCCCCGTCGCTCGCGCCTGCGCCGCGGACGCGGATATCGCCTGGTCGTCTCGCTTCCCGCCCGGGGCCCGTACCTCAGTCACCCGCCCAGCGTAAGGGGCGAACCCTGCTTTTGCCCCTGCCCTGCGACCGTTGTCACCTCGGCCGTCGGTCCTAGGACCGCAGGTCCGCCCGGGCCGGCGGACGGCTCACTCGACCAGCGACTGCGTCCCGATGACGTGCAGCAGGGCCAGGCGTTCGGCGTCCTCGGTGCCGGGCTGCGCGGTGTAGACCATGATCCGCAGATGGCTGCCGGCCACGTGCAGCACGTCGCAGTCGAGGGTGAGCGCGCCGACCTGCGGGTGGTCGATCGTCTTGCGGGCCGCCCGGTGCTCCGCGGTGTTGCCGGTGTCCCACAGCTCCGCGAAGCGCGGGCTGCGCGCGCGCAGGTCGGCCAGCAGGTCGCGCAGCACCGGGTCGTGCGGATACAGCGCGGCGGTGCGCCGCAGATCGGCGGCCAGGAGTTCCTGCAGCGCGCCGTTGGATTCCGGGGTGTGCCGGACCCGCGTGGTCGAGGTGACGAAAGCGCGCCAGGCGGCATTGAGGTCCCTGCCGTCCCACTGCCCTATCAGCGCGGTGTAGAGCGGATTGGCGAGCAGTTGCGTCCACGTGGCGTCGTAGACGGCGACGGCGGTGCCGGCCAGCCGGTCGAGGATGCGGTGCACGCCGGGCGTGATGTGGCGCGGGATCGTGCCGGGGCCGGGCACGGCCAGCCCGGCGAGGCGGAACAGGTGCTCGCGGTCGCCCGCGTCCAGCCGCAGCGCGCGAGCCAGCGCCTCGACGACCTGCGCGGACGGGTTGGCGGCGCGGCCCTGCTCCAGCCGGATGACGTAGTCCGCGGAGATCCCGGCGAGCTGCGAGAGCTCCTCGCGGCGCAGCCCGCGGGCCCGCCGCCGGCCGCCCGCGGGCAGCCCCACGCTGTCCGGGGTGACACGGTCGCGCCAGACGCGCAGGGCCTCTCCGAGTTCGCTGCGGGGCATGCCGCCATTGTGACAAGAGGCCGCGCGCTTTTCCTGGTACTGGTGGTCCCAGGAAAAAGGATGCGCTGCCTGTTCCGTGGAATTGCGCGGACGCTGGAGGGGACAGCGGAAACCGTTCCGCGGACGCTCGACGGGACGGTTCCTCGAACCCGCGGAACCGTTCCGCGGATTCGGGGAGCATCGTCCTGGTCCTGTCGTCCGCGGGTTCGACGAGCATCAGGTTCGACGAGCAACAAGGGAAAGGCACCGTCATGAGCAAGCTCGCCCTCGTCACCGGCGCGACCTCCGGCATCGGGAAGGCGTTCGCCGAGCGGTTCGCCGCGGACGGCCACGACCTGATCGTCGTCGGCCGCCGGGAGGACCGCCTCGCCGCGTTCGCCGCGGCGCACCCGGAGGTGGCGGTGCGTACCGTCGCGGCCGACCTGGCCACCGAGGAGGGCGTCGACGCGGTCGCCGCGCTGTGCGCCGACGAGCCGCTGGACGTGCTGGTCAACAACGCCGGTGTCGCGCACTACATGCCGCTGGCCGAGCTGCCCGCCGCCAAGGCCCGCGAACTGGTCGGCGTCAAGGTGCTCGCGCCCACCCAGCTGATGCGCGCGGCGGTGGGCGGGATGCGCGAGCGCGGCGCGGGCACGATCGTGAACGTCGCGGGCATGATCGCGTTCAGCGGCCCGGCCGACCCGTCGGTGATGCCGCGCCGCGCGGTCTACGCGGGGTCGCTGGCCTATCTGGTGACCATGACGCAGACGCTGGCCGCGGAGATGGCCGGCACGGGCGTGCGGGTCCACGTGGTGTGCCCGGGCGTGGTGGCCACGGAGTTCCACACGGTGCAGGGGATGGACCTGAGCGCGGTGCCGCGGATGAGCGCGGAGGACGTGGTCACCGGGGCCCTGCGCGGCCTGGAGCTCGGCGAGACGGTCAGCGCGCCGGGCGTGGGGGACCCCGCGCTGCTTCGTGACGTCTTCGCGGCGGAGCTGGCGGCGTTCGGGGGCCAGTCCCCCGCGCTGGCGAGCCGCTACCGCAGCGCCTCCTGACCACCCGGCCGCCGGGCCAGGGTCCGGGCGGCCCGGCCCGCCGGGGTCGACCTGACCGCCCGCCGCCCGGCCCGCCCGGCCCATGGCGTTTCATGAACGCCGTGTGGCAGTCCCGTTGCACCCCCGGCCGTCCCCTTGACCCACTCCCGCCGGCCCCGCGAAGGTCGAAGCACGCACCAAGCACACGGCCGTGTGCCCGAGTGGTTGAGGGACTCGCCTGCAAAGCGAGTTACGCCGGTTCGATTCCGGTCACGGCCTCCGCGCTGGTCTGGCCGGCAGGTACAAGCGGAACAGAGCGGTTGTCGCACCGTGGCCGCGATGCACGGCCTGCGGCAGGGCCTCTCCGTTCCGTCCGCACGCGCGCCGACATGGCGAAGAACCTGGCGGTCACGTCCGTCCAACCGACCGGGTGACCGCCACCGAGGCGCTGACAGGCCCGCAGAGAGCCCCGGCAAGGCCCCGGGGCTCTCGTGCTGCTCGCCCTCCGGCGCGCTCGGCGTCCACAGGATCATTCGTCCAGGCCCGGGTTTCCTGTTGTGGAAACTCATGCCTCTTGCGCACACAGTGACGTGCTCGCGAACATCGAACGGGACAAGAGGCCGCCGGCCGGGAGGGTGCCCCGTGAAGACCACGAAGCTCGTCAGCACGTGCGATGTGAAGGACTGCCCGACCATCTATGCCACGGACAGGGGCACGCTGCTCGTTCAGGGAGAGACACCCAGCGACCACGGCTTGGCGATTCCCGCTCATGAAACGGTCGTCGAGATTCCGGCGGAACTTCTCCTCGACCTGGTGCGGAAGGGTATCAGTGCCTAAGAGCCTCGGTGAACTCTTCGACACCTTCGAACGTGAGGCATTCCGACTGGAAACGCTGGACGACTACAGCAGGTCGGGAAACGTCGCCGCCTACGGGGCATTCCTTGCAGGGGAGCCTCAGCCGGAGGACTACAACGAAGCATGGGTATCCGAGGTCCGCGCGCACACGAGTAAGGGAAGGCGCGTGTACCGGGTGCATGTCCTCGCACGCCCACTGACCCCATATCTCCGGTTCGAACTCGGATGGGGCTACCAAAAGAACATGACGGGCGGCGAAGAGTTCTACATCCTCGACACCACCGAGCAGGCCAACCCCGTCGCCGGAGCGCCGGATTTCTGGCTCTTCGACGAGTCCATCACCGCGCGAATGAGTTACACCGAGAGCGGGGCTTTCCAGGGAGCCGATGTCCTACCCGAGGACCGTGCGGCAGAGTTCATCGCCTACCGGGACAGGAGCATGGCGCACGCCGCGCCTTTCGCGGAATGGTGGGCGAGACACTCAGGCGAATGAACAGGGGGCAACTCGGCGCGGCGTTGCGGGCGCTACGGCAGGCATCCGGCATGGAGGCCAAGGTCGTCGCCCGCAGCGCCGTCATGTCCACAAGCAAGCTCAGTAAAATCGAAACCGGGAAAATCGCTCCGTCCACGGCGGACGTGGAGCGTATCCTGACGGCAATCGGCGTCTCGGACGAGGTGAAGTCCGAATACCTCGAAGCCGCCAGGTCGGCAAGCACTGAGACAATCGCGTGGCGACTAGTACGCCGAATGGGCGTCCACAAAGCCCAGCAACAGACGAGGGCACTGGAAGCTCACATGTCGCTGCTGCGGCTCTTCCAACCGGCACTGATACCCGGGCTGCTGCAAACCCCCGAGTACATTCGTGCCGTTCTCGTGAGGCACAAGCTGGGCGAAGACGTTCTCACACGCACGATCAACGCCCGCATCGAGCGGCAACAGATCCTCTACGACTCGGCGAAGGAGCTGCACTTCGTCATCACCGAACCCGTGCTCCGGTGGCGGATCGTCTCCGCCTCACGGATGGCCGAGCAGCTGGACCGGCTGGTGTCCCTCTCTCGCCTACCCCATATAGATCTTCGGATTGTTCCACTTTCCGCGAGACAACACGACATTGCCAATCATGCGTTCGTCATCCGCGACGACAGAACTGTCACGGTCGAAACCGTGCACGCCGAGGTCGTCGTGACGGACCCTCGGGACGTTGAATTGTACGTGCACAAGTTCGAAGGCTTCGCCTCGATGGCACTTGCGGGTGACGCCATGCGCGACGTGCTCGAAGATCTCCGTAACGAGTTCTTGACAGAACAGGAAACTCGCTAGAGATACGTCGAAATCCCTTTTACCTTGGTCGCACGACCAAGACGGAGGGGACCACGGAGCCGTCGCACAAGGTTGAACGCCCGCCTCAGCCCTCTTGTGGAAACGGTCGGCCGGGGCGGGTTCCCAATGGCTCTACGCAATTCTCCAACAGGAGGACGCACCATGAGCACCGCAGTACAGACCCGTACGCGCGACCCGCGCGTCTTGCTGAATGGGCTCGCGCACCGCGTGCCCCAGCTCGTCACCGACAAAGAACCCACTCTCTGGGACCGGGAGGTCGCGCTCCTCACCCGCGACAACCCGATCATGACCAAGGACACCGCCGAACGCCTTCTCGGGCAGGCCATCGCCTACACCCTCACCGCCATGGAACGCCCCGGCACCGACATGGGCGTGGGATACACGGTGGACGTGGCCGTGCACGCCCTGATCCTGGACACGCCGCTGTACTTCGCCCTGTGCGACGAGTACAACGGCGGCCGGTACAAGCACCACGCCCCGCTGATCGAACGGCGCCGCGACGGCACCGTCACGCGCACGGCCGAACTCCTGCGGCAGAACGGCTTCACGGTGGACGATGAGCTGTGGGCGATGGACGCGGCCGACTGCTCGCCGTGCAACGACAAGGTTCCCGACAGCCACTGACCGGCCGTTCGAGAAACTCAATAAGGCGCCCCCGCCGCCTCTGGCGGGGGCGCCTCCGACATGAACCGAGGGACGCATTGCCCGCTCAGCACATCATCGAATCCGAACGCGAGCTGTGGAACGCGTTCGCCGAGAGCACGAGAGAAAGGCTCTCCACGACGATCCGGTGTTCTGCTGGACGCAGTACCCCGGGCACGGCCCCGGTCCGGAACTCCTCGGCGAACCCGGCGCGACTCTGGAACTCGGCTTCGGCACGGGCCGCGCCCTGGGCTACCTGCTCGGCCAGGGCGTGAAAGTCTCGGGAGTGGACCTGTCACCGGTCGCCGTCGAGGCCGTGGAACGCCGCTGGGGGACGCAGGGCGCCCGGCTGGTGTGCGGGGAAGTGCTCGACCACCTGTCGAGCGCTACAGAGACGTACGACGCTGCTTACTCCATCTTCGGGGCCGTGTGGTTCACCGACCCCGCGCGGCTCTTCCCGCTCATCCGCAGGCGGCTCAACCCCGGCGGAGTACTGGCCTTCTCCCAGCCCCCCGCCATCCCCGGCGCCTACGGGCCCCAGGGCATGTACAAGGGCGGCTTCGCCGGGCCCGCGATGTTCACCTATCGGTACTCCTACACGCCCCGTAAATGGGCCTCCTTGCTGCGCAACGCGGGCTTCGGCGACGTCGACGTCCACGTTCTCGACGCGCCGACACCCGGCCACATCGGAACCTTGATCGCCCGAGCGGTCGCGTCCTGAAGGCAGAAAAGGCGGCCGCGTACCCGATGACGCGGGCTCGATTCGGTCACGGCCTCCGCGTCCTCCTGACGCACGGTCGTGTCCGGCGCCCAGGTGTCCGGCCCCGGTCGTATGGTCGGACCCTGCGACGCGGAAGGGGTTCGGCGATGCGCGAGGTGACCTGTTCGATGAGCGTCTCGCTCGACGGCTACATCGTCGGGCCGGACGGCCGGTTCGACTGGTCGGTGCCGGACGAGGAGGTCTTCCGCCTCGCCACCGACGAGGTCCGGGGGCCGGCGTCCACCTGCTGGGGCGCCGGCTGTACGAGACGATGCTGTACTGGGAGACCGCCGAGGAGGACCCCTCGCTCGGCTTCTCCACCGCGGAGTTCGCCGAGCTCTGGAAAGCGCTGCCCAAAGTGGTGTTCTCGACCACGCTGACCGCGGTGGAGGGCAACGCCCGGCTGGCCTCGGGCAGCCTGGCCGAGGAGATCGAGCGGCTGCGCGCCGAGCCGGGCGAGGGCGGCATCGCGATCGGCGGCGCGGACCTCGCCGCCCAGGCGGCCGCGTCGGGGCTGGTCGACGAGTACCGGATCAGGGTCCACCCCGTGCTCGTCGGCGGCGGCACGCCGTTCTTCCCCCGCGACGAGCGCCGGGTGGACCTCGACCTCGCCGAGACCCGCGCCCTGGGCTCGAAGGTCGTCTACCTCCGCTACCGCGTCGCGCGCCGGTCGCGCTGACCCCAGGGCCTCTTGCGTCCGATGGGCCGTCAGAACACGCTTTTCCGGGTGGTCCCGTATGCGCGTGGTCCCGGTAGGTCCGTCCAGTGGGGGGTGAGCGCGTGACCGCGCAGGCTCAGTCGGGGATCGAGATCGTGCGGGCGGCTCCGGAACACGTCCCGATGATCTACGCGCTGGCGCAGTCCCGGAATCTGGACGCGATCGATCCGCTGGTGGCCGGCCAGGAGGGCTTTCTGGTCTCGGAGTACACCGCCGAGGTGTACCAGAGGCGGCTGACCGGCGCCGAGCACTTCTACGTGGCCGTCAAGGGAACCGACGTCCTCGGATTCCTGCTCGCCTACAGCGACGCGCAGATCGAACCCGACGAGTGGCTGAACCACCGGATCAAGACCACCCTCGGCAGCTTTCTGGTGATCAAGCAGGTGTGCGTGGCCCGCGACGCCGCGCGGCAGGGCATCGCCTCGCGGCTGTACCACCACGTGCTGGAGCAGTGGTCGGCCGACCCGGTGATCGCCGCGGTGGTCAACGAACCGCACAACGAGGCATCGAGCCGCTTCCACCGGAAAATGGGCTTCGAGGAACTGACACGGCTACGGCCGCCGGACGGCCGGCTCCGCGTGGTGTGGGTCGCGCGCAAGCCGCGCGAATCGATGCTGCAGACGCAGTACGAGATCGCGGTGGACTTATACAAACACGAGGATCTCCTCAACTGGAACAAGCTCAACAATTTCCTCTACATCACCGCGGGCCTCGCCGCCACCTTGGCATTCACCCTCGGTAAAGAGGGCGCGCAGTCACGGGAAGTGGCCCGCGGAGTCGGCGCGGTCATCACGGTGATCGGTTTCCTGTCCGGGCTGGCCTTCGCCGTCATGCTGCGCTACGGCCGCCGTTACCTGCAGGCCCGCAAGAGCACCGTCGTGGAGCTGGAGGAGCACATGGCGTGGCATGGCGGCCAGCGCATCGTAGGACGCCAGCTGGCGGAACCTGGATCGGCGTGGCTTCAGGCCTCCCCGACCGGCCTGGTGATGGTGCTGCTCCCCGTCCTCGTCTCACTGGGCTGGCTGGCGATGCTGGGCGTGGTGCTGACGAACTGACGCCCGGCGCGTCACCCGGCGGCGTCCCGGCCGGAGGCCCGGTCGGCGCTCCGGCCGGAGGCCCGGTCGGCGCTCCGATGAGCGTCCCGGTGAGCGTCCCGGTACGGCGCGAGGAAAGGGCCCAGCGCCGCGAGCACCGCCTCGGGCGCCTCCTCGGCCGGGTAGTGACCGCAGCCGGGGACCACCACGCTCTCGACATGTTCCGCCGCGGCCCGCATCGTCGCGGCGACCAGCTCCCCGGAGTTCTCCGCGCCCGCGATCGCGAGGACCGGGAGGGTCAGGCGGCGGCCGAGGCGGCGGCGGTTCTGCGCGATGGTCGCGTCCAGGGCGCGGTACGGCGCGAAGCTGGCCCGCAGCGCCTCGGGATCGCCGGCGAGCATGTCGACGTAGTGCGCCACCGCGGCCTCGGGCAGCGGCCGCGCCGCCTTCGAGGCGAACTGCGCGCCGAAGTAGAGGTGTTCGCGGCCGCGGACGAGCTGCTCGTTCAGCTCGGGCAGGCGGTTGAAGCCGAAGTGCCACAGCCGCTCGTTGGCGCGCGCGTCGCCGAACAGCGGCGGCGACGCCGAGACCCCCGGGATCGTGGCCTCGGCGACGGCCAGCCGCTCCAGCCGCCCGGGGTGGTCGGCGGCCAGCGCGTAGCCGGCCCACATGCCGACGTCGTGCCCGACCATGGCGAACCGCCGGTGCCCCAGGGCGGTCATCAACGCGGCCATGTCGTCGGCGAGCGACCCGGTGTCGTAGCCGTCGCGCGGCTTGTCCGACAGGCCGACGCCGCGCGGGTCGACCGCCACGACGCGGAAGTCCCGGGCCAGCGCGGGCATCACCAGCCGCCACGCGTACCAGGTCTGCGGCCAGCCGGCGAGCAGCAGCAGCGGTGGCCCGTCCCCGCCGACCACGGCGTGCAGCCGGGTCCCGGCCGCGTCGACGTAGCGGCCGGCGAACGTCCCCGCGAAGCCCTCCGGCAGGTCCGGCGCGCCGAGGACCGAGCCGGGGCCCGTCGGCTCGGGGCGGGGTGTGGTGTGCATGAGCGGTCTCCTCCGGTACGTGGTCCGGTCCGTGTGGTCCGGTCCGTGTTTTTCCGGTACGTGGCTTCGGCACGCGGTTCGAGCGGCCTGGCGCGACCGCGCGGCTGGAAAGGCAGCCGGGCAGGTGGACAGCCGGACAGGTGGACGGGCGGACAGGTGGCCTGCAGCCGCGGGCTCGGCGCCTTCCGCTCACGCTAACTCATCTTGGATCGATCGGTCCATGATTCTTGGACTGATCGATCCAGGAAGCTGGTAGCCTCGGAGCGGCAGGGCCGCCGCCACGCCCCGGCGGCGGACGGGCGGGCGAGACAGCCGAGGCAACTGAGACAGCGGAGGCCGGACATGTCGGGGCGCAAGCAGTTCGACGTCACGCTGGCCCTCGACCGGGCGATGCGGGTGTTCTGGGAGCGCGGGTACGCCGACGCCTCCCTCGACGCGCTCGGCGCCGCGACGGGCCTGGGCCGCGGCTCGTTCTACGGCGCCTTCGGCAGCAAGGACGCGCTGTTCCGGCAGTGCCTCGACCGCTACGCCGCCACGTACGGCGCGCGGTACGAGCACGCGCTCGGCGCCCACCCCGGCGAACCGATGCGCGCGGTCGAGGCGTTCTTCGACGTGGTGCTCGCCCGCATCGCCGATCCCGCGCTGCCCGCGGGCTGCCTGATCGCCCAGTCCGCCGCGCAGGCGCCGACCCTGCGCGAGGAGAACGCCGCGCGGGTACGGGCCCTGCTCGACGCCCAGCGCGCGCGGGTGCGGGCCGCGCTCGCGGACACCACGACGGCCGCCGGCGCCGCGGACACCGCCGACGCCGGGTCCACGACCGCGACGGACGCCCCCGCAGCCGCAGACGCCCCCGCGGCCCCGGACGCCCCCGCCCCCGACCCCCAGACCCTCGACGACCTCGCCTGCTACGTGGTCGCCGTCAACCAGTCCCTCGCCGTCCTCAGCCGGGCCGGCGCCGCCCCCGCCGACCTGCGCGCCGTGGCCCGCCTGGCCTGTACGACGGTGGCGGACACCCTCGCCCGCGCGAGCGCGCGGCCCTCGCCGGTGCCGTCCACGTAGCGCCCCGCCCGCGCCATCCGCCCGACGCCCCGCGCCATCCGCCCGACGCCCCGCGCCACCCGCCCGACGCCCCGCGCCATCCGCCCGACGCCCCGCGCCGTCCGCGCGACGCCGCCCGCCTGCCCGCCTGCCCGCCACGCACCCCCGCCTGCGCCTTCGCGCACCCGCGTCGCGCGAGGCGCCGGGGCCGCGGGGGCATGGGTGATACCGCTGGGTCCCGATTGGCCCAATTGGGGCCCGGACGGGGGGTAGGACGGTTGAGCGGGCGGGCCGGGGCTGGAATGCTCGTCGGCGGACGGGGGCGTCCACCGGAAGGGGGCGAACGATGGGTGACGTCGCGCTGGAGCGCGCGGTGCTGGTCATCACGGGCGTGATGGCGTCGGGCAAGTCGACGGTCGCGCAACTGCTGGCGGAGCGGCTGCCGCGCGCGGTGCACGTACGCGGCGACGTGTTCCGCCGGATGCTGGTGTCCGGGCGGCGCGACCTGCTGCCGCAGGACGACGAGGAAGCGGTCACGCAACTGCGGCTGCGCTACCGGGTGTCGGCGCACACCGCCGACCTGTACGCGGCGGCCGGCTGGACCGCGGTGGTCCAGGACGTGGTGCTCGGCGAGCACCTGGAACCGTATCTGGAGGCCATCGCCACCCGCCCGCTCTACCTGGTGGTGCTGGCGCCCTCCCGCGAGGCCGTCGCCGCGCGCGAGGCGGCCCGCGCCAAGTCCGGCTACGGCTCGTGGACCGTCGGCGACCTCGACCACGTGCTGCGCGACCGGACACCGCGGCTCGGCCTGTGGCTGGACAGCAGCGACCAGACCCCGGACGAGACGGTGGACGCGGTGCTGGACCGCCTCGACGAAGCCCTGGTCAAGGGCTGAGGCGGCGGCAGGAGACCGGCCGGGGCCGCGGCGAGACCGCGGGGCGCCCGGCGACAGGCGCCCGTGTCCCGTCCCACGTGCGGGAATTGGCCCAGGAAGCGGGCCGCCGACTGGTCCACGGAGCGCGGGCCGCGGGGCCGTACCGTCGGGGTATGAGCGAAGAGATCGAGCGTACGAACTACGCCGTGCAGGCCCCCGACATGTTCCGCGCGATGCGTGCGTTCAGCCAGGCCGCCGGCAAGGGGCTGGACCCGGTGGTCGCCGAGCTGGTCAAGATCCGCGCCTCCCAGATCAACCGCTGCGCGTTCTGCCTGGACATGCACATCGCCGAGGCCCGCAAGGCCGGTGAGACCGACGAGCGGCTGAACCTGCTGCCCGCCTGGGCCGAGGTGCGCGGCGTCTACACCGACAAGGAGCGCGCGGCCCTCGCGCTGACCGAGGCGATCACACTGCTCACCGACGGCTTCGTGCCGGACGACGTCTACGCGCGGGCCGCCGCGCACTTCGACGAGGCCGAACTGTCCCGCCTGGTCGGCACGATCACCGCGATCAACGCGTGGAACCGCTTCAACGTCGCCTTCCAGGTGCAGCCGGGCGGCCTCTCGTGAGCCCTGCCCCGGACGGCGGCGCGGCCCCCTCGGGGGCCGCGCTGCTGCGGGCGCTCCACCACGGCCGGGCGGCCGGCGACCCGCTGGTGCTGCCCGGGCCGTGGGACGCGGCCAGCGCCCGGGTCTTCGCCCACGCCGGCTTCGAGGCGCTCGCCACGCCCAGCGCCGGCGTCGCGGCGTCGCTCGGCTACGCGGACGGGCAGGGCACGCCGCCCGACGAGATGTTCGGCGCGATCCGCCGCATCGCCCGGGTCGTCGACATCCCGGTCAGCGCCGACGTCGAGGCCGATACGGGCTGCCCGCCCCCGAGTTGGTCGACCGCCTGCTGGAGGCGGGTGCGGTCGGCTGCAACCTGGAGGACTCGGTCGACGGCGTCCTGCGCGACCCGCGGCGGCAGGCGGACTGGCTCGCGCAGGTGCGCGCGGCGGCGGGCGACGCGCTCGTGCTCAACGCGCGCGTCGACTCCTACCTGCGGGCGGGCGCGGACCGTACGGTCGAGGCGGTCGCGGCCAGGGCGCGGCTGTACGTCGCGGCGGGGGCGGACTGCGTGTACCCCATCGGGTGCCCTCCAGAGGTCCTCGCGGACCTCGCGGCGGCGGTCGGGGCGCCGCTCAACGCGTTGTGCCCTCCCGGCGGGGTGAGCCCTTCCGCACTGGGTGCGCTGGGGGCTTCCCGTGTGACCTTCGGCGGTACGCTCCAGGCCCGCGCGCTCGACGCGGTCCGCACGCTCGCCGCCCAGCTCGGCGCTGGGCGCTGAGCCGTCAGGGGCGGACCGATCTGCCCCTTCGGGACGGTGACGACCTGCGGGCCGCAGGTGGGTTGCTCGCGCAGTTCCCCGCGCCCCTGATGTGCTGACGTCCAGCGCACAAGGAACCCCGCGCCCCTGACCGGCTCGGCGCCCGGCGTCAGCCTGACGCAGGGGGTTTGACGATGGCGGCCTGGGGGCGGATGGGCAGGCGGTTGACGGGGCGTCCGGTGGCGGCGCGCACCGCCGCGGCGACCGCGGCCGGGGAGGTGACCACCGGAACCGCCGAGACCGCCTTCGCGCCGAACGGCGCGACCACGTCCCGCTCCTCGACCAGCCGCACGATGCGGATGTCCGGCGCGTCCAGCGCCGTGGGGATCGGGTAGCCGGTGAACGAGGGCCGTTTGACGACGCCGCGCGGCGCCCGCAGGTCCTCCATGAGCGCCATGCCGACGCCCTGCGTCACCCCGGCCTCGATGCGGGCGGCGAGCTGGCGGGGGTTGAGGACCCGGCCGACGTCCTGCGCGACCGCGAGCTCCACCACCCGCACCGCGCCCAGCTCGATGTCCACGTCGACCACCGCGCGGATCGCGCAGAAGGTGAGCCCGACGAACGCGTCGCCCTGGCCGTTCTCGTCCAGCCGGTCGGTGGGGTGCGGCCGGCACTGCGCGGTCGCCCACAGCTCCTTGCCGTCGAGCGTCTCGGCGACCGTGGTGGACAGCACCCCGTCGTACGAGGTGATCTTGCCGTCGGCGATGGTCAGCAGCTCCACGGACATGCCGAAGTTCGCGGCCAGCGGCTGCAGCAGCTGGGTGCGGACCATCTTCGCCGCCCGCTCCACTGCGCCGGCGGACACCCAGGTGTGCCGGCCCCGGGCGGCCTGCCCGGCCGGCGGCTGGTCGGTGTCGGACGGCAGCACGCGCACGTCCTCCACGCCCAGCACCTCCTGCACCACCTGGCGGGCCAGCGTGGCGAAGCCCTGGCCGGTCTCGACGGCGGCGCAGATCACGGTGGCGCGGCCGTCGTGCACCCGCACGGTCGCCGTGGACACCTCGTCCGCGCCCTCCGCGCCGAGCACGTGGACCATGCCGAGCGCGTAGCCGACGCCGCGGCGGACCGCGCCGGGCTCGCCCGCGCCCGCGGTGCCGCCGGGCAGCAGCCACTGGGACTCGTCGTCCTCGTCGGGCAGCGGCGGCAGCTCGGCGTCGCGCACCGCTTTGAGCAGCTCGCCGACCGGCGCGGGGCAGGTCACGCTCTGCCCGGTGGGCAGCAGGTCGCCGGTCGCCAGCACGTTGCGCATCCGCAGTTCGGCCGGGTCCAGGCCGAGCCGGGCGGCGAGCTTGTCCATCTGGCCCTCGTAGGCCGCGCAGACCTGCATCGCGCCCTCGCCGCGGACATGGCCGGACGGCGGGTTGTTGGTGCGCACCGCCCAGCCCTCGACGAAGACGTGCGGCACCACGTAGGGGCCGGCCGCGAAGGCCACCGCGGCGGCGAGCGCGTCGGAGGACGCGTCGGCGTAGGCGCCGGCGTCGAGCAGGATCTGCGCCTCGACCTTGACCAGCCGGCCCTCGGCGTCGGCGTGGTGGCGGTAGCGCAGCAGCGTGGGGTGGCGGTGGGCGTGGCCGAGGAAGGACTCCTCGCGGGTGGCCACGAACTTCACCGGGCAGCCGGTCTTCAGCGCCAGCAGCCCGAGCGGGAGTTGGACGCCGGAGTCCTCGCGGTCGCCCATCGCGCCGGGCACGCCGGTGACCACGACCTTGACCCGGTCGGGCTCCAGGCCGAAGCAGGCGGCGGCGATGTCGCGGTCGGCGTGCGGGTCGGTGGAGGCGATGTACAGCTCCACGCCGCCGTCCGGGCGCGGCACCGCGAGCCCGGCCTCGGCGCCGATCGGCGCGGGGTCCTGGCGGCCCACCCGGTACAGGCCCTCGACGACGACCTCGCCGACCGCCTCCGGGTCGCCGAAGCGCAGCGGGATGTGCCGGATCAGATTGCCGTCGGGGTGCAGCGGCTCGGCGGCGAACGCCTTCTCCGGGTCGGTGACGGGTTCCTCGACCTCGTACTCGACCAGGATCGCGGCCGCCGCGAGCCGCGCGGTGTCGGGGTGGTCGGCGGCGACCGCGGCGATCGGCTCGCCGTGGTGGCGCACCGCGCCGGCGGCGAACACCGGGCGGTCGGCGACGGTGCGGCCGTGCATCGCGTCGCCCGGCACGTCCTCGTGGGTGAGCACCGCGCGCACGCCGGGCATCGCGGCGGCCTCCGCGGTGTCGATCCGCACGATGCGGGCGCGCGGGTGCGGGGAGCGCAGCACCGCGGCCCACAGCAGGCCCTCGGCCCACAGGTCGGCCGCGTAGGGGTAGGTGCCCTGCGTCTTGGCCAGCGCGTCGGCGGGCGGCACCGACATCCCGATGCCGTGCTGCGCGGGCCCCTCGGCGAGCGTCTCGGCCACCGAGCCCGTTCCGTCCGCGATGCTCACCGGCTGCCGCCTCCCGTCCGGACGTGGCCGCGCGGGGGACGCGGCGGGTGCGGGACGCTGCGGGCGTACGCGGTGCGGCCGTACGCGGTGCGGGCGGGGGTCACTGGTCGGCCTCCGGGGTGGCGGGTCCGCCCTGGTGGGGGACGCGGAGGGACGGGTCGTCGGCGCCGCCGTCCTCGGCGTCGCGCGCGTCGCGGTCGGCGACCACCTGGCGGACCGCCTCCAGCACGCCGCGGTAGCCGCTGCACCGGCACAGGTTGCCGGACAGCGCCTGGCGGATGTCCAGATCGGTCGGCCGGTGGTTGCCCTCCAGCAGGTCGTGCACGGTCATCGCCATGCCGGGGATGCAGAAGCCGCACTGCACCGCGCCGCTGTCGGCGAGCGCGCGCTGCACGGCCGAGGGCCGGCCCTCGACGGTCAGCCCCTCGACGGTGCGCACGTCGCTGCCGGCCGCGGTGGCCGCGGGGACCAGGCAGGAGGCGACCAGCCGGCCGTCCACCTGCACCGAGCAGGCGCCGCACTCCCCCTGCTCGCAGCCGTCCTTGGCGCCGGCCAGGCCGAGCCGCTCGCGCAGCACGTAGAGCAGCGACTCGCCGAGCCAGGCGTCGGTGACCGGGCGCTCGGCGCCGTTGACGCGCAGCATGTACGAGGCGAGCGGGTGCTCGCTGCGGGTGTCCTCGGCGGGAACCTGCTCGGCCGGGGCGCCGTCCGCGCCGGGCGGCTGCGCGGCGGCGTCCGGGTCCGCGTCCGGGCCGCCGCCGGGGGCCGCGTCCGCGGCGGGCGCGTCGCCGCCGGGCCCGGCGGCGTCCGCGCCGTCGTGCCGCCCGTCCCCGCCGGACGCCTCGAGGCGGGTCTCGGGGCGGGTCTCGGAGTGAGGTCCGGGGTGGGTCTCGGGGGCGTGCGGGGCCTGGTCGCCGTCCGCGGCGGTGTCCGCCGAGTCCTGGCCGTCGCCGTAGGGGCCGCCGCCGGCCGCCGTGCCGGGCGGGTGCGCGTCGTCCGGGCCGCCGGGCGGGTCCGTCGGTTCGCCGTACGCGTCCGCAACGTTGTCGACCGCGCCCGGCGCGTGGCCGTACGCGTCGGCGCCGTCTCCGCCGTCGGACCGCTCGCCGCCGGCCGGGCCGTACGAGCCCGCCGGGCCCGCGTCGGGACCGCCGGGGACGGCGTCGCCCGGGTGCGGGACCGCCCCCGGGTGTGCGCCGTAGGCGTCCGGGCGCGCCGCGCCGTTTGCCGCGCCGAACTCCCCGCCGCCGGACGGGTCCGAGGGGTGCTCGACGTACGCCCGCGCGGCGGAGTCGCCGGGCGCGGGGGCCGGGGAGCCGTACCCGCCGGGGGCGTGGCCGTAGGGGTCGGCGTCCGCGGCCGGCGCTCCCGCGTACGGGTCGGTGTAGAGGTCGGTCTGCGGGTCGTCGTCGTAGGAGGCGGCGGCCGGGGACGAGGTGTCGGCGCGGTCCGGGTGGTCCGCCGCGTAGGACGCGTCGCCGGGGTGGTCGGCGCCGCCGGGGGCGGTGCGCGCGGCCTCGGGGTCGTCCACGACGGCGGACCAGGCCGCGTCGGCGGCCGGCGGCGAGGACGGCAGCCACGGCACCGCGTCGCCGCCCTCGGGGCCGGTGAACGCGGGCCACTCGCCGCTGTAATCGGCCGGCGCGGGCCCTCCGCGCAGGTCCGCGCCGGGCGCGCCGCCGTGCCCCGGGCCGTCCTGCCGGTCCCGCTGCTCCTGCTCCTGCTGCTGTGCGGCCCGGGCCTGCGCCCTGGCCGCCGACGCGGCCGCCGCGCCCTGGCCGAACATGCCCGCGGCGAAGGACTGCGTGGGCGGGGCGGGCGACGGCGCCTGGTCCCAGGCGCCGGGCAGCGCGCCCACCGAGTACTCGCCGGAGTCGCCGTCCGCGTCGTCCCGTATCACCGGGATCGACCAGGTGGTGGCGGGGTCGCCGTCGCGCGCCTCGCCCGGGGGTCCGGCCGGGCCGTGGGCGCCGAGCGGGTCCTCGCCGGGCCGCGGCTCGGGCGGCAGCTGCGCGGCGAAGGAGACGTGCATGGTCTGGTCGGGGTCGTAGTCCCCGCCGCCCGGAACGGGCTGCCACGCGCCGAAGTTGCCCTGCCCGGCGGCCTCGCCCTGACCGCCCGGGCCGGCGTGAGCGCCCGGACCGGCGTGACCGCTCGGACCGGCGTGACCGCTCGGGCCGGCGTGACCGCCCGGGCCGCCGTGCGCCTGCTGACCCGGCCGGCCCGCGGAGTCGTCGTACCCCCCCGCGCCGTAGCCGGGCGCGCCCTCGTAGCCCGCCGGGTCCGCCGGGTCGTGACCGGCGCCCTCGTAACCGGCCGCCTCGTCGTAGCCGGGCGCGCCCTCGTAGCCGCCCGCGCCCTCGAAACCGGCGGAGTCCCCGTAGCCGGCCGAGCCCTCGCGGCCTGCGGACGGGGTGCCAGCGTGCGACTGGTCGGTCATGCCAGGGCCCTCCCGAGCGCTCGGCGGGACAGTGCGGCCACGGTACGCCGCAGCTGCAGCGCGGCGGGCGGCAACTCCACCCCCGGCTGGTCGGGGATGCACGCCGCGGCCACGTACTCCCCGAAGGCCGTGCACGCCTCGTCGGCGAGGGAGCGCTCGCCGTCCCAGTCGATCAGCCCGGCCACCCACTGCTCGGCCTCCAGCGGCCGCAGCGGGACCTGGGCCACCGCGCCGACCGCGCAGCGCACCTGGCGCCGGGCGGGGTCGACGACCAGCGCGACCGAGGCGACCGCGCGGCCGGGGCCGGTGCGGCCGGTGGCCTTGAGGAAGGTCTGCGGCGCGTGCAGCAGCGGGATGCGCACGAACGCCAGGAGTTCGCCGGGGCGCAGCGGGTCCATGCCGGTCAGCAGGTGGCTGACCGGGATCTCCCGGTCGCCGTCCGGTCCGGCCAGGATCACGCCGGCCTCCAGCGCGGCCAGCACCGGCAGCGCGTCGCCGGTCGGGGCGGCGGTGACGATGTTGCCGCCGAGGGTGCCGGCGTTGCGGATCTGCGGCGGTCCGGCCGAGCGGGCGGCGGCGGCGAGCGCGGGGATCAGCGCCGCGAAGTCCGGGCGGCCCATCCGGGCGTGGGTCAGTCCGGCGCCGAGCAGCGCGGCGCCGTCGGCGTACTGCCAGCCGCGGATCTCGCTGATCCGGCCGAGGCCGACCAGCGCGGCCGGGCGCAGCAGACCGGAGTTGACCGCGGCCATCAGGTCGGTGCCGCCGGCGACGGGCACGGTGCTGGGCATGGCGGCGAGCGCCGCCACCGCCTCGTCGAGCGAGGACGGCAGCGTGACGTTCTCCGCCGCCTGCCGTGCATACGTGCTCACGCCGCTGCCCCTTCCCGGCCCTCCCGCCGTCACGCGGTAGCCGTACCGTACGTGCTGACAGCCCGGACGTGGCAACTCTGGCACATGTTCACCGGCGGTCGGCGCGAGGGTCCGCGAAGTACCGATCCACCCCTCCCGAGGCTGATCGTACGACTGGTCCCGGCACGGCTGTTGTGCCCTTATCGCTCCCCTTCTGCGCTTTCGGGCTGATAGGTGCGTACGGCTCCACGGTGCCACCGGCGGGCGGCGCCCGGCCCGCTGTTCGGGGCCGGGTCACCTGAACGGGGTTCGGACCGCCGCGGTCACCTGATCGGGGGCGGCCCCTCCTTGGGGCGGCCGACCACGCCGGGGCGCCGCTGCCAGGGGCGGGGCCCCGCGGCCGGGCGGTACTCCACGCCGAGCGCGTCGAGCCTGGCGTAGTGCGCGGCCATCCGGCGTTCGAAATCGGCCCAGTCGCGGTCCGCGGGCGCGGGCAGCGCGGACCAGGCGACCTCGGCGAAGGCGGCGAGCCGCGGGAAGACCATGTAGTCCACCACCCGCACCGAGTCCATCACCTCGGTCCAGGCGTTGGCCTGGGTGCCGATGACCCGCCGGGCCTCCTCCGCGGTCAGCTCGGCCGGCACCGGCTCGAACCGGTAGACGTCCTCCAGGGTGCGCACGTGCGCGATCGGCACCGGCTCGTCGGGGTCCGCTGACTGCCGCCAGTCCAGGTAGACATGGGACTCCGGGCACATCACCACGTCGTGCCCGGCGCGGGCCGCGGCGATGCCGCCGGCGTAGCCGCGCCAGGAGGCGACCGCGGCGCCGGGCGCGAGGCCGCCCTCCAGGATCTCGTCCCAGCCGATCAGCCGCCGGCCGCGCTCGGCCAGCCAGGCGTCGAAGTGCCGGATGATCCAGCTCTGCAGCTCGTGCTCGTCGGCCAGGTCGAGTTCCTTGATGCGGGCCTGCGCGATCCCGGACGCGCGCCACTGGTCCTTGGGGCACTCGTCGCCGCCGACGTGCACGAAGGTGCCGGGGAACAGCTCCAGGATCTCGGTGAGCACGTCCTCGTAGAAGGCGATCATCTGCTCGGTGGGGGCGAGCACGTTGGGGTTGACGCCCCACTTCGTCAGCACGCCCAGCGCCTCGGTGTCGACCACGTCGGAGTTGCCGAGGTCGGGGTACGCGGCGATGGCCGCCTGCGAGTGCCCGGGGATGTCGATCTCGGGGACGACGGTGATGTGCCGGCGGGCCGCGTACGCGACGATCTCGCGGATGTCGTCCTGGGTGTAGTAGCCGCCGTGCGGGCGCTCGTCCCACAGCGGGGACTCGCGCAGGCCCACCTTGGTGCGCTCGCGCCAGCCGCCGACCTCGGTCAGCTTCGGGTAGCGGCGGATCTCCACGCGCCAGCCCTGGTCGTCGGTCAGGTGCAGGTGCAGCACGTTGAGTTTGTGCGCGGCCATCAGGTCCACGTAACGCAGCACCACGTCCTTGGGCATGAAGTGGCGGGCCACGTCCAGCATGAAGCCGCGCCAGCCGAACCGCGGGGCGTCGGTCAGGTGGCAGGCGGGGACGCGCCATGCGCGCGCGGCGTCGGTGGGGGCGCGGCGGAAGGCCTCCGGGCCGAGGAGCTGGCGGAAGGTCTGCGCGCCCCAGAACAGCCCGGCCGGGCTCGCGCCGGTGATCCGCACGCCGGAGGCGGGGTCGACGGTGATGCGGTAGGCCTCCGGGCCGCCGGGGACCGTCTCGTCCACGGCCAGCCGCACGACGCCGGCGGGGGCGCCGCTCGGGCTTCCGGCGGCGGTCCCGGCCGCGCTCGCGGAGGCGCTCCTGGGCAGGCCCGCGGACGCGGTGACGGGCCACTCCCCCGGGGCGAGCGGCAGACCCGTCGCCGCGCCCACGGTCGCCCGCAGCCACTGCGCGGTGTCCTCCGCGCCGGGGCCTGCGGCCAGCACGGTACGGGGGGTCAGGGCGAAGCCGGCGCCGGGGTCGTACGCGGTGGTGTGGGTGGGGGTGGGGATGAGATCCATGGGACCACCATGCAACATAATCCGCGATTGGCATAGACCAATTTCACGCAGCGCCCACGCTGGGCGTCGACATCAGCCGCGCGGGCCGGCGTGGGTCAGCTCGGCGCTGGACCTCAACCCCCAGGGGCGCGGGGAACTGCGCGAGCAACCCCTGCGGCGCCCAACGTGGCCACCGTCCCGAAGGGGCAGATCGGTCCTCCCCCACCGGCCGGTCATGGGTTGCGCCCCTGACGGGTCAGCGCCCGGCGTCGAGGCGGCGGGTGGTGTGGAGGTGCGCGGCGTAGGGGAGCGCCACCGCGCACCCCGCGACCGTCCACGCGAGATCCCCGAGCGCGAGATCGCCCCACGCGCGGGCGGACGTGCCCCCGCGGACCGCGAGCGCGAGCGCGGCGCCGAGGAAGGCGACCCCCACGCCCGTCTGGAGCCGGACCAGCCCCCGGTAGCGGACGATCCGCCGCGCGAACCCCGCGCCGTACCACCACCGCGTCCCCGCGAGCACCGCCGCGACCCCGGCGAGCCCGACCGCGGTGACCGGCGCCACCGCCCACAGCGGCCACGGCTCGCCGCGCCGCCCGCGGTCCGCCGCCAGCCCCGCGGTGACCAGCACCGGCGCCGGCAGCGCCGCCGCGACCTGCACCGCGGCGATGCGCCACAGCCAGTCGTCGCCGACCATCTCGGTGCGGGTGGTCGCGCGGATCGCCCGCAGCCGGGTGCGCGCGCCGACCCCCGAGCGGCGGGTGCCGGAGACGACCAGGAACGCGACGAGCACCAGCGTCGCCGCCAGCACCGCGCCCGCGGCCAGCAGTTGCCACCGCCCGCCGGACTCCAGGCGGTAGAGCTGGACGCCCCAGAACAGCGCCAGGCCGACGCCGCCGACCACCACGCCGGCCCGTGGCGCGACCAGTTGGCCGGGCTCCGCGCCCAGCGTCAGCGCGCGCTCGACCGCGTACGTGTACTCGCCGCGCTGCCGCCGCGGCATCCGGCCGAACAGCCCGCGGCCCGCGGACAGCGAGCGGGCCAGCGCGACCTGGGCCTCGGCCTCGTGCGGGGCGAGCGCCACCGCCCTGCGGGCCGCTGCCGCCGCGTCGGCCACCCGGCCGAGCCTGCGGTAGACGTCGGAGAGCAGTACCGAGGGCTCCCAGCCGTCGGGGTCCGCGCCCTGCGCGCGCAGCGCGACGGTCAGCGCGGCGTGCGCCTCGTCCAGCGCCAGCAGCACCACGCCGGCCAGGACGAACACGTCGGCGGTCTCGTCGGGGCCGGCCAGCGCCAGCGCCCAGTCGACGGCCTCGCGGGCCTCGGCGGGCCGCTGCTCCTGGGCCAGCACCCAGGCGCGCAGCAGATAGCCCGCGCTGCCGTTGCGCTCCACGAAGGCGTCGCTGACCACGGCGTGGGCCTCGGCGAACCGGCCCTGGCCGACCAGCGCGTGCACCCGCTCGCCGCTGCGAGCGTCGTCGGGCGCGGGCCCCTCCGGCCGGACGGCGTCGCCGACCGCGGCGTCGGCGCGTCCGGCGTCGCCCGCCGCGCCGTCGGCGAGGGGTACGTCACCGGTCGGGCCGTCGGCGAGGGGGCCGTCGCCCGCGGGGAGGTCCGGCCACGCGGCATCGTTCATGGCCGCCTCGGTCCAGGCCTCAGCCCAGGCCGCCTCGGCCCACGCGGCGTCGCTGAGCGCGGCGTCGCTGAGCCCGGCGTCGCCAGGCCCGGCCTCACCGAGCGCGGCGTCGCTCGGACCGGCCTCGCCGAGACCGGCTCCGCTCAGCGCCGCGTCGCCGCGCGCCGCATCACGCGCCGCGTCGCCGCGCGCCGGCCCCGGCGGGCGTCGCCGACCGGGTCCGGGGCGCCCGGGACGCCGCCCTGGGCGTCCGGGGTGTCGCCGTCGGACACGCCGTCCGTGCCGTCGGCGCCGTTCGCGCCGGGCACGCGGTCCTCAGCCGTTGCCGCCCTTGCCGGACGAGCTGCGGTCGCCGTCGCCGCCGCCGACCGGCATGCCCTCGTAGATCTCCTTGCAGATCGGGCAGACCGGGTACTTCTTGGGGTCGCGCCCGGGGACCCAGACCTTGCCGCAGAGAGCGACGACGGGCGTGCCTTCCAGCGCGCTCGCCATGATCTTGTCCTTCTGGACATAGTGCGCGTAGCGCTCGTGGTCGCCGTCACCGTGGGAGAGCTGCGGAGTCGGCTCGACCAGGGTGCCGGTGCCCGCCCCGCGCTCGGGCTCAAGAGTGCTCATGACCCTCAAGCCTAATTGAGACTCGGATCGTCGGGATACGTGGCCACCATGGCCAGCTCGCCGCGCTGGCGGCGCAGCACCGCCCGCCACAGCCGCTCCGGGTCCGGCGCGGAGACGTCGCCCGGCTCGGACTCCACCACGTACCACGCGCCGTCGGCCAGCTCGCGTTCCAGCTGGCCCGGTCCCCAGCCGGCGTAACCGGCGAAGATCCGCAGCGAGCCCAGCTCGGCGGCCAGCAGCTCCGGCGGGGCCTCCAGGTCGACCAGGCCGATCGCGCCGTGCACCCGCCGCCAGCCGAGCACGCCGTCCCGGCCGGCCGCGCGCGCCTCGCCGGCGCCGGGCACCACCGCGAGGGCGAGCGCGGAGTCCAGCGCGACGGGCCCGCCCTGGAAGACCACCTGCGGCGGGACCGCCAGCTCCGCCCACGGCTCCAGCACGTCGCCGACGCCGACCGGGGTGGGCCGGTTCAGGACCACGCCGAGCGTGCCCTTCGCGTCGTGGTCGAGCAGCAGGACCACGGTGCGGTCGAAGTTGGGGTCGGCCAGCTTCGGGGTGGCCACCAGCAGCCGGCCGGTGAGCGACGACACCTCGGTCATGCGGGACATGATCCCCCAATCGGCGGCAAGACGTGGTGTCAGCACGGGAATCCGGGCGCGAACCGGACGCACTCCCGGCGCGATCCGGACACGTGCGCCGGGCACGGTCCGGGCGCGCGTCCGGGCCGGGTCCGGGCACGGTCCGGGCCGGGCCCGGGCGTGCGCCCGGAAGCCGACCGGTCGCACGCCGGGCGCGCGGGCCGCGCCCGGCGTCGGACTACCATGTGCCTCCCGCACACCGCTCACGACGATCGCGAGTTCCATGAACGACAACGCCGATGTTCTGCTTGTCCATGGCGGCACCCCTCTGGAAGGCGAGATCCGGGTCAGAGGCGCGAAGAACCTCGTGCCGAAGGCGATGGTCGCCGCGCTGCTGGGCAGCGAGCCCAGCAGACTGCGCAACGTCCCGGAGATCCGCGACGTGCGCGTGGTGCGCGGTCTGCTGCAACTGCACGGCGTCACGGTGGAGAACGGCGAGGAACCCGGTGAGCTGGTGCTCGACCCGACCCGGGTGGAGAGCGCGAACGTCGCCGACATCGACGCGCACGCCGGCTCGTCGCGCATCCCGATCCTGTTCTGCGGCCCGCTGCTGCACCGGCTCGGCCACGCGTTCATCCCGGGGCTGGGCGGCTGCGACATCGGCGGCCTGCCCATCGACTTCCACTTCGACGTGCTGCGCAAGTTCGGCGCGACGATCGACAAGCGCGCCGACGGGCAGTACCTGGAGGCCCCGCAGCGGCTGCGCGGCTGCAAGATCCGGCTGCCGTACCCGTCGGTCGGCTCGACCGAGCAGGTGCTGCTGACCGCGGTGCTCGCCGAGGGCGTGACGGAACTCACCAACGCCGCGGTGGAGCCGGAGATCGAGGACCTGATCTGCGTCCTGCAGAAGATGGGCGCGATCATCTCCATGGACACCGACCGGACCATCCGGATCACCGGCGTGGAGCGGCTCGGCGGCTACACCCACCGCGCGCTGCCGGACCGCCTGGAGGCGGCGTCGTGGGCGAGCGCGGCGCTGGCCACCGAGGGCGACATCTACGTGCGCGGCGCGCAGCAGCGCTCGATGATGACCTTCCTCAACACCTACCGGAAGGTCGGCGGCGCCTTCGAGATCGACGACGAGGGCATCCGCTTCTGGCACCCGGGCGGCCCGCTGGACGCCATCGCGCTGGAGACCGACGTGCACCCGGGCTTCCAGACCGACTGGCAGCAGCCGCTGGTGGTCGCGCTGACCCAGGCGTCGGGGCTGTCGATCGTGCACGAGACGGTCTACGAGTCGCGGCTGGGCTTCACCGAGGCGCTCAACCAGATGGGCGCGCACATCCAGCTCTACCGCGAGTGCCTGGGCGGCAGCGCCTGCCGGTTCGGGCAGCGCAACTTCCTGCACTCCGCGGTGGTCTCGGGCCCGACCAAGCTGCAGGGCGCCGACCTGGTCATCCCCGATCTGCGCGGCGGCTTCTCGTACCTGATCGCGGCGCTGGCCGCGCAGGGCACCTCGCGGGTGCACGGGATCAGCCTGATCAACCGCGGCTACGAGAACTTCCTCGACAAGCTGGAGGAGTTGGGCGCCCACATCGACCGGCCCGACCGGGAAATCGTCGCGGTGGCCTGACGCACCGTCGGATTTCGGCCATGCGGGACGCTGTACACGGCGAAGGGCGGCCGCCCCTCCGATGGGGGGCGGCCGCCCTTCGTGTCGCTGCCGGGGGTCACTTGCCCTTGGCGGCGTCCTTCAGCTTGGAACCCGCGGAGACCTTGACGCTGTAGCCGGCCGGGATGTTGATCGGCTCGCCGGTCTGCGGGTTGCGGGCGGTGCGGGCGGCACGGTGGGTGCGCTCGAAGGTCAGGAAGCCGGGGATGGTGACCTTCTCGTCGCCCTTGGCCACGATCTCACCGACGGTCTCGGCGAACGCGGCCAGAACGGCGTCGGCGTCCTTGCGGGTCACCTCGGCGCGGTCTGCCAGCGCGGCCACCAGCTCACTGCGGTTCATATCTGTACTCCCGTGTTCTTTCTGCCATGGGGGCGCGAGCTCGAAGCTGATGCTGTGTGCCTCACTGCCCAGGTGTGCATCCTGCCCCCATATATGGGGGAAAGCCAATCGCCCGCCCGCGCGAGTCGCGGAAAAACCGCAGCGGAAGCCCCATGATGACGGAATGTCGCGGCCGGTCGACGCTCGGGATCGACCTCCGCCGCCATTTCGGCCGTTTCGGTCCTTCCCTCCGCGCGCGGGTGGTGCTAAAGCGTGCGCCCGCGCCTTTCCGACCGACCGTCACGCCGTCACGCCGCCGCGCTCACGCCGTCGCGCCATCGCGCCGCCGCGCTCACGCCGTCACGCGTTCCGTCGCGCACTCACGCCGGGACCGGGCCGGAGCCGGCCGCGGCGGCGACCGCCGGGCCCTGCGCCTTGGCGGCGTCCCGCACCGCGCCGGCCACCGCGCCGGCCACCTTGTCGTTGAAGACGCTGGGGATGATGTAGTTGGGGTTCAGCTCGCCGTCCCCCACCACGCCCGCCAGCGCCCGCGCCGCGGCCAGCATCATCTCGGTGTTGACCGTGCGGGACTGGGCGTCCAGCAGGCCGCGGAAGACGCCGGGGAAGACCAGCACGTTGTTGATCTGGTTGGGGAAGTCGCTGCGCCCGGTGGCGACCACCGCGGCGTGCTCGCGGGCCGCGCCGGGGTCGACCTCGGGGTCGGGGTTGGCGAGCGCGAAGACGATCGCGCCGTCGGCCATCCGGGCGATGTCCGAGCCGTCCAGCACGTCCGGCGCGGAGACGCCGATGAAGACGTCGGCGCCCACCACGGCCTCCTTCAGGGTGCCGGTGACGCCCTCGGGGTTGGTGTTGTCGGCGATCCAGCGCAGCGCGGCGCCGCTCGGGCCGTCCCCGTCGGCCTTGATGTCCGCGCGCTCGGCGTGCACCACGCCGTGGATGTCGGCGACCACCGCGTGCTTGACGCCGGCCGCCAGCAGCAGCTTCAGGATGGCCGTGCCGGCCGCGCCCGCCCCCGACATGACCACCCGCAGCGCGCCGATCTCCTTGCCGACGCAGCGCAGCGCGTTGGTCAGCGCGGCCAGCACCACGATGGCGGTGCCGTGCTGGTCGTCGTGGAAGACCGGGATGTCCAGCGCCTCGCGCAGCCGCGCCTCGATCTCGAAGCAGCGCGGCGCGGAGATGTCCTCCAGGTTGATGCCCGCGAAGCCGGGCGCGATGGCCGTGACGATCTCCACGATCTGGTCGGTGTCCTGGGTGTCCAGGCACAGCGGCCACGCGTCGATCCCGGCGAACCGCTTGAACAGCGCGGCCTTGCCCTCCATCACCGGCAGCGCCGCCCTGGGCCCGATGTTGCCCAGGCCCAGCACCGCGGAGCCGTCGGTCACCACGGCGACCGAGTTGCGCTTGATGGTCAGCCGGCGGGCGTCCTCGGGGTTCTCCGCGATGGCCATGCAGACCCGGGCGACGCCCGGGGTGTAGACCATGGACAGGTCGTCGCGGTTGCGGATCGGGTGCTTGGACTGCATCTCGATCTTGCCGCCGAGGTGCATCAGGAACGTACGGTCGGAGACCTTGCCGATCGCCACGCCCTCGATCGACCGCAGCTTGCCGACGATCTCGTCGGCGTGCTCGGTCGAGGTCGCGGCGATCGTCACGTCGATGCGCAGCTTCTCGTGACCCGAGGCGGTGACGTCCAGACCGGTGACCGAGCCGCCGGAGGACTCCACGGCGGTGGTGAGCCGGCCGACCGCGGTCCCGCTGGCCGGGACCTCCAGCCGCACGGTGATCGAGTACGAGACGCTTGGCGCCGTTGCCATGACGACCTTCTTCCGGTTCCTGCGAGGGTGGTTCGCTGTGCGTGTCGATCGTCGCACTTACCTGCGGGTACGGGTGAATCCGACGACCCCTGGGCGTCAGGTAAGCACCGCCGACGGTGGAAGGCTACTTCCACGATGTGAAGGGCGGGCAACGCGCAGGCGTGCGGCACGGTTTTCCGCCGGACGGGGGCCCGCGGGGGCCGACGCGCACGAAGACGCGCACGAAGGGGACGCGAACGGGAATCGCATCCCCCGCGGGTTTGTTAGCCTGGATACGGCACCGGCTCGATCCAAGCCCCCGGGCCCAACCTTAGGCGCTTCGAGCGCCCACTTGCCGCGAGGCGAGCATGGCGGGCCGGTGTCACAGCTTCACGCCGCGGGCCCCTCCCCCAGGGAGGGGCCCGCGGTGGTTTCGCTCTGCGGCCGCGGAAGCCCTTGCGTCGGACGCCGCCCGCTCAGTCGGCCCGCAGCAGATCCGGGACGCCCGCCGCGTCCGGCAGATCCGCCTCCCGCGCCAGCACGACCAGCCGCTGCGTCGCCCGCGTGAGGGCGACGTACAGCACCCGCAACCCCGCGGGGGACTCCTCCGCGATCTCCGCGGGCGAGACCACGACCGTCGCGTCGTACTCCAGCCCCTTCGCCTCCAGGCTGCCGAGGGCCACCACGCGCTCGCCGAGCCCGGCCACCCATTCCCGCGCCTGCTCCCGGCGGGCCATGGCCACGACGACGCCGACCGTCCCGTCGACCTCCTCCAGCAGCCGCGCGGCAGCGCCCCGCACCCGCGCGGCCAGATCCTCGGAGGCGTCCGCGACCTCGTACCGCGGCAGCGCCCCGGTCGAGCGGACCGCCCGCGGCGGCTCGCTGCCGGGCATCGCCAGCGCCAGCACCGTGGCCGCGACCTCCGCGATCTCCGCCGGGTTGCGGTAGTTGACGGTGAGCGTGAACCGCCGCCGCGGCCTGCTGCCGAGCGCCTCGTCGCGCGCCCGGGCCGCCTCGTCCACGTCGGACCACGAACTCTGCGCGGGGTCCCCGACCACCGTCCACGTCGCGGTGCGCCCGCGCCGCCCGACCATCCGCCACTGCATCGGCGTGAGGTCCTGGGCCTCGTCCACGATCACGTGCGCGTACTCCGTGCGCTCCTGCGCCAGCCGCTCGGCCCGCTCGCGCCGGCTCTCCTCGCGGGCCTGCGGCATCAGCTCCTCCAGGCCGGTGAGCTGGTCCAGCGGGTCCAGCTCGCGCGGCCTGCGCTCGCGCGGCGGCGCGCCCAGCAGCGTGGCCAGCTCGTCCAGCAGCGCCACGTCGTGCACGGAGAAGCCGTCGCGGCGCAGCGAGCGCGCCACCCGGCGCACCTCCGGCGGGGTCAGCACCCGCCGGGCCCAGCGCGACAGCCGCCGCTCGTCGGCGAGCGCGGCCAGCACCGCGGCCGGCTCCAGCACCGGCCACCAGGCGTCGAGGAAGCCGGTGAAGTCCGGCTCGGAGCTGATGTCCTCGTCGAAGCCCTGTCGCTCCTCCGCGGCCAGCTCCGCGTCGTCGAAGCGGCGGCCGGTCCTGCGCCACAGCGCGTCGAGCAGCAGCCTGCGGGCACGCGGGCGCAGCAGGTTGATGGGCGCGGTGCCGCCGAGCGCCTGCTGCCTGACCCGGGCCAGCTCCTGCGCGTCCAGCTCCAGCCGGCGGCCGAAGGCCACCACGCGCAGCGAGGCGGGGACGTCCTCCGCGCGGTCCAGGCAGCCGCGCGCGGCGTTGCGCAGCACCTTCTGCATCCGCAGCGAGCCCTTGACCCGGGCGACGGCCGGCTCGTCGTACAGCTCCGCGCTCACGCCGTCCACCAGCGAGCCGACCGCGCGGATCGCGACCTGGCCCTCCTCCCCCAGCGACGGCAGCACGCCCTCGGTGTACGCGACCAGCAGCGGCGTCGGGCTGACGCACAGGATGCCGCCGGAGTAGCGCCGCCGGTCCTGGTAGAGCAGGTACGCCGCGCGGTGCAGCGCCACGGCGGTCTTGCCGGTGCCGGGGCCGCCGGTGACCTCGGTGACCGACGCGGCCGGCGCGCGGATCACCAGGTCCTGCTCGGCCTGGATGCTGGAGACGATGTCGCGCATGGAGTGGGTGCGGGCCTGGCCGAGCGCGGCCATCAGCGCGCCGTCGCCGACCACCGGCAGCCCGGTGGTCAGCTCGGGCCTGAGCAGGTCGTCCTCGACGCCGAGCACCCGGCGGCCCTTGGACCGGATCACCCGGCGGCGCACCACCCGGCCGGGCGCGACCGGCGTCGAGCGGTAGAACGGCGCGGCGGCGGGCGCCCGCCAGTCGATCACCAGCGGCGCGTAGTCGCTGTCCAGCACGCCGATCCGGCCGATGTGCAGCGTCTCGGCGACGTCCGCGGTGGCGTCCGGGCGGACCGCGTCGTCGGCGGGCTCGACGGAGGTGTACGCGCCGTCCGCGCCCTTCTGGCCGTCCTTGCCGCGCAGCAGGTCGATCCGGCCGAACAGGAAGTCCTCGAACTCGCTGTTCAGCCGGTTGAGGTGGACGCCGGCGCGGAAGACCTGCGCGTCGCGTTCGGCCAGTGCGCCGGGCGTGCCGACCTGGCCGCGCTTGGCGGCGTCGTCCATCAGGAACTCCGCCTCGTGGATCTTCTCCTCCAGGCGGCGGTACACCCGGTCCAGGTGCGCCTGCTCGGCGGCGATCTCCTGTTCCCGGACACCCGGTGCTGTGGTCTGCGCGGCCACGCAGGACCCCCTTCGGCGTGTGTGCTCGTCCCTGGCACGACCGCGTCAGGGACAGCCGTCCACCCTACGCTGCCCGACGCTCGGCGCTGTGCCCCAACGCCCACGTCAACTCAACGCCGAGCGTTTTTCTTGGGCACCCCCTCCTACCCCGGCTCAGCGCTGGACGCTGAGTTCAGGGGCGCGCCCCCGTACGCCGGCCCGGCGCCGGACCTGTTTTTCAGGGGCGCGGGGAACTGCGCGACCAGCCCTCGCGGCGCGCAACGTCGCCACCGCCCCAAAGGGGCTGTTCGGTGCGATCCGGACCACCGGCCCGGTGGGTGGTTGCTGGGGGTACCTCCCGGACGGAGTCTGGGGGAGCCGTTCCCCGCGCCCCTAATGGCTCGCGCCCAGCGTCTTCGCGTGCGCGACGTCGAGCGCCGTGCGGACGAACGACGCCAGCGCGAGCGACCCCGTGCGCTCGGGCCACGCGAGCAGCACGGACGCGGCCGGGGCGTCGAGCACGGGCACGTACGCCACCCCCGGCTGCGGATGCCGCCGCACCGTCTCCGGCAGCACCGCGACCACCTGCCCGAGCGCGACCAACTGCATCAGCTGCGCGGAGTCGCGCACCTCGGGCCCCTCGGCGTCCGGCCGGAGCGACCCGGGCCACCGGGGAAGGTCTCGCCGTCGAGATCGGAGAGCACCAGCGCCGCCCGGTCCGCCAGCCGGTGCCCCCGCGCCAGCGCCACGACCTGGTCGAGCCGCAGCAGCTCCTCCGTGTCGAACCCGCTCAGATCGTCGTGCGGCGCGTGCAGGAACGCCACGTCCGCGCGCCCGTCGCGCAGCATGCCCGCCTGCTCGCCGATCCCGCACACGACGAAGTCGACCTCCACCGCGTCGGGGTCGGCGCGGTACACCGGCAGGATGCGCTCCAGCAGGCCGCCGTCCCCGCCCGCCTTCATCACCACCGTCAGCCGCCGCTCCTCCTGCCCGGCCCGCCGCGCCCGCCGTACCGCCGCGGCGACCGCGTCCAGCGCCTTGCCGCTCTCGGCGAGGAAGACCGCGCCGGCCGGGGTGAGCCGCACCGCCCTGCTGGTGCGCTCCAGCAGGCGCACGCCGAGCCGCCGCTCGACCCGCTGCACGGCGCGCGAGAGCGCCGGCTGGGCCACGCCGAGCCGCTCGGCCGCCCGGCCGAAGTGCAGCTCCTGGGCCACGGCCACGAAGTACGCCAGCTCGCGCGTCTCCAGCAGGCCCCCGGCCGCGCTTCCGGCCGCGCTTCCGGACATGCCCGCGCCGGCGCCCGCATCCACGTCCCCGGCCGTTCCGGACCCCGCTGCCGTCCCGGGCCCCGCCGCCCCGGACCCCGCCGTCCCGACGACCCTCGCCGCCTCCGCTGCCCCCGGCCTTCCCGCCACATCCATGCTTCCAGCGTATCGATCCAGGCCGAGCCGGTCTTGGCCCGCGGGGGCGCCGCGGTGGTGTGCTGGAGACATGAACGCATCCACCACCACGATCACCCTGGTCACCGGCGCCAACAAGGGCATCGGCCGCGAGATCGCCGGACAGCTCGCCGCCCTCGGCCACACCGTCGTCGTGGCCGCGCGCAGCGCCGAGCGCGGCGAGCAGGCCGCGCGGGAGCTGCGCGAGGCCGGCGGCGACGCCACCTCCGTCGTGCTCGACGTGACCGACGCCGCCTCCGTCGCCGCGGCCGCCGACACCGTCGAGAAGCGCTACGGCCGGCTCGACGTCCTGGTCAACAACGCCGGCATCAGCCGCCCGAACGGCGGCGGCCTGGTGGACCAGCAGCCCGGCACGGTCGACGTCGACACCATCCGTACGATCTTCGAGACCAACGTCTTCGGCGTCATCGCGGTCACCGAGGCCATGCTGCCGCTGCTGCGCCGCTCCGACGCGCCGCGCGTCGTCAACGTCTCCAGCTCCGCGGGCTCGCTCGCCGGCATGGCCGACATGGACGCCGGCAGCGAGCGGCCGATCGCGGTCGGCTACGCCCCCTCGAAGACGACGGAGACCGCCGTCACCCTCCAGTACGCCCGCGCGCTCAAGCCCGAGAACATCCTCGTCAACGCGGTCTGCCCCGGCTTCGTCGCCACCGACCTGAACAACTTCGCCGGCCACCGCACGCCCGCCCAGGGCGCCGTCGCGGCGGTGCGGATGGCGACCGTCGGCCCGGACGGCCCCACCGGCACCTTCACCGACGAGGACGGCCCGGCGCCCTGGTGAGCCGTCGCCCCTGGTGAGCCGCCGCCCCTGGTGAGCCGCCGCCGGTGAGCCCGCGCCCTGGTGAGCCGCCGCCGCGGGCCGCCCGAACCTGACGGAGCCGCCGCGACCCGGCCGCGACCTGACGGAGAAGCGCGGCCCGGCGCGGCGGTCGGCCCGCCCGCGGGTACGCAGCTCACACCGCCGCCGCGCCGCGGGTGAGTCCGTGGTTGCCGCCGCGTCACGCCGCGGGCCATCGGGCCGAAACCCGCGGTTCCTATGGTCGGCGGCAACTTCGACGCAGGGAGTGGCGATGAGCGGCACGACGGCAGCGGGCGGGGAGCGCGGGGACCGGCCCCGTACCACCGGAGGACCGGCGGAGGGCGCGAGGGCCCGCATGACGCTCAGGGGCCGGTGGATCGAGCACTGGGACCCCGAGGACACGACGTTCTGGACCGAGGGCGGCGGGCGCGGGACCGCCGCGCGCAACCTCGCCTTCTCCGTGCTGTCCGAGCACATCGGCTTCTCGGTGTGGAGCCTGTGGTCGGTCATGGTGCTCTTCATGGGTTCCGGCTACGGAGTCGACCCGGCCGGCAAGTTCTTCCTGGTGGCCGTTCCCACGCTGGTCGGCGGCGTGCTGCGGGTGCCCTACACGTTCGCCGTGGCGATCTTCGGCGGCCGCAACTGGACCGTGGTCAGCGCCCTGTTGCTGCTGGTGCCGACGGTCACCGCGGCGTTCGTGATGAAGCCCGGCGTCTCGTACACCACGCTCATGGTCGTCGCGGCGCTCACCGGCGTCGGCGGCGGCAACTTCGCGTCGTCGATGACGAACATCAACTCCTTCTACCCGCTGCGGGAGAAGGGCTGGGCGCTCGGCCTCAACGCGGGCGGCGGCAACATCGGCGTGGCCGCGATCCAGCTGGTCGGCCTCGCGGTGATCGCCGGCGCCGGGCCGGCCACCCGCGGGTGGTGCTGGCGATCTACATCCCGCTGATCGTGGTCGCGGCGCTGCTGTCCGCGCTGTTCATGGACAACCTCGCGGCGGTCCGCAACGACACCGGCGCCGCGGTCGCCGCCGCCAAGGAGCCGCACACCTGGATCATGTCGCTGCTGTACGTCGGCACGTTCGGCTCGTTCATCGGCTACAGCTTCGCCTTCGGGCTGGTGCTGCAGAACCAGTTCGGGCGCACCCCGCTGCACGCGGCGTACCTGACGTTCATCGGGCCGCTGCTCGGCTCGCTGGTGCGGCCGGTCGGCGGGCGGCTCGCGGACCGGTTCGGCGGCGCGCGGATCTCGCTGGGCACGTTCCTGGCGATGGCGGCGGCCACCGGCGTGGTCGTCACGGCCTCGGCGCAGAAGTCCCTCGGGCTGTTCCTGACCGGCTTCATCGCGCTGTTCGTGCTCACCGGGGTCGGCAACGGGTCGACGTACAAGATGATCCCCGGCATCTTCCACCGGCGGGCGCTGGCCGAGGGGCTGACCGGCGAGGCCGCGGTGGCGTGGGGGCGGCGGCTGTCGGGCGCGTCGATGGGGCTGATCGGCGCGGTGGGCGCGCTGGGCGGCGTCGGCATCAACCTGGCCTTCCGCGAGTCGTTCCTGAGCCGGGGCACGGGGACGCCGGCGTTCGTGGCGTTCCTGGCGTATTACGCGGTGTGTTTCGCGGTCACCTGGGCCGTATACCTGCGCGGGGCGGTCGTCCAGGGCGGTGCCGCGGCCTCGCGCGAGGCCGCGGGCGCGGGGCGGCCGGGCGATCCGGCGGCGGCGTCCGCCTACGCTGAGGTGTGAGCGCGGGGGGCGGGCGCGGGGGCGCGCGCCCCAGGACCCGGGTCCGGGGACGCGTCCGTAACGCCCGGGAAACGCGGGCGAACCGGGGGCGTCACCCGGCGTTGGGACGATGCGGGTGCCCGGGGGGCAACCCGGCTCCCGGGCGACTCACGCGACGCAGGGAGCGCGGGCGGCGCGGGGAAGCGGCGCGGCGCGGGAACGCGGCGCGACGCGGCGGGCGCAACGCGGCGCGGGAACGCGCGCAACGCGGGAATGCGGCGCAACGCGGCAACGCGGCGGGCGGGACGTGCAAGGCAAGGGGAACGCAGCCAGGTGGGACGTGGCCAGATGGAGCCGAACAGCAGTGGGGCCCGCGCGCGGGGTGCTCAGGAGCCGGGCGCGGTGCCGCCGCTGGCCGGGTTCACGGTGGGCGTGACCGCGGCGCGGCGGGCGGACGAGTTGGCGGCGCTGCTGGAGCGGCGCGGCGCGGCGGTGCTGCGGGCGCCGGTGCTGCGGATCGTGCCGCTGTCGGACGACGCGGAGCTGCTCGCCGTGACCAAGCGGCTGATCGACCGGCCGCCGGACGTGGTGGTCGCGACGACCGCGATCGGCTTCCGCGGCTGGGTCGAGGCGGCCGACGGCTGGGGGCTCGGCGAGGTGCTGCTGTCCCGGCTGACCGGCGTGGAACTGCTGGCCCGCGGCCCGAAGGTGCGCGGCGCGGTGCGCGCGGCCGGGCTGACCGAGACGTGGTCGCCGGCCTCGGAGTCGATGGCCGAGGTGCTGGAGCGCCTGCTGGAGGAGGGCGTCGAGGGCCGCTGCGTGGCGGTGCAGCTGCACGGTGAGCCGCTGCCGGGCTTCAGCGAGGCGCTGCGCGAGGCGGGCGCGACGGTGGTGGGCGTGCCGGTCTACCGGTGGATGCCGCCGGACGACCTGGCGCCGGTGGACCGGCTGCTGGAGGCGGTGTTCTCGCGGTCGCTGGACGCGGTGAGCTTCACCTCGGCGCCGGCCGCGGCGTCGCTGCTGGAGCGGGCCGAGCGGCTCGGCCGGATCGGCGAACTCCTGGACGCCTTCCGCTCCGACGTGCTCGCGGCGTGCGTCGGGCCGGTGACGGCGCTGCCGTTGCAGTCGCGGGACGTGCCCACGCGGGAGCCCGAGCGCTTCCGCCTGGGTCCGCTCGTGCAGCTCATCGCCAACGAACTCCCGGGCCGGGTGCGCCCGTTGCCCGTTGCCGGGCACCGCGTGGAGATCCGCGGCCACGCCGCGGTGGTGGACGGCGTGCTGCGTCCGGTCCCCCCGGCCTGGCATGTCCCTGCTGCGCGCGCTGGCCCGCCGCCCCGGCTGGGTGGTCCCCCGCGCCGACCTGCTGCGCGCGCTGCCCGGCGCGGGCCGCGACGAGCACGCCGTCGAGACGGCGATGGCCCGCCTCCGCACCGCCCTGGGCGCCCCCCGCCTCATCCAGACCGTCGTCAAACGCGGCTACCGCCTGGCCCTGGACCCCCACGCCGACCACAAATACGCCACCCCGGGCACGTAGCGGAGGACTCTCGCGCCTCCGCTCACCCGCGCGCCGCTACACGAATTCAGGACATCGAAATCGATCGAATTTCAGAGCAGGCCTAGGACCTCGCCGCTCCACCCCAGAGCCTGCGGAGAATGCCAGTTTGCACGCCCGCCACCAATGGCGAGATCGCGACCTTCGGAAATTGCATCGCGATACGAATCACCGAGAGAAATAACTCGCCGAATCAGAGACCTGGCTTCCCCATGGAATCCTCGGCTAACCAGGAACTCCAGCAGGTCTTGCCCAAAGCCGGTTGGGCGGAGGAGCGCGTCTGGCACCGCATCAGCCAAATTCTCAGGGTCCTCAGAAGAGCTGAACCATGGCAATGCAACCTCTCGTGCGTGTTCACACAGCCTATCGACGACTGCAATCCTGTCGGAAGGCAGGGTGACGATCGCCTTGGCCTCCCGCGAGATGTCAAGGAAGCTGGTGGCGCAAACAATACCCTCTACAGATTCAGGACGCTCAACCGTGAGGCCAGGATTGGACTTCCTCCATGCTTTGAGTCCTTCATCGAAGACTTCCAGGCCCACGATACTGAACTCGATCAACTTTCCCGCCTTGTTCCAGCGGCTGCCTTCGAGGCGCATGCACTCAAGTCGCCCGTCAAGGCGACGCTCCAAGCTAGTTCGTCCCTTGAGCCAACGAAAGCCGTCCCGCTCCAACCGATACGCCATCCACTCTCCGGCAGCCAGAAGGACTTCCTTGGGGCCTTCGAGTTCGATCAACCGTTCAGCCAGGTGTGTCGCCGAACGCCCTTGCTCATTGGTAGCCATGATCCTCATTATGCCGCATCCATCGAAGCTTGCGCAGTGGAGCTTTCCCCGCCTGGCGGTAGATGAGTAACCAAAAAATGGGCCCGGAGCGCCAAAGCACTCCGAGCCCATTTCTTATCACGGATTACATACGCCACATCGCCAATGGTCGATCTCCAGGGGCATCGTCACCGTACTGCCCTTTTTCAGCCCATACTGTTCAAGCTTGCTCGTATTGAGAATTGCCCCACGGCTCGTTAGCTCTGGGTATCCGACGGCTTGATGATCTGTCACCGTCGCTCCACCCACCTTGGATTCAACAGCAACCCAGTTGCCGTTCGGATTTCGCGCGACGAAGTCTGCAATGAAGACATCGCCATTGCCGTTGATGAATCGCACCTGTGGGGTGATGTCCGTGTATCCACCCTTCTGGAGTCGATCAAGCGACGCCGCTTCGCCGATCGCGCCGTGCGGAACCCCATCTATAGGGCATTCTCCGACGTTGTGCACCAGTACCGGCGTATTTCCAGCAAGCACATAGTACGTGTGGAGCTGGTCCACCGTGAGGTTCCACATCTCCGCGGTGCCGGGGCGGAGGCGGACCGCCATGACGCGGACGTGCTGGTCGGCGGCGGTCTCCAGGACGTGGCCGGGCTTCAAACGGCCTGCGGGGACCCAGACGTGGAGGGTGGCGTCCCAGAAGGGGTGCTTGGAGGTGGTGTGCAGGACGCCGGCGTGGCCGGCTTCGGTCTCGACCGTCACGTCGACGAGGTCGTGGTCGTGGTTGATGTGCGTCGCCGTGACCTCGCGGGAGCCGACGTGCTTCCCTGTGTCGGGGTCCGCGGCCTCCACCTGGTCCCCGACGCGCAGATCCCCGATCTTCTTGGTCTTGCCGTCCTCCACGAGAACAGGCGTGTCGGGTCGGAAGCTGTTGCAACCGGTCCCGCCCTTCAGGGATCGGCCGTTCCCCGTCTTGAAGAGATCCCCTTCTCCGGCCACGTCGCCCGGACCGGACAGCGCGGCGGCATTCGCAGCGATCACCGCCCCGGCACCGGCCCCGTGGATGGTCGCTGGGCACCCTCCGATGTCGCTGCAGGCCATGAAGACGTCGGTCGTCAGCGTCTGGGTGACGCCGGCACGCGCACCCTCGCGGTCGTACTGGGAAGGGTCGTCGCAGTAGAAGTCCTGAAACTCGCAGTCCTTGGCGATGCGCTTGTCCAGTGCGGTCGCGAAGTCCAGCCATCCGTCCCAGTCCCTGGGCACGACGACGGTGGGGTAGACCTCCACGGTCGACGGCGGCGCGGTGTCGGCCGGGTCCTGCGATCCGTGGGGCGCGGAGTCGGAGCACCCGCCGTGGGCGCATGTGGTGTCGGCCGTTGTCGTCGCGTCGTTGACGTGGTGGTTGTCCCCGCTGCACGTGGCCGCACCCGTACCGCATTCCTCGATGCGCGTGCCGGCCGGATCGGAAAGGGTCACCGGGTTGTCGTCGGCATAGGTGTAGCCGTTGAGAGCCTGCGGATCGCTCGCGGTCAGCAGCGGATCGACGCTCAGGAAACGGCCGGTGGCCGGGTCGTACTGGCGGGCGCCGAGCTGTGTGAGACCGGTACCGGTGTCAGCGGGCGCGCCGAGGAAGGACTTGTCGTCGGGCCACGTGCCGCTGCCGCCCGCCCGGGGCGCGCCGAAAGGCGTCAGGTAGCGCTTGACCGGGTTCTGGTTCGCGGAGGTGTCGACGGCGAGACTGCTCGTCCCGTGCTGGTCGCCGGCCAGCCAGGTCAGCCCCGGCATGCCCGTCTGCGTGGTGCGGGCGGCGACCGGCTGGCCGTCGAACACGTACGTGCGCTGGCCCCATGTAACAGGCTTGCCGCTCACGCTCGTCGTGTGGATCTCCGTGGCGCCGTCGAGGTAGAGGACGGTCTCCCCGTCGACGTTGCGGCGGATGAGGAGTCTGCCCTGGGCGTCGTAGACGTAGTCGGTCGTGCTGGTGACCGCGGAGCCGGACTTCTCCTTCAGCTGGGACAGGTTCCCTTCCACGTCCCAGGCCAGATCCTGGGTGCCGCCGCCGTGCGGCCGCGTCGTGGTGTCGCCCGCACCGTCGTACGTGTACGCCGCAGGTACGCCGTCGCAGGTGGCCGAGGCGGTGAGGACGGCGGTCAGCGCGTGCGGCCGCGCCGGGTCGTAGCAGTAGGTGCTCAGGACGTCGCCCGACGCGGTGTGGTCGGTCTGCGTGGAGCGCAGCCCTCCTGCGGTGTAGGCGTACGAGGTCCAGTACGGGCTCGCGCCCCCGAGCCCGCCGGTGGACGGCTGCGCGGCGGAGCAGTCGGGGTCGGTCGGGGTCCAGGCCTGTGCCAGACGCTGGTGGCCGTCATACGAGAAGCACTGGTTGTCCGCGGCGCCGGTGCCGCCCAGGGTGGCCTCGTCCTCGACGGAGGTGACGTCGCCCGCGTCGTCGTAGGTGTAGCCGAGGCTCTGCAGGTCGTACGGGTGCGTCTGGTCGGTGACCCGGGACTGCGTGAGCCGGTCGGTGCCCTCCTCGTAGGTGTTGCTGACGAAGAGGTGCTTGACGGTGAGGGCGTTCGACACGCCCAGGGTGAGCTGGTCGACCTGCCCCAGCGCCGAATAGGAGGTGGCGAGGACGTATCCGCCGGAACCACTGGACAGGGCGGTGGGCAGCCCGACGGCATCGTAGGCAGGCGTGAGGCTCTCGTCGGGAAGCCCGGCTGCGGCCGGCTCCTCCGAGTAGGAGGGCGTTCCGTCGGGGTTGTAGCCGGTGTGGAAGGTATAGGTGGTGGCGGTGGCGCCGGACGTGACGAGCGGATCGGTCTTGTCGAGCGTGAGGGTCGTCGTGGTCGGACGGTGCCGTGCGTCGTAGACGGAGACGGCGGTGGTGTAGGCCCTGCCGCCGGTGGTGTTGCCCCCCACGTAGCGGGTGGACGACGTCAACTGCCCCTTGGCCACGCTGTCGTACACATAGCCGGTCAGCTGGTTCTGCGGCGTCTGCTGGGCCGGTATCCCGGCGCTGTCGGTAGCGGCCGACGCGTCGTAGGTGCCGGTGGGCCGGCCCAGTTTGTCGTACGCGGTGGCGACGACCGAACCGTCGGCGTCCTTGGTCCACACGGCCCGGTCGAGAGTGTCGTATCCGGTGGTCGTGGTCCCCGAATCCGGGTCGGTGCTGCTCGTTTGCCGCCCGTAGACGTCGTAGGCGTACGTCCAGCGGGTGCTGTCCGGGCCGGTGATCGTGGCCTGTTTGCCGTCGCGGGTGTAGCTGAACTTCGTCGAGGTGTAGGCCGCTCCGGCGCCGGCGCCGTACTGCGCGTCGGCCGGTGACGTGCTCGCGTACTGGCGCTGCTCGACGGTGCGTCCCAGCACGTCCGTGATGGTCCGCACGGCCGAGCCGCCCTGCAGGGCCGAACTCGCGACGCTGTCCCCCGTGTAGCTGGACGTGGTCGTCCACTTCAGGTCGCCGAAGACCGAGAACGTGCTGGTGGTCGGCCGTCCGACCCCGTCGTACGCGGTCTGCGTGTACTTCGGTACCTGTCCCGGGTCCGTGGTCTGGAAGGTGCCGTCGGGGGCGCTGGTGTCGTCGAACACGTCCTGTGAGGTACGGAACGGCAGCCCGCGGGAGTCGTACTCGGTCCTGGTCAGCAGCCGGCCGCCCAGCGGCGTGGGCGACTGGGTCTGGATCGGCCTGAGCAGGGCGTCGTACAGGGAGTAGCTCGTGGTGTAGCCGCCGTCGTTGTCGTGGACGGCGCCGGTCGACGTCCACGACGGGAGGGTGTTGCTGACGCCGTAGGCGTAGACGTAGCTGGCGGTCTGCTGTCCTGCGTGGCTGCGGTCCGGCAGCCAGGTGGCGGTGACCCGGCCGAGGGCGTCGTACGTGTTCTCGGTGATCTTCAGGTCGACGTCGTAGGACTTCAGGAGGCTGCCGCGCCCCGGGTCCAAATAGGTGTAACTGTTCTGGTTCGCCGCGTTGGTGACCGCGGTCTTGGTCAGCGGCCCTACGCCGGCAGGTGTGTAGACCGTGGTCGTGGACGCGCCCGCCGCGTCGGTGACGACTCTGGGGCGGCCCAGCTTGACGGTGTCCGTCGCGATGTCGGTGTCGTACTGGACCGTGGCAACGGTCTGCCAGGCGGTGGGGTTGCGCTCGCCGCCGGTGGCCGTCGCCGGATAGGACGCGGCCCGTCCCGTCCAGTTGGCCTGGCCCTTCGTGGGCGTCTGGCCGGCGCTCCACGCCGTGGCCGAGGTGTTGTCGTAGACCGTGGCGGTGTCGGACAGGACGTCCCCGCGGTTCGCGGTCCCGGTCGGCAGGTCGAGGTCGTTCTCGGCGGTGGAGCAGTCCCGGCCGGTGACCCGGGTGCGGGAGACCAGGGCGGTGATCCCGACGTCAGCGGCCGTGTTGCGGGCGTACCAGGTACGGGTGCAGGTCTCGTCCCCGCTGACGCCCAGTTGGCCGGAGTCGTCCACCTCGGTGGCCATTCCGTAGTCGTCGTACGTCGTCCCGACACTGCGGGTGCGCCACGAGGAGGTGGCGGTGAGATAGGTCGACGTCCGGGTCCTCGCCGTGCGGACGTAAGTCGCCGCGACGTCGGCGTAGGACTTGTGCTGCGTCGCCGTGTTCCGCGACCAGGGGTCGTTGACCACGACCGAGACGGCCGTGGGCCCGTCGTAGGTGATCTTCTCGCGCAGGAAGCTCGCGTAGGGGTCGCTGTCCGTCTGGTCGGCGACGTCCAGCCCGGGGAGGTCGACGCCCGCGACGGTCGCCGAGCGCGGTGTGGAGGTGCCCTTCTGCTTGTCCCCGTTCATGCCCTGCAGGTAGACGGACGTCGTCTTCGACGTCGTGGCCGCGTTGCCGCTGGTGACGGTGACCGTTCCGTAGCCGCGCCACCGTGACCAGGTCCGCTCGTCGGCCGGCGTGAAGGGGTCGTCGTCGTAGTGCCAGGCCGGGTCGCCGTAGGTGTAGCTGCTGATCAGATCGAGGTTTCCGGCCGTGGTGTCGGAGACCGTGACGCTCTTGACGCTGTACTTGTTGAACCAGTCGAGTCCGGCCGTCTCGGCGCCGTTGATGTGCCAGTACTGGGGGAAGCAGCTCTTGGTGTCCTGGTCCTCCGAGGCGGGCATCGTGCCGCCGCGGTGGCACTCGGGCGTGGACAGGGTGACCTTGGTCCGCGCCCCGGTCTCGGTGGTGATGGTGGCGATCCGTGGGCGGTAGTACGGCAGGATGTCGTCGGCGGCGCCGTCGACGCGGTTGGGCGGGGACTGGTAGGTGAAGGTCGTGGGCGGCAGCGACAGCGTCGATGTGCCGTTCTCCCCGGTCCGGCGGATCGAGTCGAGGATCAGGATCTGGTCGCTGCTGTCGGCGAGTTCCTGTTCGTCGAGGAACTCCTGGACCAGATCCCACCTGTCCACGGGCTTGTAGGCGGCGCCGGTGGCCGACCACGCGGACGTCTCGACCCTGGTGAGCCGTTTGCGTGTGAAGAACGACGGTCCGGTCGCGTCACAGGTGGCGCCGGACGCGCAGATCGCGTCGAACGGCACATCGGGCCATCGCGCCGCGGTGTCCTTCGTCAGCGAACTGCAGTCGGTCGCCAGGCAGCGTTCGTCGTAGCCGAAGACGATTTTGTCCGAGTAGGTGCCCGAGAAGAGCGTGTCGGACCGCTGGCCGTAGTGGATCTCGGTGAGGTATCCGCCCCTGGTGTAGGCGGCGGTGGCGGTCGACGCACCGTTCTGGGCGTAGTAGTTGGTCTCCGGCGTGTACCAGTACGACATGGCGTTGCCGTGCAGGTCGACGACGTAGTCCAGGTTCCAGCGCCATGCCTGGGTGACGGCACGCCCGGAGAAGCCGGTGCCGTGGGTGTAGCCCGGCTCGTTCGGATCGTTGCCGAAGACCGGGACGGTCCATACCGAGTTGGTGCGCTGCGTGGTGGCTCCGGGCAGCTTGTTCAGACCGAAGACGTAACGGGTTCCGTCGCCGGTCGTGATGGTCCAGTACTCCCCGGCGCCGTCGATGGTCGCGTCGCCCGCGTCCCCGTTGTCCGCGCCGGTGGAGTGGACGACGGTGGAGGCGTCGTCGTCCTTCAGCCGCCACACGCCGCTGGTGTCGTCCCTGACCAGTTCCGTCGAGGCGCCGTTGAGCACCAGCGAGGCGTTGTCGAACTTCCAGCACAGGTCCTGCTTGTCCGTCGTACCGTCGTCGTCGCAGGTGGCGTAGGAGCGCTCGATGTAGGACGAGGTGAGGTCGAAGCCCTCTCCGACGACCGATCCCTGGTTGTTCGTCGACGAGGTACGCCCGTCGACGCTTCCGGAGTCGTAGGACAGCCCGAGCTTCGGTTGCGGACCCGCCGCTGCCGGGGGCGCTCCGAAGTCGTACGACCAGGTGAAGGAGCCGGAGGACGATCCGGCGGCCCACGTCGACTCCGACGACAGGGCCGTCGCGGCGTATGTGCCCGAGCCGGTGGGGGACTCGCCCGACATGTCCGCCGTCAGTGCCAGGACCACCGGGCTCGCGGCGGGCGCGGTCCCCTGCGTTCCGGCCCGGTCGGCCTTGTCGGCCGGCAGGTTGATATCGGCGGTCACCGTGCGGGAGAGCACGTCGTTGTGCGAGGGCAGCGGCGTCCGGACCCGGCAGGCAGCGAGGCGGGGGGTCGTCAGCGCGCAGGCAGGCAGCCGGACCATGCGCAGACGTCCCGCCCAGCCGCCGCCGTAGGCCGACGCGAACGCCCCGTAGCCGACGTCGACATGGCCGCTCATGCCGTTCACGGCGGTGGCGCTGAACAGCACTCCGTGCACTCCGGCGGCTTCCGCCGACGCGCTGCCGAGCGTGTCGATCCTCAACCGTCCGTCTGCGGCGGCCTGTTTCGTCGCGGCCCTGCCGGAGACGGCTACCGGCAGGCCGCCGGCGACCAATTGGTGCCGTGTGCCGTCGAGTACGCCGGTGGCCTCGCCGCGCTCCGGCCAGGCGGCTTTCTGATCGGCGACGGCCCGTTTCGCCCGCAGGGCTTTCGCCGCCTTCTGTGCCGCGACGTCCCGGGCGGCCTGGGCGCTCAAACGAGTGGACGAGTGCACGGCGCTCACCCGTTGCCCGGGGACCGCTGGTCGCCCGACTCCTGCCACAGGCACTCCGGCGTGGGCGGCCGGAGCCAGGCCCACGGGAACGGCCAACGCCAGGGACAGCGCAATTCCCGTCCCGACCTGGTGCAGGCGCGCTCTGGTACCGCTACCCACCTGTTTCCTCCATGCGAGGGTGAGGCGCGACGAGCTACGCGCCGACGATGTCTTCGATCTGGTCCCGGTCGGCGGCGGCGCCGACCCAGAAGCGCAGATCCGTGATGCGTCCGGGCAGGTAATGGTCGGAGGATCCGTTGAAGCCGTTGCCGACCGACAGATCGCCCGAGCCCAGGACGACGCTGAACGTCTTCTCCACGTCGTCGGGGTCGAGGCCGACGTACAGGCGCACCGTGCCGGATCGGGCGTTGTAGACGCCCGCGAGCGAGACAGGAGTGTCGACCGCCGCCGAGGCGTCCGAGGTCACGCCGTCGAAGGTGCCGTCGGCGAGGAGACGGCCGAAATGCCAGAACCCGACGGGCACGGTGCTGTCGGTCTCCGGATCGTCCTCGAATCCGGTCAGCTGGTACCACAGGCCCCAGGCCGACCCGTCCGCGCTGCGCTGCCCCACCGCTTGGGCGGTGTAGCCCACGGGCTTGGTGAGCAGGACGTCGGGGTCGAGCGAGACCTGCGTGCTGACGGTGAACGACCCGGTCTCGTCGATCACCGGACCTGGGGCCGAGGCGGAGCCGTCGGCTCCGTCGAGAACGATCGCGGCACCGTCGAGGCGGGCGCCGCCGGCGAGGGTCAGCACCTTCCCGTATCCCGTGGTGGTGTCCGCCAGGGTGGACGCGCCGGGAGTCGCGCCGTCGGGGTTCCAGTCGACGACGTTCTCCAGCGCGGGCAGGCCGTCGTTCTCCCTGAGAAGCTGCGTCTCGATCGCCGCTTCTTCGGAGGTCAGGGCCCGCTGCCACAGCGTGACCTCGTCGATGCGGCCGTGCCAGTAGGCCGAGTAGGTGCCCGGTGTGCCCGCGGTGAGGCGGGCCCGTCCGATCTGCAAGGCGCTGTCAGGTGTTTGCGCGGCGGCCGCGGCCGGCAGGGTCGCGGGCGGCTGCGCCTTGCCGTTGACGTACAGGGTGATCGTTCGCGTTGCCGCGTCGTAGGTGACGGCGAGGTGCGTCCAGGCTCTGAGCGTCACCGGTTGCGTGCCGTTCACTCCCGCCTGCTGCTGCGTCCCGCCGGAGTTCCACGTCCACAGGAACACCCAGTTGTGCAGGCTCGGCGAATACCGGAGGTTGAACCCGGACACGTCGCTGCCGATCTGCGAGACGACCGTCTGGAACTGCGTGTCATTGGTGAGGTAGGCCCATGCCGAGACGGTGAAGGACGACGAGGGGTTGATCACGGGGCCGCCGGTGTCGGCGTACCCCGCCTGTTGCGAGGGGTCGGCGGAGTCGTTCAGCCACAGGGAACGGTCGTCGTTCCCGCGCCGTCCCATGACCGACCAGCCGGCTCCGCCGTGTGCAGGGTGGCTCGGCGTCCGCTGTCGCCGGGACTCAGCGAGTCCGCGGCGGTCGTCGACGTCAGTGCGTCGTCGAAGTGCCAGTCGCGGACGGGGCCGGCGCCCATGGCCACGTTGAACTGGGTCGTTGCGGTGTAGCCCCAGCGTCCGCCCGCGACGCCGTCCTGAGCCCGGACCTGGAGCTGGACCGTGCCTGACAGCGGCGGGACCAGCGTGACGGTCGCGCTGGAGCCGGAGATCGGGGCCCGCCACTGGGCATCGGTGGACAGCTTGTACTGCAGGTGCGTCACGTTCACATCGGCTGCGGCGTGGGTGAAGGTGACCGAACCCGGAACGCCGGGGCCGCCCTGAGCGGGACAGGAGTTCGGCAGACACTCGGAGTACGGGCCGTCGAAGGTGATCACAGGCTCCTTGGGAGCCGTCTTGTCCACCGTGAAGTAGCACCAGCCGGCGGTCGTCACCGTGCTGGGCGAGTCGATGTGCGTGGTGCCGTTGTCGGCATAGGACCAGGTGAACGCGGCGAACCGGTAGAGGACGCCCTCCGAGAGCACGGCCGGGGACAGGTCCGCCACGGCCTGGTTCTCGATGGCGAACCCGTCATCGGGTTCGGGGCGCACGAAGTCCTCGACCGCGCTCCACGCGCCACCGGTGGACTGCTGCAACAGAAGCTCGGCGCGCAGGCTGGCGTGGTTGTCGACGGTGGTGCTCCCGGACGCGACCCGAACGGTCGCGCCCAGCAGCGGCTGGGGGTTGCCGATGACGTCCGGGTCGGACGCGTTCGTCTCGCAGCGCACACTGGTGCCGTTCTTCACCCCGGCGAGAGTCGGCTGGGTCGGGACGGGGATGTAGGTGACGCTGAGCGTGGCATCGTTCTTGAACCGCTTCCACGCGGACGCGTCGCCCTCGTCGTGCGCCCTCAGCTCCAGCGTCAGCTTGGCGAACTTGCCCGCTGCGAAGTCCTGGAGCGTCGGTGTGAGGTTCTCGTCCGGCTCGGCGGGGTTGTCGGTGAACTCGATGGGCGCCGCAGGAGAGTCCGGATCACACGAAGATCCACGGCCGGCCGAGAACAGCCGATCTCCCATCCAGTCCAATTCCTTGGGCCGACTCGACCAGGTCGTGGAGGAGGTGAAGTTGTCGGTGCGCACCAGATCGCTCGTACGGTCCTGGCACTGGAACGCCCACGGCGAAGTGATCCGAAAGGTCGCCGACAGCACGTGTTTGCCCTTCAGCGCTGCCGGGGTGAACTGGAAGTACAGCCGCTGTACGTACCCCGGGCCGCAGTAGTAGCCGTTCCAGCTTCCGCACAGCCCGTCGCCCTTGCCCTGCTGGCCGCCCGCCTGGTCGGTGTTGTCCCAGCCGTAGTCGGCGACCCCGTCGTTGCGCAGCAGTGTCCGCTCGGCGGAGGAGGGGTTCACGGCGATGGGGTCGGGATCGATGTACAGCGGGTAGGCGTCCGGATCCGTCTGGGCGAGCATGCCCGGGTCCGGCTCGATGGCCAGGCTCGTGCCGTCCACGTCGATGGGCACGGTGACGGCCGTCCCGCCCGGAGTCGGGCCGTCCTCGGTGCTCGCGCGGGAAGCGCCGGCTCCTTCTGTGGTGCTCGGCCTCGTCTGCGGTGCCGCGCCGGTGGACGCCGAGTCCCACATCCGGGCAGGAGGAGCGACGAACACCTTGCGTCCGTCGTCGTCGACCGCGGCCATCCCGCCGCCGGCGGTCGTCGCCATGTGCACGCCGGCAGTCGCCAGCCCGAACTCGATACGGCTCAGATTCGGGTCGGCAGCGGCAGCGGGGGTCTTGACGACCAGTAGCTCGCGGAAGCCGTCCACCGTCGCCCGCAGCCGGAGGTCCACGCCGGGCAGCACGTCCGCATACACGGCGGTGTCGCCCTCGGTCGTCGGAGTCGGCAGGGCGCCGGGCCACGTCAGCGACATCGACCGGTCGGCACTACCGATCGTCACCAGAGGCGCGCTGCTCCCGCCACCCGAGAACACCAGGTCCGCCATGGTCGCCGTGGGCGTCACGGTGCCGTCGGTTCGGCGGTGCAGCGTACTGTCCGGTGTCACCCAGCTTCCGGTGGCGTCCCTGACCCGGACCGGGACCGCCGAGTCGTCCAGCGTGTAGGTCATGCCGTCCGGATTCGCGTACGTCGTGGTGTACTCGGTGCGCGCTCCCACGACCTCCACCGCCTCGCCCGACGCCGCGGCGCGCTGGGAAGGCGTCTGGGTCGCTGCCGTCGCCCGTGCGGGCGGCGTGCCCTGGTCCGCGTAGGCAGTCGACGGGCCCGCGACGGCGGCGACGGCGGCCAGCAGTGCGGAAAGCGTGAATCGGAAAACGTGCAGCCAGCGCTTTTCGCGCACGCCGAACAGAGCCGCCTTGCGTACCAAAATCCCCACCCCACTGGCACGTCACACGTTCGAGGCGAAATCACATCAGTGTTCGCTGTGCTCGGTCAATGAGTTCTTTCGCCGATGGCGTGGCCGGAGAATGAACATCTCGGAAACGCCGAATGCCGCGGCCGCCGCGGTTCACGGGGCGTCGGTGCAGCCTAGGAGCTGATCGCGTCCAGGACGCGAGTGAGGCCGAAGTCCCAGGCGTCGTCGACGTCGCCGCCGAGGCGGAACGCTCCCGCGAGCTCCATGCCGATGAAGCCGTTCGCCCAGGCGACGAGGGTGCGCGCGGCCGGGAGCGCGGACCGGGGGCCGGACAGTTCGGTGACCAGGCGCATCAGCGTGGCCGCGGACCGCTGGGCGCGCAGGGCCGCGCCCTCGGGTGCCGCCGGTCCGTTGAGGAGGGCGTAGGTGACCGGGTTGGCGTGCGCGAAGGCGCGGTAGGCGTTCATCGCGGCCCGCAGGTCGGCCGCGGGGTGGCCGGAGCCGACCACCCCGTCGATCGCCGCGGTCAGTTCGTCGGTGACGTCCTCCAGGATCAGCCGCAGCAGGTCGGAGCGGCCGCGTACCCGCTTGTACAGCGACGGCGTGCGCACCCCGACCGCGTCGGCGACGTCGCGCATGGTCAGCGCCTCCGTCCCGCGCTCTTCGAGCAGGCGGCGGCCGGCCGCGACGACGGCGGCGTTCGAGGTCTGGGCGTGGGCGGGCATCCGGCGCCTCCTGGTTCGTCACCGACCGCCCCGGGGCGATCGGTTCGCGTGGCCTCACGTGGATCCACGTGGGGCGGACGACTTCAAGGCTAATCAGTGTAGCCATCCGAAGGCTAATCGATGTAGCCTTGAACTCGCCGGCCCCGCAGGGCAGGCAGCTCCCCACCCACGCCCGCCCAGGAGGCACCCCGTGAAGATCGCCGAGAACCTGCACCGCATCGGCTCCGACATCGTCAACAGCTACCTGGTCGTCGACGCCGACGGCGTGACGGTCATCGACGCGGGCCTGCCCCGCTACTGGCGGCTGCTGGAGGCCGAACTGGCCGGCATCGGGCGGAGCCTGGACGACGTCCGCGCGCTGATCCTCACCCACGGGGACACCGACCACATCGGGTTTGCCGCCCGGCTGTCCCGGGAGAAGGGCATACCGGCCTACCTGCACCCGGCCGACGACGCGCGGGCCCGCCTGGAGGTGAAGAAGCCCAGCAGCGGCTGGGGTCCGGTGAAGGCAGGCCCGATCGCCGGCTTCCTGTGGTACTCGGCCCGCGAGGGCGGGCTGCGCATCAAGCCGGCCGGCGAGCTGCGCCCGGTCGAGGACGGGCAGGTGCTCGACGTGCCCGGCAGGCCGCGGATCATCCACGTGCCCGGCCACACGCCCGGCAGCGTGGCGGTGCACGTCCCGGCGGTCGACGCGCTCTTCCTCGGCGACGCGATGACCACGCGCAACGTCCTGACGGGCGCGACCGGCCCCAAGCCCGCGCCCTTCACCCTGGAGCCCGGGCAGGCGCTGGCCTCCCTCGACCGCCTGGACGACGCGGACGCGACGTGGGTCCTACCCGGCCACGGCCCCGCGTGGGACGGCGGCGCCCCCGAGGCGCTGCGCCTCATCCGCGAGGCCGCCGCCGAATGACCGCGGCACCCACAACACCCGCGGCGCCGTACGCGTCCTCGCCGCCCGCGCCCGCACACCACAACGCCGAACGGCGCCCCCCGGGAACCAGGAGGCGCCGTCCGGCGCATGGGATGAGTGGAGGTCCTGACCACTTAGACATCGTTTCTTATGGTCGGCCCCACCCCCTTCCAGGCGGGGATACTGCTTTCAGTGCTGTTGACATGGATCGCTGAGGTGGCCGAAGAGCCGCTTGCATTGGAGCCGGGTAACCGGCGGGTGGAGTGGGAGACGAACACCTGGTCGCTGGGTGCAGGTGACGAGGACGGGCGGCCGTTGTCCGCTGCCGAGGTGGTCGCTGCCTTCGAACAGACTGCTGCCGGCATCCGGGAACGCATTCGCGAGCTGGGCTTCTCCGGAGTGGCGACGTTCTATGTGTGGCACGACGGGCAGGCCGGGCAGCTCCGGTGCTCGACCGGCTCCGTTCCTCCGGAGGAGTTGCCGTTCGACGGCACCTACAGGGTTGCCGACCAACTTGGTCCGATCGTGGAGGGTTTCCTGGCCGACAACATGCCAGGGGTCGTCGCCTGGCCGGAGCTGGACGAGGCGGACGGCCACTTGGAGCAGGTCATGACGGAGCCTGAGATCGCGCCCTTGCGTGTCTGCACCAGCAGCGTTGGAACCTCACACTGAATGCCCTTGCGCATCTAGGCGGGCGAGTCGGCGGTGGCCGATGAGGATTGCGGCTATGCCGACGAAGGCGAGGAAGTGCTCGGCCTTGCGTTCGTAGCGGCGGTGGAGCCGTCGGCAGCCGGCCAGCCAGGAGACGGTTCTCTCCACGACCCAGCGGTGTCGGCCCAGCCGTTGTGAGGACTCGATGCCTTTGCGGGCGATGCGGGGGCGGATGCCGCGCTCGCGGAGCCATCGGCGCAGGTGGTCGTAGTCGTAGCCCTTGTCGGCGTGCAGTTTCGCCGGCTTCCGTCGCCGGGGCCCGCAGCGGGAGCGGATGGGCGTGATGCCTCGCACGAGCGGCTCCAGGCCCTGGCTGTCGTGCATGTTCGCGCCGGAAATCCCCAGGGACAGGGGCAGCCCGTTCCGGTCGGTGATCAGGTGGATCTTCGATCCGAGTTTGCCGCGGTCGGTCGGATTCGGTCCCGTCAAAGGCCCCCTTTTGTCGCCCGCAGACTGACCGAGTCGATAGCGCACCGCGACCAGTCCAACTCGCCCCGCGCCCCGAGCTCGTCGAGGATCACGCGATACAACCGCGCCCAGACCCGCTCCCGGCTCCACTGGGCGAACCGCCGGTAGACCGTCTGCCAGGCCGGCCCGAACACCGGCGGCAACTGCCGCCACGTGCAGCCCGACGTCGCCACGAAGATGATCGCAGCCAGAGCCTCGCGGTCACCAGCCCGGCGTCGGCCGCCGCCCTGCGGACGTATCACCTCAGTCGGTGGCACCACCCGCCGGAACAACACCCACAACTCGTCCGGCACCAACCGCTCAACCAGATCCGTCATGCACGGAACAACGAACGATCGCGCCATAAGAAACGAAGTCTTACTCGAACCTGTCCGACCAGGTCAGAGAGTTGCGCGCGGCGCTGACGCGGTTGTCGGGGTCGGAGGCGCCAGCGGACGAGTCGGAGCTTGGTGATCAGCCCTACCGCTGACAAAGCGCCGACCATGGCCGACCGCAGCAACCAGCTTTGAAGGGCCGCGCGGCTTCACATGCGTACGCATCCGCTCGCGGAGCCGTTGTCTATGAAGCCCTAGTGACCTCACCAGCGATCAACCGATCTGGCGAAGTCGTTCTCTTGACCGGTAGCTTTTGAGCCACCGGTCACGGCGGTGATGCCGACTGAGAGGTTGGGGGGCCTTGATGGATCCACAGGTAACCACCCTTGCGGGTACTGCTGGTACGACTATCGTCACGCTCATGGCCACGGATGCCTGGCAGCGCACGCGAGATGGAGTCGTTGCCATCTGGCGCGGTGTGCACCCAGAGCGGGCTGAGTCTGTGGCTGATGAACTTGCCCAGACTCGTGAGGAACTGCTGGCCGCACGGAGCAGCGACGATCAGCAGACAGAGATCGAGCTTCAGGTGGAGTGGCGCGGGCGGATTCGCCGGCTACTGCTCGCTGATCCCAACTCCGCCGAAGAGCTGCGGGCGCTGCTGAACGACGTGTCACGTCAGCATTCGGCGGGCAGCAACCCTGTACATATGGAGGCCCACGCAACAGGACATAGCCGGGTCTATCAGGCCGCTCGCGACCAACACATCCAAGAGTCATGAGTAACTCTCAAAGCCGCATGACGATTGGCGCACAAGCATCCGGTCAAGCAAGAGTATACCAGGCAGGTCGCGACCTCTATGTCAATGACGGCGGCGACCCCGTTGTTCCGCCAACCGTCATTCCCCTGAGCCGAGCGGGACTTGCAATCGGTGAGTTCGTCGGCCGTGATGCCGAGATCGAGAACATCCTCTTCCACCTCCGAACGGCAGAAGGAGGCACTAGCGACCGCACTGTTCTAGTGCTATCAGGACTTGGTGGCATCGGAAAGACCGAGCTGGCCACACGGGCCGCCTTCCTTGCAATTCACCAAAAGCTTTTCCCTGGCGGCGCCGTTTCTGTCAACCTACGCGGATACGACACACCATCCGATCTCTCTGTGTACCCACATCAACTCTAATCGCCAGTTCTCAAGGCCCTGGGAGTCGACGCAATCGACCCGACACCCGAAAATCTTGCTCCGCAATTTCATGCCGAATTGGAAAAGCGAGCAAGGGCCAAACTGCCCGTTTTAATCCTCCTGGATAACGTCCGCAATCCGGAGCAAGTTCTTCCTCTCATCCCAAACGCCCCTGCACATAGGGTCATCATCACATCTCGGAATTCTATTGCCCCACTAATCCCCGGGGCGACTAATGTGCGACTAGACGTGCTTTCACCCGAAGAAGCAGCAGTCCTCATTAGCGCCAAAGCGAGACGGAAACTTCCTTCCGAGTCCGCTGTCGAACTAGCAAATCTGTGCGGTCGTCTACCTCTGGCCTTGAGCATTGTTGGGGCAATTTTGGCCTCCGATCCAGACCTGAGCGCATCAGAACTTGCGGGTGAGCTTACACAAGAAGAGCAGCGACTGGCGGGACTGGAACATGAAGAAGTTGCCGTACGTGCAGCTTTCGAGCGATCCTACGTGCGACTGAGTGAATTCCATGCTGCAGCATTCAGATCGGCGGCGCTTAACCCGAGCGCTGACTTGTCAGCGGAATCAGCTGCCCTACTGCTCAACACAGATCACCTAAAGGCGAAGCGGGCTCTGAGGTACCTGCTCAACTGCCATTTGTTGGAGAGAAGTGAATTCCCGGGGCGGTGGAGAATGCATGACTTGGTACGCTTGTACGCGGCCGAGCTGTCGCGGATTGTCGATACCAAGGAATCTCGCGACGCTGCTCAAACGAGACTCGTATCCCGCCTCGAACATCGAGCCGCCTGTGCCGCCGAATGGATCAACAGTCACCCACGAGATCAACTGACCGACGGTTTTGAAAATCGGACCGGAGCCATGGAATGGCTTACTGCCGAAGCGTCAAACCTGGTCGCCAGCGTTGCAGTATCCGCAGAGCTGGGAAAGTACGACACGAGCGCAGACTTGGCAGCGTCGGTTGCGTCATATCTCAACAACGTTGCGGATTTTCCCTCCTCTCTGTCTGTATTGTTCACCGCAATGGAGGCTGCGAAAAAATCCAACGATTTGTCGCGCCTATGCGGTGTCTACAACAATCTCGGCATTGCATACAACTCGATGAGGAAGTATCGCCACGCAGTGCGCTGGTTCAATAAATCGGTTGCTCTTGCGCACTCCCTGAAAGATCACGATCAGGAGGCGCGAGCGCTTATCAATCTGAGTGGCGCACTTAGGGACCTGATCGGCGTTGAGGCCAGTATGGAGCCTTTGACTAGAGCCATGAGAATCAGGGGAGACTACGGGGAAGAAGGAGGTTTTGCTCTGACCAACCTCGGGATCTCTCTCCGTGAGGCGGGAAGGTTCCAGGAGGCTGAGGGAGTATTGCGGCGGGCCCTAACCGTCCATGCTCGCAATGGAGCGAAAAAGGCAGAGGCATCGACTCTGGCTCAGCTCGGAACAACGCTGATGCAGAGGGCGGAACAAGAGCACTCCACTCCCCACCTCCGAGAAGGCGCGAGGTATCTCAATGCGGCAATCGCAGCATACCGAGAAGTAAGAGATAGCCAGGGTGAAGCGATGTGTTACTTGAATCTAGGAAACGCAGCAATTTTGGCTTCCGACGTCAAAAAAGCCTTGGAATCCTACCAAGTTTCCTTGCAGATCTTTCGTGGCGTGGGAGACGACCACGGGCAGGGAATCGTACTTACGGCTATTGGGTCAGCCCTGATTTCCACCGGAGAGGTTGAGCGTGGGCATTCCGCGCTAAGAGAGGCTAAGCGGTTTCTTGAGCAGTTTCATGAGCCCGACCGGAAGCGCTTGATAGACCAGTATCTTCATAACTCTGGCACTTAGCTCGGTGGACGCGCGCTCCAGTACAGCGGTGAGTGTTACCCAAAAATCATTGCTCCGTCCCACACCCGTTCGAAGCTCTCCGCGTAGTTGGCCGCGAGCATGCCGTCCTCGGTGGGGCGGACGTGGAGGACGGGGGCCGCGGCTGCGGGTTGGGCGTAGACGTGGGGGTTGATCAGGAGGTCGTCGTCGGCGCGGTAGATGGAGTTGTAGAGCGCCGTGCGGTGGAGGCGGAGGAGGACTCCGGGTTCCGCGGTGAGGGGGCGGAGGAGGGCGAGGGCGTTGCGGATGCGGGCGGGCATCGCGTCGCCGATGCCCTCGGACTCGCCGCGTTCGGCCGCTTCGGGGCTGTCTGGGTCGCCGAGCAGGATGCGTACCGAGACGCCCGCGCGCGCCCGGTCGGCGAGGGTACGCAGGATGCCGGGGTCCTCGACGAGGAACAGCGCGCTGTACGCCAGGATGCCGATTTCCCGCTCGGCGCCGGCGAAGTGGCGCAGCCACGTCTCGCGCGGCACGGCCCAGCGGTGCGGGTAGATCGCCAGCACCTCGCCGCCGGGTGGCAGCCGAGGGCGCAACTGACGCGTGGCGGGCCACAGTTCGTGCTCGTCACGGCCGACGAGGGCGGCGAGCGACGCGCGGTTGCGCGCGTACGGAACGCGGCCCGCGCACCACTGCTCCACGGTCTTGGGGTCGACGCCGAGCTGGGCGGCGACATCGGCGGCGTCGAGGCCGGCGGACATGAGGGCGCGACGGAGCGCGTCGTTCACGCTTCCCCCTTGTTCGGGGTGTGGACGGCTTCAGACTACCCAAGAAGTCCCTAGACGTCCCTCAAGACGCGGTGTCCGCGCCGGAGCGTGGGCCCGACGCTCGTGCCACGGACCCCGGCACCTCGCCCGCACCCTGTGGCGTAGGCGGTAGGCAGTACCCCAGACCGGCCGGGGCAGGAACGTCTCGAACGGAGCGAGCAGCCTTGGCCAGCATGCAGGAACACCCGGCGCAGCAAGCGGCCGTGAGCGCCAGGTCCCCGATTCCCGGCGTCGCGGGAGTCGTACGGTGATGCGCGTTCTTCCCTGGGCCGGCGAGGACGGTCAGCCCGCGTACGTGGACGAGGCGGACGAGGACTCGTACGTCTCACGCCTGGCGGACGGGCTGGAGTCCGTACAGCTCGCGATGGCCGAACGGCTTCTGCGCAACGTCGAGGCGGCGTGGGCCGATCGCCGCCCGGACACGGACCTGACGGGGATGGTCCCCCACCTGTGCCACGCCCTGCGCGACTCGATGCGCATGGCCAGGAGGCTGCGCGAGCGTCTTCTGGGGCCGGGTCCTGTGGATCAGGACTCGTCCGCCAGGGTCTACGCGGCGCTGGCCCGTGAAATCGCCCTCGATCAGGTCGACTTCGCGCCCACGGCGGCCCTGCCCGAGCGCGTCGAGGCGGGGCCGGAGTCCGTCGCCCACCGGTGGCCCGCCGAGCCCGCGTCCGTACCCGCGGCCCGGCGGACGCTGCGGCGCTGCCTGAAGCGGTGGGACATGGCCGATCTCGCGGACACAGCCGAACTCGTCGTGACCGAACTGGCCGCCAACGCCGTACGCCACGCATCAGGCCCCGACGACCGTCTCATCGAGATCCGGTTCGGCCGGCTGCCGGGCGGCCGGCTGCGCATCGAGGTCCACGACACGGACGACACGAAGCCCGAGCGCGACGAGCTGTCGGCCGACGCGGAGTCCGGGCGCGGTCTGCTCCTCGTGGAGGCGCTCACGGGCGGGCGCTGGGGCGTCGGCGAACGTGACGGTGTCGGAAAGCTCGTCTGGGCCGAGTGCGCACCCGCTGACGAGGCGGCCGAGACCGAGCAGACCAACGCGGGTACGGGAGCGTCCCGATGACGAACGCCGAGCGGGAGACGGCGCGTTCGGGCGAGTGGACCATCACCACGACGGACGGGGAGACGGTTCGCGGCTACCTCCCCGACTGGGCTCAGGACGACCCCAGCCGCAGCGGCGTCCGTCCCGACCGGCTCCATCTCGCCTTGGCCGACATCGAGTTGGAGGCCAACCTGCGCGGCCTGATCCTCCCCGTCACATTAGGTCAGGCCCCGGCGGAGGCCACCCCCGTCCTCGCGGTCACCATCGGCTGCAAGCCCTTCGGCGAGAACGACGAGCCCCGCACGCCGACCGCCCGCGTCCAGATCGTCGACGACTTCTGGATCGACGACCTCGGACCGGACGACCTCGCGGACCTCGGACGGCAGTTGCGAACGCTCGGGGACTTCCTCGTCACGACGGCGAAGTCGGTGCTGGAAACTGCCCGCGCCGACTGGGAGCGGCACGGGCCTGCGTCCCGGCCGCACGGGTGACGGCCCGGTGCCCGCACCCCGGCGAGCCGGACGCGTGCTCGGCCGCGCCCGGTTCGCCACCCGCTCCCATGCGCGACGATGGAGGCAAGCGGCGACGCGGGCCGAGGCGAGTCCCGGCCCGCTTCACCGCCACACACCACGAAAGGACGGCACCGGGTGGGTTCGCGCGCGACGCCGTGGGGCGCGTACAGGACGATCACGGACGCCATGCGCCGCCGCATCGCCGAGGGCGAGTTCCCGCCGGGTACGCAGCTCCCCGGCGAAGCCGCGCTCAGGGCCGAGTACGGCGTCGCGCGCAACACACTCCGCCGGGCGCTGGCCGATCTCGAACGCGAGGGCCTGGTCGTCACCGTGCCCGGCCGGGGGCGCCGGATCGCACAGCCCGGGGAGTCCGCCGCCCCGGCGCCCGCCTTCCGGCGGATCTCCGCGGACCTGCGCGCCGCGATCGAGCGCGGCGAACTGGGCCGGGGCGACGTGCTGCCGAGCGAGACCGCGCTGACGCAGCGGTACGGGGTGTCGCGCTGGACCGCGCGGCAGGCCCTCGCCGAGCTGGAGTCCGCCGAACTCATCGAGACACGTCACGGCAAGGGCCGTTTCGTACGGTGACGTCCACCCGGGATAGCCTCGACACCGTGCAATCCGTCCCGTGGTCACAGCAACTCGCCGGCGACCTGCTCGCCGAGGCGCTTCCGCGTCGCTGGGCGCACAGCCAGGGCGTCGGCCGCAAGGCCGAGTCCATCGCCCATCTCGTCGGGGGCGACGCCGAGTTGCTCGTCTGCGCCGCGTGGCTCCACGACATCGGCTACGCGCCGAAGCTGGTCGACACCGGACTGCACGCCCTCGACGGCGCCCGCTACCTCCGCGACGTCGAACACGCCGACCCGCGCCTGTGCGCTCTGGTCGCCTACCACTCCTGCGCCCACGTCGAGGCCCGCAACCGCGGCCTCGGGGACCGCCTGGCCGCCGAGTTCGAGCCCGTGGGCGGCCTGCTCGCCGACGCGCTGATCTACTGCGACATGACGACGACCCCGACCGGCGAACCCGTCGACGTCGAACAGCGGCTCTCCGAGATCCTCTCCCGCTACGGCCCCGGAGCCGTCGTCACCGCCTCCATCACCGAGGCGTCGCCGCGCATCCTCGCCGCCGTGCGGCGCGTCGACGAGCTGCTCGTCACGTAGCCGCGCGGCTCGACCGGACGAGCCTGCCCTGTTCGTCGCGGTTCCACTGGCGGCCGGCGCTGTCGAGGAACTCGATCTCCACGGGTTCCGGCTCGACGTAGGAGCGCAGCCAGTCGCGCGGGGCGGGACGGCGGACGGTCTTGCCGGGCGGGACGAGGCCTATGAACTCGGTGCGGGACTCCTCGCCCGCCGGGGCCGGCAGCGGCAGTTCGACCTCGTATATGGGCATGTCGCTGGCGTTGTGGACGTGGAGGGCGAGTTCCCGGGTGCCGTCCGGGCGCAAGTGCGCCTCGACCCACGCGCTGACGCGGGCCGCCTGCGCGCGGTGGGCCTCCTCCTCGCGGTCGGCCTCGCGCCGGTGCTCACGGCGCAGGAGGACGAATCCGGTGCCGAACGCGCCCACCGTGCCGACCGCGTTGAAGACGTTGGCCGCCGAGTCGAGCCAGCCGCTACCCAAGCTGGGGCAGCCCTTCGCCGCGGAGGTAGGCGTCGATGCGGTGGCGCATCGAGCGGTCCATCGTCAGGCCGGCGACCTCGTCGCGCGGCACCCACACCACCTCGCGGGACTCGTCGCTGGGCGTCGGGTCGCCGCTGACGTACCGCGCGGTGAAGACGATCGAGAACTCCTGCCGGACCTCGTCGTTGCTGGTGTAGTGGATGACGTGGCGCGGGTCGGTGTAGATGCCGACGAGACCGGTGATCTGGCAGTGGATCCCGGTCTCTTCGAGGGTCTCGCGGACGCCGGTCCGCACGATGGACTCGCCGACGTCCATGGCGCCGCCGGGCACCGCCCAGTTGCCGTTGTCGCTGCGGCGGATCATCAGGACGCGGCCGGCGTCGTCGGTGACGATGACGTTGGCCGAGGGGACGATGCTGTTGGCCTTGGGCGCGCGGGGGTCGTCGAAGTAGTCGAAGCGGGTGGGCATGCCGTCGTCACTCCAGTTGCCGGGCGCCGTCCCAGACGCGTTCGAAGCTGTCCAGGTAGTTGTTCACCATGCCGCCCCCGGCGACCTTCCGGAGGTGGATAACGGGGGCCTGCGATGCGGTGAACCCGTAGATGTGGGTGTTCACCAACACCTGATCGTCCGCGCGGTAGATCGAGTTGTAGAGGATCGTGTCGTGGAGCCGGAAGTCGATGCCGGTCACGCCGCGCAACGGCCGGTACATCACCAGGGCGTTGCGGATCTTTGCGGCCATGGCGTCGTCCACGCCCTCGTCCGCACCGCGTTGGGCGACAGCGGGACTCTCCGGGTCGCCGAGCAGTATCCGCACGCGCACCCCGGCGTCCGCCTTGGCGCGGAACACCTGGTGCGTACCGGCGTCCTCGGACAGGAACAGCCCGCTGTAGACGAGGACCCCGATCTCCTCCTCCGCGGTCTCGAACAGGCGGCGCCACAGGTCGGAGGGCACCGCCCAGCGATGCGGGTAGACGGTGACGATCTCGCTCTCCGACGCGCCGGCGACCTGGTCGGGGGTGAGCGCGTCGGGCCACAGATAGGTCTCGTCCAGGCCGAGTTGCGCCGCGACGGCGTACCGGTGCCGCCGGTACGGGGTGCGTCCGGTCGTCACCCAGCGCTCGACGGTCTTCGGGTCGACATCGATCGCGGTGGCCAACTCGTCGAGCGTGAGCCCGCGTTCGAGCAACGCGGCACGCAGGCGCTCATTAGGCATTCATCGACCTCAAGACGTCACGAGACGGCTCCACAATAGGCGGGACGTCTCGCACACGTCCAGTCATGTAGTGATGACGTACCGCGTTGCGACGGCACTCTCGGTGATGTCGGCGCGGACCCGCGCCGACCCCCGTTGAGTCCCGTTGAGTCCCGCTGAGTCGCAGCACTCGATCCCCGCCTTGACAGTACGTCAGTCGCTGGCCACCGTGGACGTGAACATGTTGGACATGTTCATATACCGCGTTCGAGTGGTGCGGCTCCCCGAGAGAGGAGTCGTCCCCGTGAACGTCATCCCCGACCCCGAAGAGGACCCGCGATGCCTGTGCGGAGCCCTGCTCACCGCGCCGGAGCGCCGCGGCCGGCGGAACGCCGGGCTGTGCCGCAAGTGCCGCGCCCGCGCCCATTGGCAGCGGCGCGAGCAGGCGCGGCGCCGCGTGACCGCCGGCCGCGTGTCTTCGACCGCCGCAGCGCGCGGGAAGCGGAGGGCCTGACCATGCAGGTCTCCGTCTCGGCCGCCGTACTGCTCGGCGTCCTCGTCTGGCTGCTGTGGAGGTACGCCAACCTCCGCGCCTGGCACGTGGCCCTGTGCGTGTTCTTCGGCTTCTGCCTCACGTCCACGACGTCCGGACCGCACATCGCCGACGCGTTGCAGGCGGCGGCCCGGCTCGTCTCCACGCTCCACCTGTAGCGCTCGGATGCTCCGCACCGGCCCGCTCATCGACGTTTTGCCCCGACCGAAAGGAGGCGGAACCCACCCCATGACCGACACCGCACCCCGACCGACCCTCGACAAGGAGGCCGTGTCCCACCACCTCGCCACCGCCGTACGCCGCCGCACGCCCACCGCACTGTGGACCGCGCTCATGGACATCCCCGTCCTGCTCGCCGAGCACGGACGCCTCTCGTCCCTCCTCACCGAAGCACGCCGCGACGCCGCGAACCTGCTCGCCGCCGCGCGCGCCACGCTCCACGCGCAGCGCGGCGAGCCCGACCCGCTGTCGTACCTCCGCGACGAGGTGGCGGCGCACGCCCCGACCGGCCCGTACGCCGCCGCCCCGACCGACCCGACCGACGAGGAGCGCCGATGAGGGCGTACGGCCGCAGGGCCCGCCGCTCGCGCAACGCGCAGCCGTTGATGATCGTCGCCGACGGGTCGCCGCTCGTCGACGCGCTCGCGGGGCTCGTTCGTCTCGCCTTCCGGTACCGCTCGGAACTCGCGCCGCTGACGACCGCCCTCGGACTCGAAATCGCCGCGGTGTGGCTCCACGCCGCGCACCCGGCGTGGTGGCGGTACGCGCCCGTCGCCGTCCTGGCCGTGCTGGTGACCGTGGTCAGGCGCCTGGACCGCGCGGAAGAGCGGTGGTACGCCGCGGTCCTGGCCGTAGGGGCCGGCGCATGGCTCGCCGCCGCGGCGCGGTCCGGGCCGACACGTCCGCCGCTGCCCACCCTGCTCGCCGTGACGACCGCGGCCGGCGCCGTCCCGTGGTGGACCCACCGACGCCGCAGGGTGCGGGTGCGGGTCGACCGCACCATCCGCGCGTGGCCCGGCGTCGCCGAGGCCGTGGGGCTCGCCGGCTCGCACGTCCTGTCCGCCGTCGTCGACCTGTGGGGATGGCGTGCCCGCATGACCCTGCGCCCGGGACAGACCGTCGCCGATGTCGTCGCCCATGTGCCCGCCATCGAATCCGGGCTCGGCACACGCCCCGGCGCCGTACGCGTCGAGGCGGACCCCGCGCACGCCGGGCGGTTCCTCCTGCGCGTGCTCGCCGAGGACCCGCACGCTTCCGCGATCCCCTGGCCCGGCGCGTCGGCCCCGTCCATCGGCGCGCCCCTCGATCTCGGCGTGTACGAGGACGCCGGCTCGGTACGGGTGACGTTCCTGCGCCGTCATGCCCTGGTCGGCGGCATCGCCGGATCGGGCAAGAGCGGCCTGCTCAACGTGATCGTCGGCAACCTCGTCGCCTGCCCGGACGTCGTGCTGTGGGGCGTCGACCTCAAGGGCGGCATGGAGCTGGGACCGTGGGCGTCCTGCCTCGACCGCCTGGCCACGACGCCCGCGGAGGCCGCCGCGCTGCTCCACGACGCCGTGCGCGTCGTCGAGGCCCGCGCCCGTGCGATGAGCGAGCGCAACGCCCGCCTGTGGGAGCCCACCCGGCATGCGCCGGCCCTGGTGATCGTCATCGACGAGTACGCCGAACTCGCCGAGAACGCGCCCGCAGCCGCCTCGTCCGCCGACTCCGTGGCCCGGCGCGGGCGCGCCGTCGCCGTCACCCTGCTCGCCGCCACGCAGCGACCGACCCAGCAGGCCATGGGCAAGGGCGCCGTGCGCTCACAGATGGACATCCGCATCTGCCTGCGGGTGCGCGAGCGCAAGGACACCGACCTCGTCCTCGGACAGGGCGCGTCCGCCGCGGGCTGGCACGCGCACACCCTCGACGCTCCCGGCAAGTTCCTCGTCTCCGCCGAAGGACTCGACCGGCCGCGCCGCGCCCGCGCCTACCTCATCACCGACGACGACGTACGCGCCACGGTCCTGCGCCACGCGCCCGGCCGCCCGCCGCTCGACGCGCTGTCGGCCGCCGCGCTCCCCGGCGACGCCGACTGCGCCCCGGAGCCCGCGGCGGAACCGGAGGACGTCGTCGACGCCGAACTCGTCGACGCCCCCGACCCCGAACTCGCCCTCTGGGCCGCCCTGCTGGACGCCGCCGACGAGGGCCTGACCGTCCCCGACCTGATGACCACCACCGGAATGGGCCGCACATGGATCTACGACCGGCTCCAAGCCCACGCCCGAGCCGACCGCGCCCACCAGGTGGCGCGCGGCCGATGGCGAGCCGCCGCACCCCACCGCCCGCCGTCCGCATAGCCGTCCTCGTCCGCGCGGACGTCCGCTCCCCCGCGCGCGTCTGCGCGTCGAGGAACGCGGACGGACAACGGACGGACACCCGCGCGGACGCGCCACGGAACCGCGACGTCGAACCGCTCGCACGCCACAACGCCGAACGGCGCCCCCCGGGAACCAGGAGGCGCCGTCCGGCGCATGGGATGAGTGGAGATGGCGGGAATCGAACCCGCGTCCTGTGGTGCGGAACCAGGGCTTCTCCGAGCGCAGTCCGCTGTGCTTTTCTCGGCCCCGGCGGTCACGCGGACAAGCCGCCGACGGGCTCAGCCACTGTGAGGTTTCCCGCCGTGCCCCGTGGCCGGGCTCGGCGGTTGAGTTCCCTAGATGATGCCAGGATCCGGGTCGGGAACAGCCCCGGGCTGACACTCCGCGGAGTCTTCGCTAGCTGCTAATCAGGCAGCGAGAGCGAAGGCGGAGGAATCGCGCTTGGAATTGGCGATTATTGGTTTCGGCATATGGTTAACGAGATCATTGCCGCTTCCTCGGCTCGCTTCCCCTGCTTCGACATCCCCAGTCGAAACCGATCATCCCCATGTGGTGTTGTCAAACTGCTCCCGCCGGTGCGGGCGGGCTCACCTCACCATCGTACGGGATCAACGCCGGACCGGGCCAGCGCATTCCCCCCGGCCCGCCCCCGCCGCGCCCCGCGCACACCGCGCACACCGCGCACGCCTGGGCCGCCCCAAGCGCCCCGGGGTCCCGCCGGCTGACGCGCGCTGCCTGCGCCGCGCCGCCGAGATCGCCCGGTCGGTCTCGCGCCGGTCCTGCTTCTCCCGCAGCGTCTGCCGCTTGTCGTACTCCTTCTTGCCCTTCGCGAGCGCGATCTCGACCTTGACCCGGCCGTCCTTGAAGTACAGGGCGAGCGGCACCACGGTGTGCCCGGACTCCTGGGACTTCTGGTCCAGCTTGTCGATCTCCGCCCGGTGCAGCAGCAGCTTGCGCTTGCGCCGCGCGGAGTGGTTGGTCCAGGTGCCCTGGGTGTACTCGGGGATGTGCACGTTGTACAGCCACGCCTCGTGCCCCTCCAGCTGCACGAAGCCGTCGACCAGCGACGCGCGGCCCAGACGCAGGGACTTGACCTCGGTGCCGGTGAGCACCAGGCCCGCCTCGTGCGTGTCGAGGATGTGGTAGTCGTGCCGCGCCTTCTTGTTCTGCGCGATCATCTTGCGACCGGTCTCTTTAGCCATAGCCGGCCCATTGTCCCACTACGAGGGGGCTCCCAGGCCAGCGAATACCTCGCGGCTGAAGGCGACCGGGTCCTGCCCGGCCGGCACGTCCACGTCGGGCGCGATGCCCTTGCCCTCGACGGTGCGGCCGTCGGGCAGCCGGTAGTGGCCCACGGTCAGCTCGGCGACCGATCCGTCCGGCAGCGCGCTGGGCATCTGCACCGAGCCCTTGCCGAAGGTGCGCGAGCCGATGACCACCGCCCGGCCGCGGTCCTGCAGCGCCCCGGCCAGCATCTCGGCCGCGCTCATCGTGCCGCCGTCGACCAGCACCACCAGCGGGACCCGGGTGTCGCCGCCGGGCGCGGCGTACAGGGCCTGCTGGGTGCCGTGCACGTCGTAGGTGGCGACCAGGCCGCCGTCGAGGAAGGCGGAGGCGGTCGCCACGGCCTCGGTGACCAGGCCGCCGGAGTTGCCGCGCAGGTCCAGCAGCACGCCGCGGGGCGCGTCCCGCACGGCCGCGGCGACCTGCTTGCCGACGCCGGCGCTGAAGGCGTCGACGGCGATCACGGTCGGGCCGCCCGCGGGCCGGGTCACCGTCACCGCCTCGGTGGCCAGCGTGGCCCGGCGCACGGTCACCGACCAGCTGCGGCCGGCCCGCTGCACGCCGAGGGTGACGAGGCTGCCCGGCACGTTGTCGCCGCGCAGGTCGGCGACGACCTCGGTGACGGCCAGGCCGGTACATCGGGCGCCGCCGATCGACGCGAGCACGTCGCCGACCCGCAGGCCCGCGCGGTCGGCCGGGCTGCCGCCCTGGACGCGGGCGATCTCGATCCGCCCGCCGTCGATCCGCCGCACCCACAGGCCGACGCCGACGTAGCGGCCGTTCAGCGCCTGCTGCAGTCCCGCGTACTCCTGCGCGGTGTAGAACGAGGACCAGCGGTCGCCGCTGCGGCTGACGAGCTTCTGCACGGTCTGCGCGCCGACCTGGCCGCTCTGGATCTCCGCGGCGATGCGGCCGGTGTCCAGCGGCGGCCGGTCGCCGTCCGCGCCGTCGTCGCCGGCCGGCCCGACGCCCGTACTGTCCGTGCCGTCGCCGCCCTGGCCGCCGGTTCCGCCGGCGGCGAGGGAGCCGTACGCGGAGGCGGCGCGTGAGCCGTACGGGCCGGCCGCGCCCTTGTCCGTACGGCCCTGGTCGGCGACGGTCGCGGCGCTCTCGGCGGCGATCCGGGTTCCGGGGCGGCGCTGGGCCGGATCGGTGAGGCTGCCGGCCGCGGCCCCGGTCGCGAGCATGGTGCCGAACACCAACGTCAAGGTGGCCCCGCGGCGCAAGCGGCGGGGCGTCCCGAACAACCACGGGCCCGACATGGCCGGCAGTCTAGGCCAGAACGGGCCGCCGGACGGGGCGTTGCCGCTACCCCGTGCGGCGGCCGCGCGCAACCGCGGGGCTCCTGCCTGCGGCGACGGGCGCGCGGTGCGGCGCGGGTCACACGGCCGGGGCCGCGCGGCGGCGGCGCGTCACACCTTCAGGTAGCGGCGCAGTGCGATGAACGCCGCGATCGCCGGCATCACGATGCCGATGCCGAGCACCAGCGGAAGTTCGCGCACGACCGGCCCCCAGCCCAGGAACGACACCAGCGGGATCTTCTCCTGCAGCCGCAGGCCCGAGTCGATCAGGAAGTAGCGTCCGCCGAGCAGCATCACGCAGGCCAGTCCCGCGCCGACGAGTCCGGCGAAGGCGGCCTCCATGATGAACGGCATCTGGATGTAGAAGCTGGACGCGCCGACCAGCCGCATGATCCCGGTCTCGCGGCGGCGGCTGAACGCCGAGACGCGCACCGTGTTGACGATCAGCAGCATCGCGACCGTCAGCATGAACGCGAGCACCACGTACGCGATCTTGGTCATGCCGTTGAGCAGGCTGAAGAGGTTCTGCAGCACGTCTCTCTGGTCGACCACCGACTGCACGCCGGGATGCCCCTGGAAGAGGCTGGCGATGATGGCGAACTTGGTCGGGTCCTTCAGCTTGACCCGGTAGTTCTCCTGCATCTGGTCGGGGGTGATGGTGCTGGCGAGCGAGGAGCTCTTGAACTGCTCCTGGTAGTGCTTGTACGCCTGCTCGGCGCTCTCGTGGTAGACCTTCTCGACGATCGGCTGGGCCTTGAGGTCCTTGAGGATGCTGGCCTTCTGGTCGTCGGTGACGGCGCCGTGCGCGCAGTTGGGGGTGGAGGCGCCGTCGCTCTTGTTGCACATGTAGATGGTGACCTGGACCTTGTCGTACCAGTACCCCTTCATCGCGTCGACCTGCTTGTTGACCAGGAACGCTCCGCCGGTCAGGGCGAGGGACAGGGCGACGGAGATGATGACGGCGAACGTCATCGTCAGGTTGCGGCGGAGGCCGACGCCGATCTCCGACAGGACGAAGTGGGCGCGCATGGGTCAGGTTCCTCTCAGGGGGCGACGGGGACGGACGGCTTCCGGTGACTCAGTGCTGGTAGCCGTACACACCGCGCGACTGGTCGCGGACCAGTCGCCCCTTCTCCAGTTCGATGACGCGCTTGCGCATCTGGTCGACGATGTTCTGGTCGTGGGTGGCCATCACCACGGTGGTGCCGGTGCGGTTGATCCGGTCGAGCAGCCGCATGATGCCGACCGAGGTCTGCGGGTCGAGGTTTCCGGTCGGCTCGTCGGCGATCAGCAGCATCGGGCGGTTGACGAAGGCCCGGGCGATGGCCACGCGCTGCTGCTCGCCGCCGGACAGCTCGCCCGGCATGCGGTCCTCCTTGCCGGCCAGGCCGACCAGGTCGAGAACCTCGGGGACGGTCTTCCTGATGGTGCCGCGGGGCTTGCCGATGACTTCGAGGGCGAAGGCGACGTTCTCCGCGACCGTCTTGTTGGGCAGCAGCCGGAAGTCCTGGAAGACGGTGCCGAGCTGGCGCCGCATGTGCGGGACCTTCCAGTTGGACAGCCGGTTGAGGTCCTTGCCGAGGACGTGCACGAGACCGGTGTCGGTGCGCTCCTCGCGCAGGATCAGGCGCAGGAAGGTCGACTTGCCCGAGCCGGACGAGCCCACCAGGAAGACGAACTCGCCCTTCTCGATCTCCAGCGAGACGTCCCGGAGTGCGGGACGGTTCTGTTTGGGGTAGGTCTTCGAGACGCTGTCGAATCGGATCACGTTCGCACCAGGTTTGCGGGGGGAGCGGACAGGGGATAGGGGCGACACTACCCGGCGCGGCGGGGGCGGCGCAGTCGCCGACGGGGGTTGGTGGCCCGCCCCACAGGGCATACCGGGGCAAGGGCGTCATCCCGCTCGGGACGGCGTCCGGGCGGCCCTTCGCGGCGGAACCTGGCACAGTAGGAGGCAGGGGGAGAACCGCGCGCGAGGCGTTCGCGCCGAGTGGAGCGGGGCCCCGAATGGAACGATTTCCGCGACGTGGGCGTTCACCGGACCGAGGAGGAGATCACCATGACGGTCGACCGGCTGGTGTGCGCGAACTGTTCCGGCCCGGTGAGCGAGGGCCGCTGCGCCGTGTGCCGCGCCAACCGCGCGCGCCTGCAGCAGGAGAACCCCTGGTCCTCCATATCCCCGCTGGCCCTGATAGCCCTCCTGGTCGCGCTCCTCACGGTGGCCCTGGTGGTGGAGCACGCCACGGCGTGAGAGCCGGCGGTGCCGCAAAGCCACGCCCTCGCGGTCACTTCAAGGGCTGCGCGCCCAGGTGGTACCTGAGCCAGTCAGTGCCGCCCATTGCCGCCACCCCGGAGTCGACAAGCCGCTTCGCCTCTGCCGTGTAGTAATGCCCGGCTAGCCAGGACCGGCTGCCCGACACAGTGTTCTCCACCCATGCCCCCTTGATCATTTTCGACCCAGCCTGCTTTCGACACCTTTTCCAAAGAGTCATCAGGGGCGTGTCGTCGGTCATCGCCGAGAGCACGGATACGCGAATCACCGATTCGGACTGCTCTCCTACAGAGATAAACAGCGAGTTCGGATTCGCCTTCGCGTATTCAAGGGCCGACTGGACGTCCAGGTTAATGGGCTCAGGGTTCAGCGACAGGCGGTCGACCACAACTTCCGGCTGCCCCGCCTCCTTGCCGATCTCAGCCTCGGGTCCGACCAGTCGAGCTTGATACGCGGGGAAGAACTGCTCCTCCACGAGGATCATCCCGGAGTCGGCAGCCCACTCTCGCACCATCGCGCAGATCTCACGACGATCACCATGAAACTGAAGCGATATCTTCATCCTGCCTCACTAGTTGTAGGCCACGAAGTGCATCTCGATTCCAATTCCTTCGAGATCTTGAAGCGCTTCAGCTTCTCTCTTGATAGGGGCGCCCGACCGCATCGATTGCTTTCCGACGTTGATTCCGTACAGCGATCCATCCGCTCGCTGCACGAGAATATCTGGGCGTCTCGACCCTTTGAATCCGCCGGGAGTGGCGAACTCCCTCTCTGGCAACCTTGCTCCTCCAGCAATGACCTCCCCATCGGACACCTGGTCAGCGACCTCGGCGATCTTCAGATTGTGCGGGCCGGTACCTGCCGGCTTTGGACCCCGCATCATCTGAGGCCGTCCACCGTTCGCGCAGTCGCATACGGAGCGATGGCGCGGAACAGACCCGCCGCAGTTGTGGACCAGGACCGGAGTGGCCCCCGCCAGGACATAGTACGAGTGGAGGTCGGTGACCGTCAGGTCGTAGGTGGTGGCCCGGCGGTGGTAGCTGCGGACCGCGGTCACGGTCGCGGTGGTGCCGTCGGGCTGGCGGAGGACGGTGCCGGCAGTCAGGTCGCGCGCATCGGTCCAGCGGTGGTGGGTGACGTCCCAGAAGGGATGGTGCCAGGTGGTCGTCAGCTTCTGGGGCGGTGCGTTGGGCTGCCGGTCTGAGTGGACGGCCAGGTCGGTGAAGTCCCGGTCAGTGTGGGTGACGATGACCCGCTGCACCTTCTCCGGCTTCGTGACCCCGGTCTGCGGATCGGTGGCCAGCACCGTGTCCCCGGCCTTCACCTTGGCGATGGGTTTCGAGCCGCCGCCGGCCAGCCGCACCGGGGTGTCGGCCAGGAAACTGTGTACCGGGCAGCCCGCCGCCTCAGCCGGCTGTGGCGGCAACTCGTCGGCCAGGTCGACTTCTCTGTCGAACTTGGCGAGTTCGCGCTCGGAGCGGACGGCCGCGAGCGCGTCCTCCGCGTCCTTCTCCAGCATGGTGGCGTCTTTGAGTGCCACCAACGCCTTGTCCAGCGCCCTGGCAATCTTGAGCGCTTTGCCGGCGACGCGTATCGCCTTGAAGACCTTCGTCCACGGCACGAAGTTCGCCAGGGTGCTGATACATCCCATGGCGCTGCCCTTGGTGATGCAGTCGATCGCGTCGTCGACACCGATGACCGCGCCGATGAGGTTGAGCAGCTGATGCGTCAGGCTCTGCTTGACCTTCTTCGCAGCCTCCTGCGCGGCGTGGGCCGTCGCCTTCTTCTGCTCCGCCGCGTGCTCCTCGTTGTCGAGTTGCTTCGTCGACGCCGTGCTGGTGCTCGTGCCCTTGGTGCACTTGCCCTTGTGGCAGGACGCACGGCCCGGGTTCTCGGGGTCGACGGGGCCGTCGGTGATGATGTCGCCCGAGCCGTCGCCCTTCGGTGTCCCGATGCCGCACAAGTCGGCCGGGCAGGCGCCGCTGGGATCGGAGCTGCTGACCGGGTCGTTGCCCGAGTACGCGTAGGCATTCCATGTCTGCGGCGCACCTGGTGACAGCAACGCGTCCGGCGTCAGGAAGCGCCCGGTCGACGCGTCGTACTCACGTGCTCCCAGATTGGTCAGACCGGTCTCGTCGTCCTGCTCGCCACCGACGAACCCGCGGTCGCCGACCCATCCCGACGACGCCGTGCGCAGCTGGCCGAACGGCAGGTACTGGCGCCGGGTGACCGCGCCCGTGCTCGCGTCGATCTCGATCTGACCGGTACCGTTCTGGTCCCCGACCAGGTACGCGAAACCCGCGGAGGAGTGCACGGCGACGGTCATCCCGGCGATGGCTATGTAACGGACCCCCGTGGCCGTGCTGTCCCCCGCCTTGAGCGTGACCTCCTCGTCGGGCAGGAACAGCACGCTGCCGCTGCCGTCGCGCCGCAGCAGCAGGTTGCCGTCCGCGTCGTACACGTACGACGTCGCCGTGGACTGGCCGGTCTGAGCGAGCTGGGTGAGCTTGCCCTCGTCGTCGAAGGTGAAGGTGTCGATCCCGGCCGAGGTGGTGCGCGTCGAGACGTTGCCTGCCTTGTCGTACGTGTAGTCCGTGTTCTTGTCGACGACCGGGGCGCCCGGCGTGTGTGAGGCCACCTGCGCGAGGGCATGGGCAGGCCCTCCGGACGCCTTGGCGTCGGTGTAGGTGGAAACCGCGTCGTCGGCACTGTCGCCGGTCAGGTCGTGATCGATCTGGGTCTTGCGGTCGCCGGTCGCGTCGTAGGTCCACGACTGCCAGTACGGAGCGGGTCCGCCGACGGTCGCCGCGGAGCCGGACGACGGTGTGGCCGCGCACGCGTCGGTGGCCGTCCATGCGGCGGTCAGCCTCTGTGCGTAGTCGTAGCCGAAGCATTGGGTGTCGGTCTGGCCGGTCTCCAGCTGGTCGCTGATCCGCGTGATGAGACCCGACGGCAGATAGGTGTAGTTCGCGTCGTCCGCCTTGACCCGGCCCGAGTCGGTGACGGTGAGCTGGTCCTTCAGCCGACGTGTCTGCTCGTCGTAGCTGTAGGTCGTGTTGACGACGTTGCCAGACGGACCGAACGAGAACTGCTGTGGCTCGTCGTACTCCGTCCAGCTGAGTTTGTCGACGTAGTCCCAGCTGCCGGCGTCGCCGCCTGCGGAGGTGGGCCGGCCGAACGCGTCGTATCCGTAGCTGACGGTTTCCGACGGCAGCGAACCGGCCGCGCTGTCGGTGTACGAGTGGAGGTTGCCAGTCGGGGTGTAGGTGCGGTCGGTGATGTACGTGCCGGCCGGGTCGGTGCCGTCGGGCGAGGGGGGGATGACAGTCTCGGTCGACTGGGTCCAGCCGTGGCTGTCGTAGCCGAGGATCTTCTGGGTGTAGGCCAGCCCGTTGTCATAGCGCGTGGAGGAAGTCGGCAACCCCTTCTTGAGGGTGTCGTAGGTCCACGACGCCAGCTCGTTGGACGCGGAGAGGGTGGCTGTGGTCGTGGTGTCGTACTCGGCCGTTTTGCGGCCCAGCACGTCGTACGCGTTGGTGATCGTGTCGCCGCGGGCGTCGGTGGAAGTGAGCTGCTGGCCCGCCAGGTCGTAGGTGCTGCTGGTGGTTCCGGTGTCCGGGTCTGTCTGCGACACCTTGCGGCCCAGCAGGTCGTATGTCGACGACCAGACGTTGCCGTCGTTGTCCTTCTGCCCGGTCTGATGGCCCGCGGCGTCATAGCTGTAGGTCACGGCGTCGGCGGGGCCGCTCGGGGTGGGGCCGTGATACGTGAGCAGTTCGACGGTCTGCCCGCGCGCGTCGGTGATGGTCGACGTCGCGGTGCCGCCCTGCGGAGGCGTGACGTCGGTCCGGTCGGAACCCGGGTAGGCCGTCGTGGTGCGCCAGGTCTCGGTCGCCTTGGAGTACGCGGCGGACGCGGTGACGCGGCCGGCGCCGTCGTAGAACGTGCCGGTCTCGGTGGCCACCTGGTTGTCCGGGGCGTAGACGAGGGTGCTGTCGGGTGCGCCGCCGTTGTAGTAGGGGCCGTTGACCTTGACCGTCCAGCCGTGGTCGTCGTACGCGGTGTCGGTGATGACCCGGCCGCCGTCGGCCGTGGCGGTCTGCACCTCGCGCGGCCGCAGCAGCGAGTCGAAGATGCTGACCGACGTCCGGTAGGCAGTGGCGCTTCCGTTGTCGACGAGGCTCTGGGTGGTCACCGTCGAGGGCGTGGTGCCGTTGGACAGGCTGTACGAGTACTTGGTGTTGGGGTCCGCTCCCAGCGACTGGGAGAATCCCGGCTCCCACACGGCGGTCACCCTGCCGAGCGCGTCATAGGTACTGCTCGTGACATAGCCGGCCGCATCGGAGGTGGACAGGGTCAGTCCGCGCGCAGGGTCCAGCTTGCTGGTGGTGGCGAACCCCTGGGTCTGGTTCGGCAAGCGGGGTTGCGTCACTTTGACGACGGCCGGTGCGGCTCCGGTGGCCGGGGTGTACTGAGTCGTGGTGGTACGGCCGAGAGCGTCGGTCTCGCTCAGCGACCGTCCGTACATGTCGTACGCGGGGTTGCCCGTGGCCGGATCGGTGAACTGCATGGCCGTCACGTAGTGCGGCGTCCCGTCGGCGGCCACCGAGTCGGCGCGCTTGACCATGGTGACGTCGCCGGGGCCGGTGAGCGCCGCTGTGTTGCTGGACGCGCCGTCGAAGAAGGCCTCGTCGTCGCTGATCAGGTCCGCCGGGTAGTGCGGGGTCGCGGAGCAGGCCACGGCAACGGCCTGGACCCGGCGGGGCGCCGGCAGCAGGTTCCCCTTGGTGTCCGCGGCGTACCAGGTCCGCTCACAGCGGTCGTCGCTGGTCAGGCCGGTGTCGCCGAGATCGTCGACGGCGGTCGGAAGTCCCGTATCCTGGTCGTAGCTGTAGTCCGTCTCAACGGTGCGCGGTTTGCCGTCTGCCTTGGTCGTCGTCACCCGTTCACTTGCGACGTTCACCATGTGGGCGGTCAGGACCGGGAGGCCGGCGGCGCTGCGCGACTGGGAAGCGGTCGGCTTGGCGCTCTCCCAGGGGTCACTGACCGCATCGACGAGCCGGGCGCCGCCGTCGCCGTTGAACGTCTGGGACTCGAACACCCGGCCGGCGAACTCGTCCTTGTCGGCGACCTTGTCGTCCCCCGCTGTGTCGGTGAGCTGGACGGAGCGTGTGCCCGAAGCCGTCTTGTCCCCGTCCATGCCACGGAAGTACGTCGTCCGCTGGAGCGTCACCACACTGGGGTAGGACCCGGTGCGGGTCTCGACCTGGCCATATCCGCGCCACTGGTTCCACGTGCGGTACGCCGCCTTGGTGCCGGGGTCGTCGGCGAAGTGCCAGGCCGGATCGCCCACATACGTGTAGACGGTCTCCACGGGCAGCCCGGCACCGGCGGGATCCTGCTCGGTGACGGAGTGGACAAGGTACTTGTTGAACCAGTCGAGCTGCGGGGTCACCTGGCCCGGCGGCGTCCAGTACGCGGGATAGCAGAGCAGGTAATTGTCGTCCGGGCTGGACGGCAGCACCACGGTGTTGAGGCGGTGGCAGTCCGCCTCGGTGTAGGTGATCTGCAGGACCTCGCCCGACTCGGTGGTGATGGTGTTCATCCGGTAACGGGCCAGCGGCTGGTAGCCGTCGAGGCCGTCCACCCGGTTGACCATCGCCTTACCCGTGAAGGTGATGGGCTTGAGCGCAACGGATCCGCCGTCCAGGCCGGTCCGGGTGATAGAGGACAGCCACGCGACGGGCGTGGTGGTGTCCTTCGCATCCATGGGCGGCGGGAACGTGTGCGTCAACGTCCAGGAATCGACGTTCTGGTAGGCGCCGGAGACCAGGATCTGGGTGCGGATGCCGGTGAGCCAGCGGGTGGTGAAGTAGGCGGGCCCGTGGTTGTTGCACGTCCCCGACGACGCGCAGATCTGGTCGAAGGGCACGTCGGGCCAGTGGAAGGCGTTGGCGGACGTGAGTTTGGCGGGGGCGCAGTCGAACGAAGCGCTGCTCAGGCACCGTTCCGCGGTGTCGAACCAGACCTGGGCGGCGGCGGGCGTGCCTGTGGTGTCGTAGACCTTGCCGGCCCGCTGGCCGTACTGGATCTTCGTCAGGTACCCGCCGCGGGTGTACGGGACCGGAGCGGTGGCGTTGTCCGCGCCGTAGTAGCCGGTCTCGGGCACGTACCAGTAGCTCATCGCGTTGCCGTGGTCGTCGACGACGTAGTCGAGGTTCCAGCGGTAGGCCTGGTTGCAGGCCGAGGCCGCGAAGGTGGCGGCGTGGCACGGCTCGCCGGAGTTGTTGCCGTAGACGCGGGCGGTCCATACGGAGTTGGTGACCGGGTCGTCGTCGGCGGTCGTCGTGGTGCCGTGGTCGGACCAGCCGGGAAGCTGGTTGCGCCCGAAGTAGTAGGTGGTGCCGTCCTGGGTGGTGACGGTGAAGTAGCGGTGCTCCTTGTCGGGATTGGCGGTGTCGGTGGAGACGGCAACCGTCTCGCCGCTGTCGCCCTGCGGGTGCCAGGTGCCGGTGGCGTCGTCATGGACGAGGGTGTTGGAGGCGCCGTTCAGGGAGAGGGTGATCTGGTCGGTGGCGTCCGACCAGCACTGGTCGCCCGTGGCGGGCGTGCCGCCGGCGGCATCATCGGAGCAGCTGCCGTACGACTCCTCGACGAAGCCCGGCGAGTAGTCCCAGCCGTCGCCGATCCAGGAGGCCTGGGGAGAGGTGGACGAGGTGCGGCCGTCCACGCTCTGGGAGCTGTAGGCCAGTGACACGGACGGCTGGAGCCCTCCGGGAACCTGGGGTGTGCCGATGCCGTAGGACCATGTGAAGTCACCGGTGGAGCTGCCGCCCGACCACTGGCCGGAAGGAGTCAGGGAGGTCGCCGAGAAGTCCCCGCCGCCGCCGGACGCCCCCGCGTCGGCGGCCACGACGGCGTCGGGGGCGAGCGGGACGGCGGCGGACACCGTGTGGGTCGCCGCGTCGTTCGTGGAGGGCAGCGGCTGCTCGATCCGGCAGGCCGGCAGCGCCGGGGTGGTCAGCGCGCAGGCTGGGAGGGACACCAGACGCAGCCGGGTGCCCCAGTCGGCGCCGTACGCGTCGCGGAAGGCGCCGTAGTCCACGCCGATGTCGACCCCGCCCGTCCCGGTGCCGCCGTCGGTTCGGGTCACCTTCAGGACCAGACCGTCGATGTGGAGGCGTTGGGCCGCCTGCTGAGCGACGACGGTGACCCGGGCCCGCGTGACGGGGACAGACGTGGAGGGAGCCGAAATGGCGCGGGTGGACGGGGAAGAGGCCGCAGTCGCACGACCGGGCACCGGTGTCTGGGCGAGGCTGACAGGGAGACCAGCGGCCCGCGTCGCCGTCGACCTCACCGACACGTCCGTGGAGCCGGCTTCCGGCCAGGTGTGGTGTGCCGCGGCGGCATCCCAGCGCGGCATCGCCGGAACCTTGACCGCGTGGGGGCTGACCGGCCGGACCGGTACGGACTTCTCCCTCTGCGGTGTGACGTCTTAGTGCGGCGTCGAGCTGGCTGCGGCGGGTCCGCCCGCAGCGATCGGAACGACGAGCGCGACGACGGCCGCCCACAGGCCCCATGCCCAGGATTTGCGTCCGCTTTTCACCGATCGACGGCACAAAGGCATGCCGATTTGACTGCGCACCACAGACCCCCCCAAGGGCATGTCAGGCCGAAGGCTGAAGGTAGCAACCAGCAGGACCGCGAGGAGGATTCCGAGGCGAACACAGTGCAAAAAATATCTCCTCGCATACCCATCGAATGTTAAAAATCGCAGGACGATGCAAGGAAAACTGATCTTCGCGACATATTCGTGCGGCATTGGTAGATAACGGACTTCCCATGCATAACCAGTGCAACGAGCCACACGGTGGCACCACGCCTACCCGCATCTTTGACGGCCCGTCATGGCCCGGTGACTCCTTGCCGCCTCGAACGCATGGGTATTACTTTGCTCCGGGTTGTCTCTTCTTTCGATTCACGCAGGGGTGGGGATGCATAGAAGAATGCGCATGCGCGGCGTCGGCCGGAAGAAAAACGGACGATGGAGATCCGCTTTTGTGGCGGGCATCCTCCTGGCCGGAATACTCCCGACGACAGGGCTGGCGGGAACGGCGGCCTCGGCCGCGGCCGACACTGCACCGGATGTTCGGGGAACACCGGCGAACGTGGTGGAGGCACCGCAACCGAAAGACCCGGACCACCCACCGGGCACGCCCCTCGCGTCCCGTGAGAGCGACGATGGGATGACCGCGCCGCAACGCGCGGCCCTCGCCGCCGCCCAGGACCAGGCTGCCACGTCCGGGGAACCCGTCCGCGTCGACGCACTGACCACCGAGACGTCGACGATCACCGCTGATCCGTCCGGGACCACGACGTACCAGTCGAATGTGCTGCCGGTCCGCGTGCGCAAGGACGGTGCCTGGACCCCGGTCGACGCGTCGCTCGTGCGGAACCCGGACGGGTCCTACAGTCCCGCCGCCGCGTCCGGCCCGCTGACACTCTCGGGTGGTGGCAGTACGCCGCTGGCGGTGATGGGATCTGGAGACGAGAAGCTCGCGATCGACTGGCCGACCACCCTGCCGGTTCCCGACGCCTCGGGGAACCAGTTGATCTATCCCGATGTGCTGCCGGACGTCGATCTGCGGGTCACGGCCACGACCCTCGGCGGCATCTCCGAGGTCTTGGTCGTCAAGTCGGCTGCAGCGGCAGCCGATCCAGCGCTGAAGTCCCTGGCGCTGCGCACGCACGGTACAGGGGTCAGCCTTCGGGACGGCGGCGCCGCGGGGCTCGCGGCGGTCACCTCGTCCGGTGACATCGCGTTCAGCGCCCCGGCGCCGATCATGTGGGACTCGGCCCGTCCGGCCGGCACCCCGCAACCAGCGACGGCGGCTGCGGCTGCGGCTGCGGCTGCGGCTGCGGCTGCGGCCGAGCGGGCCGACGCGACGGATTCCGCCGCAAGCACTGCTCCCCCACCGGGCGCGCACATCGCCCCGATCGGCACCCGGTTGGACGGCAGCGATCTCGTCCTGACCCCCGATCCGGCCATGCTGACCAATCCCGACACCGTCTACCCGCTGTACATCGACCCGAGCTGGAACCCACACCCCGCTTCGGCGTCACGTCAGCACTGGAGCGAGGTACAGAAGGGCTGCCCGACGCAGAAGGACAACTACGACTCGACGAAGTACGGCGACCCCGGAGTCGGCGACAACACCTACTCGGGCTGCGTCGGTGTCGAGCGGTCCTACTTCCAGTTGGGACTGCCGTCCGTCATCCGCGGCACGACGACGCACATCGTGAGCGCGGTCGTCAACGTGACGGAGACCTACGCGGCCCAGTGCGACACGACGAGCACCATCAACATGTACCTCACCGGAGCGATCGACTCCCCGTTCTCCTGGAACACGCAGCGAGGCCCCAGCACGAAGATCGGCTCACACGCCTTCGCTCCCGCCTGCACCTCTTACGTCTCAGGAGGGTTCAACGCCGCCTCGATCATGACCAAGGCGGCGCACGGCAGCTGGCCGGTGCTCGCATTCGAGCTGATCAACGCCAACGAGACGAACGGCTACTACTTCAAGCGGTTCGCGACCAACCCGTCGATGAGCATCACGTACAACCATCCGCCCAACATCCCGTCCAAACTGTCGATCCGGGTCAACTCCGCCACGTACGGCTGCGCGACGACGACGCCGTACCCGATCCTGGGCAAGACCGTCGCCACGACGCCTCCGTCCATGGACTCGGTCCTCTCCGACCCCGACAAGGACGCGGTCCAGGCGACGTACACCTACAACGCGTCCGGTGGCACGACGGCGACCGTCATGAGCGCGGACATATCGAGCGGACAGCACGCGCCCGCGAGCTTCCCCTCGGCGTGGATCAAGGGCCTCAAGGACGGCTCGGTCGTCGGCTGGACAGTGTCGGCGAGCGACGGCGAGGACTCCCACGGCTACGGAACGACATGCCACTTCATCGTCGACCAGCGCGCCCCAGCCGAGCCGACTGTGACGTCCAACGGGAACCTCTATCCCGACATCGACGCCGGCGACACCCCGGGAGCGCCCGCCGGAACCGCAGGCACCTTCACCGCGAAGGTCAATCCCGGAACGACGGGGAACAACGCGTCCAAGTTCGTCTTCGGGCTGGACACATCGCCACCGACCTCCGGGGCACCGGCCTCCCAGACGGTGACCGCAGTCAACAACGCCGCCTCTTACACCGTGACTCCGATCGCCCCCGGCACGCACACCCTCTATGTGTATGCCCTCGACACCGCAGGCAACGAGTCCCCCGCGCACGAATACCACTTCACCGCTGTGGGCCACGTCTCCAAGACGTATCCCAGCCTGAGTGCGGCCTTCAACAACACGGCGGTGAGCAGCGATGCCACGCCCGCAACTGCGAACGCGGACGGGGCAGGTGACTCCTTCTCCCTCCAGGACCTGGAGCAGGCGGGCTGGAACCCGGGCCAACACGTGACAGTCGACGGAACCGACTTCGCCCTGCCGAATTTCGGGTCCGGCCCCGACAATGTACTGGCCGCGAACCAGACGATCAGCCTCGACGGACAGAAGGGTGAATCGCTCGTCTTCCTGGCGACGGCGACCAACGGGAACAGCGCCGCAGATCACGATCCGGGCGACCACAGCAGCCCCTACGTACCCGACGGAACGACGATCGCCGCGAGCAACTGCACCTATGCCAACAACACCGCCCTAGACTGCAGCGAGACGAGCGGGAGCATCACGTACAGCGATGGCCAGACCGCGCCGCAGTCCTACTTCCTTTCCGTTCCTGACTGGGTGACGGGCCCTGCCACACTCTCCGCCCTTTATTTCACCCACCGCAACAACGCGGCAGGGCAACTGACCTCCGCTCCAAGGCTCTATGCGATCGCCGTGCCGATTGCCAGGAACGTACCGGTGGCGTCGGTGACTCTGCCGGATCTGGCGAACGGCGTTGCGGGGCGCACCCCGGGCCTCCACATCTTCGGGATGGCGGTACGCGACACGACGTCGGGCCCCGACAGCTCGCGGTGGACGGGGGCCTGGAGTTCGCCGAGTGAAGCCAGCGCCGTGAACTTCACGGGCACGGACTACGGTGACCAGACGTTCAGAATCGCCGCCAGGCCCAGCGTGAGTGGACACGCGGTCCGGATCAAGCTCTCGAACCGCGGCGGCGTCGCACCGCTGACCATCGACCATCTGACGTTCGCCCAACAGGCGACGGGCGCGGCGTCTGTCGCCGCGCCGACGGACGTGACCTTCAACGGTTCGGGTCACATCGTCATCCCCATCGGGGGAAAAATACAGTGACCCTCTCACGACACCCGTCACGGCTGACCAACCCGTGCTGATCAGTTTCCATCTGGCCAGCACGGTGCATTACATCGCCTATCACTCGCAGGCACCGGCAGCCGTCAGTTACCTCAGCGCGCCGGGCAGCGGAGATCACACAGCCGACGTCTCGGCATCTGCGTTCACCGGGACCGGCACCACCTCTGGCTACTTCAGCGATGTCGTCACCGGCGTCGATGTCGTCACCGACACCGACACGCAGACCGTCGACGTCATCGGCGACAACTTGGTGGACGACGACATATCCGGAACCCACCCGCTGCGGGGAGACGGGCGATGGAGACTGGCCGGCAGAATCGCCACCGCCGTGCAGGCGGATACGAGTGGAAACGCGCATTACGGAGTGGTCGCGGGCGACATCCACGAAAACCGCATCTCCGTCGACGCCGCCCACGGGCACGGAGGAGGCTATTCACTTCTCACTCGACTGAGTTACGACATCCTCTCGGAACCGAACCTCACTACGGTGGTCGTCGACGAGGGTCTTCAGGACATCGTCTACGGCACCGACGACACGGCGCTCACCACTGCCTATCAAGTCTTGCTCGACCAACTGAAGGCATGGGGCATCAGGGCAGTCGTCATGAACCTCACGCCATGCGAAGGCTATGCGGGCTGCACGGCCGCCGCTGACGAGAACCGCCAGGCGGTGAATGTGTGGATCAGCGATCTCACCGCTGCCATTCCGCCCGGCGTCCAGTCGCTGGACGCGAATGCCGCTGTGGCCGTGGACGACCCGAACAGCACTACGGACCCGGCACAGCAGCAGATCAGCAGCCAGGCAGCACCGCTGGACTTCGACGCCGGTGACCACGTCAACCTGTCCGCCGACGGCTACGCGGCGTTGGCGGCTGTTGTCACCAATGATCTGACGGTGCTTGGGCCGTCGGTGGCGGGTTAGGAGCCGCTGAGACGCCAAAGGCGGGTCCGGGGTGAGCCGGGCCCGCCTTCGCGGTGGTACGGGTGAAGCGTGGTGCCTCAGGCGGCGTCGCCGCGGCGGGCGAGGCGCGGGGTGAGGCGGAAGCCGACGCCGCCGGCGATCAGGGTCGCGGCGCCGATGATCATGAAGGTGGTGCCGCTGGAGCCGGTCTCCGCGAGTTGGCTCGTGGTCTGGCCCTGCGCGACCTGCGCGGTGTTGTCGGTGCCGGGGTTGTTGTTCCCGCAGTCGACGCTGTCACCGGTCAGGGTGCAGGTGTTGTCGTTCCCGCCCGAGGTCGAGGTGCCCCCGGAGGTCGAGGTGCCCCCGGACGTCGAGGTGCCGCCGGAGGTCGAAGTGCCGCCCGAAGACGACGACCCCCCGGTCGTGGAGCTGCCGCCAGACGTCGAGGTGCCGCCTGTCGTCGAAGAACCACCGGTGGTCGGCGTGCCGCCGTTGTCACCGCCCGTCGTCGGGGTTCCACCGCTGTCACCACCGGTGGTCGGCGTGCCGCCGTTGTCACCACCGGTCGTCGGGGTTCCACCGCTGTCACCACCGGTGGTCGGCGTGCCGCCGTTGTCACCACCGGTCGTCGGGGTTCCACCGCTGTCACCACCGGTGGTCGGCGTGCCGCCGTTGTCACCACCGGTCGTCGGGGTTCCACCGCTGTCACCACCCGTCGTGGGCGTACCGCCGCTGTCACCACCGGTCGTCGGCGTACCGCCGTCCTCGCCACCGGTCGGGATCGTGCCACCGCTGTCGTCACCGCTGGTGCCGTCCTCGCTCTGACCGAGCTGGACGCCGATGTGGAGGCCCGTGGAGGTGTTGCTGCCGTCGTTGGTGACGGCCTGGGCCGCGCCGACCGCGGTCAGGGACGCGCCTGCCGCGATCACGGTCGCGGCTGCGAGACGCGTGATGCGGACGCGCGTGGTGCGCTTGCTCATGTGTGAAGAACCCCCAGTGAGTCAACTGCTTCGGGGCCGCGCAGACATGGGCGGGTGCGGTGCCACTGGAGGGACCGGATGCGCTCGCCCCCGTGCGCTTACGCCTCAATCATGCGCATGCCGCGCAACACCCTCGCGGCTTTCCCGGGGACCGTCAAGGTCATTAAGCACGCAATGGGTGAATTGCCCACGCCTGCCCATCAGTTCTGCACAGCACTGTGACATGAACGATGCCGGGACCCTCCCCGGAAGCACACCTTCCGCCTCGGGCCCGGCACCTCACCGCCGCGCGCGCCCGCCGGCCACGCTCCGGCCACGCGCCGATCGCGCTCCGGCTATTTTCCGACCGCGCTCCGGCTACTCCCCGCTCTTCTCACGGGACTTGCGCCAGCGGATCCCCGCCTCGATGAAGCCGTCGATGTCGCCGTCGAGCACCGCCTGCGGGTTGCCCACCTCGAAGTCGGTGCGCAGATCCTTGACCATCTGGTACGGGTGCAGGACGTACGAACGCATCTGGTTGCCCCAGGAGTTGCCGCCGTCGCCCTTGAGCGAGTCCATCAGCGCCTGCTCCTCCTGGCGGCGCCGCTCCAGCAGCTTGGCCTGGAGGACGTTCATCGCGCTCGCCTTGTTCTGGATCTGCGAGCGCTCGTTCTGGCAGGAGACCACGATGCCGGTGGGGATGTGGGTGATGCGCACCGCGGAGTCCGTGGTGTTGACGCCCTGACCGCCGGGACCGGACGCCCGGTAGACGTCGACGCGGAGGTCCGACTCGTCGATCTCGACGTGGTCGGACTGCTCGACCACCGGCAGCACCTCGACGCCGGCGAAGGACGTCTGGCGGCGGCCCTGGTTGTCGAACGGCGAGATGCGCACCAACCGGTGCGTGCCCTGCTCCACCGACAGGGTGCCGTAGGCGTACGGCGCCTTGACCGTGAAGGTGGTCGACTTGATGCCGGCCTCCTCCGCGTACGAGGTCTCGTAGACCTCGGTCGGGTAGCCGTGGCGCTCGGACCAGCGCAGGTACATCCGCTGGAGCTGCTCGGCGAAGTCCGCGGCGTCCACGCCGCCGGCCTCGGCGCGGATGTTGACCAGCGCCTCGCGGGCGTCGTACTCGCCGGACAGCAGGGTGCGGACCTCCATCTCGTCCAGCGCCTTGCGGACCGACTCCAGCTCGCCCTCGGCCTCGGCGCGGGTGTCCGCGTCGTCCTCGGCCTCGGCCAGTTCGAAGAGCACGGCCAGGTCGTCGATCCGGCCGCGCAGGGCCTCGACCTTGCGCAGCTCGGCCTGGAGGTGCGACAGCCGGCTGGTGATCTTCTGCGCGTTCTCGGGGTCGTCCCACAGGGAGGGGGCCGCGGCCTGCTCCTCCAGCGCGGCGATATCGGCCCGCATCCGGTCCAGGTCGAGGACGGCCTCGATCGACCCCATGGTCGAGGAGAGGGACTTCAGTTCTTCGGATACATCGACGATCGCCACGTGGCCCAGCCTACCGGCTGGTCGTGCGAACGACGCCGCCCCGCTCGCCGCCGCGGTCCAGCCCCCCGCTCCCCCGGCTACGCCGGCGCCGTCGCCCTCGTGAGCGTCCCGTGCGCGGTCGGCGCGTACAGCTCCAGCGTCCCGGCGGCGCCCGCCGCGCCGACGGGGCCGCCGCCGAGCCCGGCCGGCAGCGGCGTCGCGGGTCCCTGGAGCGCCGACGCCCGGCCGGCGGCGAACACGTACAGCCGGCCGCCCGCGACCAGCGCCTCCGGACGGCCGGCCCCCGCCGCGTCCAGGCCGTCGACCACGGACGACGGCCGCCACGCGCCGCCGGAGAACGGCAGCCGCAGCACCGCGCCGTCCGCCTTGCGGACCACGAACGCCTCCAGCGTGCCGCGCCCGCGCGAGACCAGGGCCGGCGCGGAGGTGATCCGCCCGGCGGTCGGCACGAGCGCCCAGGCGTTCCAGCGGCCGTCCACCAGCGACGCCGTCACCAGGTCGCCGCCGACCCGGTCCACCAGGTCGATCCGGCCGGGTTCGGAGGAGGCCGCGGCCGGGGCCGCGTCGAAGTGCGTCCGCTCGTCCACCTGCGACCAGGCGTTCCAGGAGCCCGCGCCGGCCGCGCCGGACGCCGGGCCGGTGTACGTGCGCCGGTACAGCAGCCCGTCCGTGCCGGCCGCGAACAGGTCGATCCGCCCGGCCCGCGCCGAGACGACCGCGGGGTCGCCCTGGGTGCTTATCCCGGTGAGCTTGTGCCAGGGGCCGTAGCCGGAGCCGTCCCGGGTCACGTACCAGACGTTCTTGTCCTCGCCGCGCGCGAAGACGTACGTCGTGTGGCCGAGGACGACCGCGCGCGGGCCGCCGGTCAGGGGCACGCCCGCCGCCGGCACGTCCTGCGCGGCGCTCCACCGGGGCAGGGCGACGGGAGCGCCGGTGCGGCCCTGGGGCGAGGCGGCGCCCGCGGTGGGCGCGGTCGGGGTGCCGCCGCGACCGGCGGTCGGCGCGACGGACGAGCGGGCGGCGCCGTCCGCCGAGGTGTCGGGCGCGGCGGACCGGTCGTCGGTGGAGGCGCCCGGGTCCTTGCCGCTGCCGCCGTGGTCGGAGCCGGAGGAGCCCGCGGAGGCGATGCCCCAGCCGCCGAGCCCGGCGACGGCCAGCGCCGCGGCGGCAGCGGCGGCGAACTTGATCCGGCGGCTGCGCACCGCGTCGGAGACCGCGCGGTGGCGGGGGCTGGCGGGGCGGTCGGGCGCGGAGGCCCGCAGGGCGCCGGCGCCCGGCCCGCGGCCGTGCCTTTGCCGGTCCCGCCGTGTCCGGCGCCGTTCTTCCCGGTCTTCCCGGCGCCCCGGCCGCCCGCGCCCTTGCCCGCGGCCCGTCCGGCGCGCGAGGCGGCGCCGTACCCGGCCAGCTCGTCCGCGGTCGGCAGTCTGATGCTGGTGTGGGTGTCCCGGCTGGAGTCGGGCGCCGCGCCGCGCACCAGCGGTACGGCACCGCGCCGCCGGTCGGCGAAGCCGGTCACGGGCGCGGCGGGAGCGCCCGCGCCGCCGGTCGTCGGGCCGCCGACGCCGCCGCTCGCGACTCCGGGACCGCCGGCCGCCCCGGGGGCACCGGAGACGCCGGAGACGCCGGAAGCGCCGGGAACCCCTGCCGCGGCGGCGGCGCCCGCGGCCCCCGGCTCCGCGTCCTCGTCCGCGTAACCGTTCTCCGCCGCCGCGCCGTCCGCGCCCGGCGGCGCCACGTCCAGGGCCGGCAGCCCGGCCAGGTGCGGCAGCAACTCCCGCAGCCGGCCCCGAGTTCGCCCGCGGTCAGCCGGGAGGCGGGCGCCTTGGCCAGGCACTGCGCGAGGATCTGCCACAGCTCGTCCGGCAGGTCCGGCAGCGGCTGCACCGACTCGGTGACGTGCCGCCGCAGCACCGCGCCGGGGTGCCCGCCGCCGAACGGCGTGAAGCCCGCGAGCAGTTCGTACAGCACGGTGGCCAGCGCGTAGATGTCGACCGAGGCGCGCGGCGGCAGGCCCTCGATGATCTCGGGCGCGAGGTAGTCGGGGGTGCCGATGATCCGGGTCGCGCGGGTGCGGCGCGGGGAGTCCACCAGGCGGGCGATGCCGAAGTCGGTGAGCAGCGCGGGCGGCGCGCCGCCGGGTCCGGCCGGGGCGGCCGAGTCCAGCAGGACGTTCTCGGGTTTGACGTCGCGGTGCACCACCCCGCCCGCGTGGGCGGCGGCCAGGCCGTCGGCCACGTCGGCGGCGATGGCGACGGCGGCCTCGGGGGTCAGCCGGCGCTCGCGCTCCAGCCGGGAGCGCAGGTCGGTGCCGCGCACCAGGTCCATCACCAGCGCGAGGTCGGCGCCGTCCACCACCAGGTCGCGGATGCCGACGACGCGCGGGTGGTCCAGGGACAGCAGCGCGGTGCGCTCCTGCACGAAGCGGCCGACGAGGTCCTGGTCGGAGGCGAGGTCCTCGCGCAGCAGCTTGATGGCGACCGGGCCTTCCGGGCCCTCGCCGAGCCACACCGTGCCGGCGGAACCCCGCCCGAGCACCTGGTGGGCGGTGTACCGGCTGCCGATCTTCCTGGCCAAGGCTGCTCCGACTCCTCCGAAGGTCCGTCGCGTTGGCGACAAAGCTACGCGGAACCAAGGCCGTTCGGGGTACGCGTGGACGGTGAGGAGTCGTTCTGCCGGAGAAATCACCCTCCGGAAGTCGACAAATCCCCACGCCAGGTGTTACGTCCGCCCTCACGCCAGGTGTGACGTCAGCTCCGCGCGGACTCCCCCGCCGAGCGGCGGGGCGCGGTGGCGGGGCCCGGTGGCGCGACACGTGCGGCGGGACCCGAGCGGCGGGACCCGGCCCGGTCAGTTGCCCGAGCCGCCCGACCCGCCGCCGGAGTCACCGGTGATCGCGGAGACCTTGTCCCAGGCGGTGTGGACCCAACTCGACGTCGCGTCCCACAGGTTGCGCGTGCTGTTCACCCAGTCGGGCAGCGGCGTGGTGTACCAGACCACCACGAAGATCACGATCAGCACGAGGATCACCGTCAGGCAGCCCTTGAGGCAGCCGAGGCCGGGGATCTTCATCGGGTTGGCGCCGCGGCGGCGTTCGCGCGGCGCGCGCGGTTCGGGGGCGGGGCGCTCGGGAGCGGCCGGGCGCCGCGGCTCGTACCGCTGCGGCTGGGGCTCGTAGCGCTGCGGCTGGTACTGCTGCGGCGCGTGGCCGCCCTGCTGCCCCTGGCCGTAGCCGCCGCCCTGCTGCTGGTACGGCTGCCCGGACCGGCCGCCGTACGCCTGTTGCCCCTGGCCGTAGTGCTGTCCTTGGCCGTACTGCTGCCCGCCGTACTGCTGCTGCGGCGGCGCGGGGGCCTGCTGCGGCTGGCGGCGCGGGCGGCGGCGCAACGGGTCCTGCTCGGGGGCGAGGTACTGGACCTCGGTCTGCTCGTTGCGGTGCCGGGCGGCGCTGAGCTGCGACTCCCAGGGGTGCGGGCCCTGCGCCTGCGCGGGCTCCCCGGGCTGTCCCTGCTGCCCCGAGTCGGGCACCGGCGGCAGCACGCGCGTGCCGTCGCCGCCGCGCGGGCCCTGTCCGGCCGCCCCCGCCGCCCCGGCCGCGTCCGCGGGCAGCATGCGCGTCGCGGCGTCCGGGTCGTACGCGGGCGCGGCCGAGCCGCCGGGCAGCACCTGCGTCGGGTCCGCGCCGGGCGCGGCGGAGCCGGCGGGCAGCACCTGCGTGGGGTCCGCGTCCGAACCGCCCTGGCCGGCGCCGGTGCCGGGCACGGGCGTGGGCTCGGCGTCCGGGCCGAGCAGCGCGGCGACCCCGAGCGCGGCCTCGGCCTGCGCGGGAGTGGCCCGCGCGCCGACGCCGGCCGCGACCACCCGCAGCGCCCTGGCCAGATTCTCCGCGCTCGGCCGCTGGTCGGGGTCCTTGCGCAGGCAGCGCTCGATGACCGTCCACAGCGGCTCGGGCACGCCGGAGGCGCGCGCCGGCTGCTCGTGGAGATGCGCCTGGAGCACCTCGATCGCGTTCTCGCCGCGGAACGGGGGGCGGCCGGTGACCAGCTCGTACAGCAGCACGCCCGCGCCGTAGACGTCCACCGCGGAGGTCTGCGGGCGGCCCTGCGCGGACTCCGGCGCGACATAGGCGGGGGTGCCGACGAACTCGTGGGTGCGGGTCACGCCGGGCGAGTCGGCGAGCCGCGCGATGCCGAAGTCGGTGAGCATCGGGTGCATCCGCTCGGCGCCGTCCTCGCCCGCGACGGTCGCGAGCAGCACGTTCGCCGGCTTCAGGTCGCGGTGCACGATGCCGTCGGCGTGGCTGGCGGCCAGCGCGTCGGCGACGGCGGCGGTCAGCAGCGCGGCGCCGATCGGGCTGAACGGGCCGTTCTCACGCAGGTAGCGGTGCAGGTCGGGGCCGTCGACCAGGTCCATCACCAGGGCGAGCAGATCGCCCTCGACGACCAGGTCGCGGACCCGGACGATGTGCGGGTGGCGCAGCCTGACCAGCGCGGAGCGCTCGCGCAGGAAGCGCATCACCACGTCCGGGTCGCCGGCCAGCTCCTCCTTGAGCACCTTGACGGCGACGGCGCTGCCCTCGTCGTCGCGCACCCGCCCGCGCCAGACGGTGCCCGTGGCGCCGCGCCCGAGCGGCTCCTCGATGAGGTACTTGCTGCCTACCGGCCGCACGTCGTGTGCTCCCTCGCTTGTCGTGCCCGTCGTGACTGTCGTCGACCGCTCGCGTCCGCTCGCGCCCGTTTGTGGCTGCTCGCGTCCTGCTCGCGTCTGCTTGTGTCCGCTCGCGTCCGCGTGGGTGCGGCCGCGGTCCGCCCGCCGCGGTGCCGCCCTCCGGCGCCGGTCCGGTCCGCGCCGGGGCCCGGCGGGCTCCGGCGGTGTGCGGACCAGCGTAGTGCCGCGCGCGGGACCACCGCCGGATTCCCAGGTAGGACGCCGGTCGGGCGCGGATGGTTGCCCGGAACGGCTCCGCGTACGGCCGTCCGGGCGAGACCCCGGGCGAGACCCCGGGCGGGGACTGGGCGGGTACGTGCCCTTGGCCGGGCGGGTACGTGCCCAGGGCCGGGCGGGTCCCCGGTGAGGCCGCCGCGAGCAGCCCCGGAGGCCGGCTCGGCGCGGTCCGCGTCACCCCGCCGGGTGATCGTCGGCCCGCGGTCGCGTGATCGTCGGCCGATCGGTCAAGATCACCGGAGGCGGTACCGGCGTCCGGCTGTCCCCGGCGGGTGGGAGGATGGACCGCGCGGGCGTGCGCGCGGCGGTGTGACGCCGGGTGTGCGCGCCCTGCCGCGCCCGCCGCCCGTGCGGTACGTGGTGGTGTGGGCGGTGGGCGGTGCGGGCGCCGTACGGGGCGGCGCGGGCACCTGACGCCGCGTGACGTGTGCGGCCGCCCCGGTCCGGTGCCGGGCGGGCGCGGTGCGGGGCGCCGTGGGGAGGGACTCCCGCGGGCGGGTCCGCGCCAGGGTGATCACAGGGGTGATCAGGGGAGAAGGGACCGCGGACGAGATGCAGATCCGGCTGACCGTCCTCGGGCCGCGCGGCGGCCGGGCCGCCCGCGGCTGCGACGTGCTCGTCACCGCGCCCGAGGGCACGCCGCTGGGCAAGGTCGCGGGGGCGCTGGCCTCGGCGGCCGGGGCCGGGCAGCCGGGCGGCCGGTCCGCCGCCGCGGCCGTGGTGCTCTACGCGGGCCACGAGCGGCTGTCCCCGGCCGCGGTCCTCGGCGCGCCGCCGCTGGTCGACGGCGCGCTGCTGTCGCTGCACGCGCCGGCCGAGCCGCTCGGCGACCACGGGCAGTACGGCAGGTTCGGCCAGTACGGCAGGCCGCCGGCCGAGCTCGCCCGGCTGCACGTGATCGGCGGTCCCGACGCGGGCGGCGTGCACCTGCTCCAGGGCGGCCAGGCCAGGATCGGCCGCTCGGCGGACGCGGACGTGCCGCTGGACGACCCGGACGTCTCGCGGCTGCACTGCGAGGTCGCCGTCGGCGCGGACGGCGAGGTCACGGTGGCCGACCTCGGCTCCACCAACGGCACCGCGCTCGGCGGCCGGCCGGTCGGGCCGCGGCCCGTGCCGTTCCCCGCCGGCGCGCTGCTGCGGATCGGCGAGTCCACGCTGCGGCTCGACCCGCCGCACTCCCCCGCGCCGCCGTCCCTCGCGCCGCACCCCGACAACGACGGGCACCTGCGCGTGGCCCTGCGCGACACGGCGTGGCCGCCGGCCCGGCCCGAAGGTCCCGCGGGCGCCGAGGCGGCGGGCGGTACGGGTGCCGGTACGGGTGCCTGGCCGGGTGCCGGTGCCGGTACGGGCTCGGGTGCGCTGCCCCCGCGGGAAGACGCGGGCGCGGCGGCCGGCGCACGTCCGGCCACGGTCCCCGGCCAGGCGGACCGCCGTGCCGGCGGCGGCGACGGGTGGAGCGCGCCCGCGCTCGGAGGACCGGAGGCGACGGGTCCAGGACGCGTACCGGGAGCAGCGGACGCGGCGGCTTCAGGAGGCGCGCCGGGCGGACCGGGCCGGCTCCGGGCCCCGTCCCGGCTCCTGGCCGGCCGGCGCCGGGCCTCGGCCACGTCCCGCCGCAGCCCACCCGCGCGCCGGGCGTCCCGCCGGACGGCCCCCGTACCCACGGTTCCCGTACCCACGGCGCGGCGGACTGGCGGCCCGCGGCGGCCGAGCACGAGGCCGACGCCTTCGGCGACGGTACGGACGCGGGCGCGGGCGCGGGCTCGGGCGGCCCGGGACGGCGACAGGACGGGTCCGGCGGCACGGACCCCGTCGGCCCAGGAACGCGGCAGGACGCGCAGGACGCCACGGGGGCGCGCGCCGGTGGGCCCTTGGCGGACGCACCGGCCGACACCCGCCAGGCCCCCGGAACGCCCGAGGGGGCGCGCCGCGCCCCCGGCGGCGCCCCGGACCCCCGCGAAGGCCGCATGGGCACGCCCCCCGCGACCGGGTCGCACCCGTCGGCGTACCCCGCGGGCCGCCCGGACGGGCAGGACCGGGCCTCGCGCCCGGACGGCGAGCCCACGACCGCGCCCCGCCCCGACGCACCCGGCCGGGCGGCACCCTTGGGCGGGCCCGACGCGGACGCGTACCCGAGCCGGCAGGACCGGCCGGGGCAGCCAGGCGGACCCGACGCGGCCGCGTACCCCGGGCACGACCCGGCGCCGGGGGCGTATCCGGGCGGCCCGGACGCGGCACCCACGAACGGGCCCGAGGCGGAGGCGTACCCCGGCGACGGGCCGGCCCCGGCGCGCATCCCGGCCGGCAGGAACGGCCGGCGGCCCCGGGCGGAGCGGCCGGCTCCGGCACGCGGTCCGGCCAGGCCCCGGCGGACGGTCCCGCCGGACACGCCGGACACGCCGCAGGCGCGTACCCGGCCCACGGGCCGGGCTCCCCGGCCTACTCGGACCCGGGCCGCCGCACGGACGGCCCGGGCGGACCCGAGGCGGAGGCGTACCCCGGCGACGGGCCGGCGGCCCCCGGCGCACGAGCCGGCGGACCGGACACGGCCTCCCACGACGACCGGCGCGACGCCGACGCCCACTCCGGTGGCCGGGGCGCCGCCGGCCCGGCCCGGAGGGCGCCGCGCAGGACGGCGGGACGCGGCGGGCCACCGGGGAGCGGGCGCGGCCCGATGTGGCGGGACGGGGGCGCGGGGTCGGGGCGATAGGGGCGTGGGCGCGGCGGCGGTTCGCCGGCGGGCGCGGCGCGGCGCAGGAGGCCGGCGACGGCGGCGCGCAGGCCGAGGCGCTGCGGGAGCGCTGGCCGGACCCGGCGGCCGTGCTGCTGACCGTGCTGGGCCCGGGTCGCAGGCTGTGGGAGCGCGGTGTCGCGCACCCGGACGCGCTGACCGTACGGCTCGGGACCGCGGACCTGCCGGCGCGGGACGGGGCGCCGCGGCTGCCCGCGGTGCCGTTCACCGTGGACCTGCGGGCGCCGGGGAGCGCCGCGCTGACCCTGGCCGGTCCGCGGCCGCGGCTGTCCGGGCTGGCCCGCGCGGTGCTGGCGCAGCTGTGCGCGCTGCACTCCCCGACTGTGCTGGAGGTCGTGCTGATCAGCGCGGACCGGGCGCGGACCGCGGAGTCCCGCGCCGAGGAGTGGTCGTGGCTGAACTGGCTGCCGCACCTGCGGCCCGCGCACGGCCAGGACTGCCGGCTGCTGCTGGCGTTCGACCGCGAGCAGGCGGAGGCCAGGACCGCGGAGGTGGTGCGCCGGCTGGAGGACGGCCCCCTCGGGCCGTCCTGGGCGACGGCCCCGCAGGCCGCGGTGGCGGCGGCCGGGGCGGCGCACCGCGGCGCGTACACGCTGCTGGTGGTGGACGGCGACCCCGGTTCCGCGGCGCTGCGCGAGACGGTCGCGCGGGTCGCGGAGACCGGCCCGTCGGCGGGCGTGCACGTGCTGTGTCTGGCCGAGGAGGGCGATCCGCCGGTGATCGCGCACGGCGTGGTGGCCCGGCTGTCGGGTGACGTGGCGACGACGCTGCGGGTCGAGCCGCCGGGGCTGACGGCGCCCGCGGCGGGGGCGGGCCGGGGCGCGGACCACGGCGACGCGGGCGGCGGCGAGGTCGTGCTCGACGCGGTGTCCGCGGACTGGGCGGAGCACTTCGCGCGGGCGCTCGCGCCGCTGAAGGAGGCGGACGCGGACGAGTCGGGCGGCCGGTCGCGGCGGCATGCGCTGCCGCAGACCGTGCGGCTGCTGGACGAGCTGGACCTCGCGGTGGCGACGCCGGCGAAGATCGGCGCGCGCTGGGCGCAGGCGCCGGCCGCCTCGCCCGCGGCCACGGCCGTGCTGGGCGTCGGCGGGACCGGGCGGGTCGCGGTGGACCTGGCCGCGGAGGGGCCGCACGCGCTGGTCGGCGGTGCGCAGGGCGCGGGCAAGACGGAGCTGCTGCGGTCCTTCGCCGCCGCGCTCGCCGCGGCCGAGCGCCCCGAGCGCCTCGCCCTGATCCTCGTCGACGGGGCCGGCCAGGAACGCGGCGAGGGCCTTGCGGCCTGCGCCGAACTCCCCCACGTCACGGCCCACTTGGTGGCCTCGGACCCGGTGCGCATGCGGGAGTTCGCGCAGGCGCTGAGCGGTGAGCTGAAGCGCCGGGCGCAGGTGCTGGGCGGACGCGACTTCGCGGCGTGGCACGCGGAGCGGGTGGTCGCGGCGACACTGCCGCGGCAGGGGTCCGCGCCCGCGTCGCCCTCCGCGCGGGGCGCCACGGACCACGCGGACGGTGACCCGCTGCCGCGGCTCGTGGTGATCGTGGACGACTTCGACGCGCTGGTGGCGCCGGCCCTCGGCGCGCCCGGGCGGCCCTCCGCGGGCAGCGTGGTGCGGGCCTTGGAAGCGGTGGCGCGCGAGGGCGAACGCCTGGGCGTGCACCTGGTCGCGGCGACCGGGCGGCCGGAGCGGACGGCGGACACCGACGCGGACGAGCGGGCGCGGATACGGATCGCGCTGCGCGCCGCGGACCCGGAGTCGGCGGCGCTGCTGGTGCACGTCGAGGACCCGGCGGGGCTCGACGACGCGGCGCCCGGGCGGGGGTATCTGCGGCGGCCCGGCGGGGCGGTGACGCTCTTCCAGACCGGGCGGGTCAGCGCGCGGATCCCGCGGACGGCGACGCTGCGGCCCACGGTGGTGGCGCTGGAGTGGGAGCGGATGGGGGATCCGCCGGCCCGGCGGCAGGTGCGGGAGCTGGGCAACGGACCCACGGATCTCGCGCTGCTCGCGAGCGCGCTCCAGCGCGCGGCGGACTCCGCGCGGTCGACGTCGGGCTGACTCACCGTCGCTCGCTCAACGTGCCTTCGGCAGCGGGGAGTTGACGCCGAGCATCGGACATGACGTAGTGCCGGCACAAGATCACGGCATGGTCACGATCAGTGCCGCCGCAGCGTAGGGAGCCTTGTCGTGCGCAGGCCCAGGGGCGTAGGACAGAACGCCAACGGGACTGAGGGGATGGCCAGATGCTGACGTTGAGGAAGAGACCACGCACAGATCGCCCGACCCACCGCACTACGCGCATAGCGCTCGCGACCCTCGCCGCGAGCGCTCTCGCGCTGACCGCCGCGGCCTGCGGCGGCGACGGCAAGAAGGACGACGGCGCCACGACCTCGCCGTCCGGGTCCACGAGCGCCGCGAGCGCCACGGGCGGCAGCGGCGCCGGCGTGCACCTGCCCGACCTGCACGGCCAGAAGCTGGAAGTGGCCGCGGTGTGGACCGGCCCCGAGCAGCAGAACTTCCAGCGGGTGCTGGACTCGTTCGACAAGCTGACGGGCGCGAAGACCACGTACGTGCCCACCGGTGACAGCCAGTCGACCTTCCTGGGCACGAAGATCGCCGGCGGCGCGCCGCCGGACGTGGCGTTCCTCGCGCAGAACGGCGTGCTGCACCAGTTCGCCGACAAGGGCTGGCTCAAGCCCCTGGGCCCCGAGGCGCAGGCGCAGCTGAAGGCGAACTTCTCCACCGGCTGGCAGCAGCTGGGCGCCTGGAAGGGCACCCAGTACGGCATCTACGCCAAGGCCGCGAACAAGTCGCTGATCTGGTACAATTCCGCGGCGTTCGCCAACGCGGGGGTGAGCGCGCCGAAGACGTGGGCGGACTTCCTGAAGACCGCGGAGACCGTCTTCGAGTCCGGCACCGCGCCGGTGTCGATCGGCGGCGCGGACGGCTGGACGCTCACCGACTGGTTCGAGAACGTCTACCTCTCGCAGGCCGGCCGGCCAAGTACGACCAGTTGGCCGCGCACAAGATCAAGTGGACCGACCCGTCGGTGAAGACCGCGCTGACCACGCTGGGCCAGCTGTTCGGCAACAAGGACCTGATCGCCGGCGGCACCAAGGGCGCGCTGGCCGCGGACTTCCCCAAATCGGTGACGCAGGTGTTCACGGGCAGCAACCCGGCCGCGATGGTCTACGAGGCGGACTTCGTCGCGCCGTTCATCACCTCCAACACCAAGGCGAAGGTGGGCGTCGACGCCAAGGAGTTCCCGTTCCCGGCGGTCGGCTCCGGCAAGCCGCCGGTGGTCAGCGGCGGTGACGTCGCGGTGGCGCTGAAGGACGGCAAGGGCGCGCAGGCGCTGCTGACGTACATCGCCTCCGTCGACGCGGCGAAGATCTGGGCGTCGGGCGGCGGCTACCTCTCGCCGAACAAGTCCCTGGACTTCTCGGCGTACCCCAACGACGTGCAGCGCGGCATCGCCCAGGCGCTGATCGGCTCCGGCGACGACTTCCGCTTCGACATGTCGGACCAGGCGCCGGCGGCGTTCGGCGGCACCAAGGGCGAGGGCGAGTGGAAGGACCTGCAGGACTTCCTCGCCCATCCCTCCGACGTCGCGGGCGCGCAGGCCAAGCTGGAGGCGGACGCGGCCAAGGCGTACGGGAGCTGAGGCGGATGGCTGACGCCTCGCTCCCCGGGGCGGGGGGCGGCGCGGCCGGCGCCGCCCCGCTCGCGCCGGGTCCCGCGCAGGGGCCCGGCGCACGCCCCCGGCGCAGCATCGTCGGCACCCGGCCCTGGGTCGCCGCGGTCTTCCTGCTGCCGGCGCTGGTCCTGCTGGGCGCCCTGGTGGCGTATCCGATCGGGTACACCGTCTGGCGCAGCCTGTACGACGCCGACGGCAGCGGCTTCGTCGGGCTGGGGAACTTCCACACCGTCTTCAGCGACCACGACATCCTGATCGCGGTCCGCAACAACGCCATCTGGGTGCTGGTCGCGCCGACCGTGGCGACCGCGCTGGGGCTGGTCTTCGCGGTGCTCACCGAGCGGGTGAGCTGGGGGACGGCGTTCAAGCTGGTCGTCTTCATGCCGATGGCGATCTCGATGCTGGCCGCGGGCATCATCTTCCGGCTGGTGTACGACCAGGACCCGAAGGAGGGGGTCGCCAACGCGGTGGTGGTGGCGGTGCACGACACGTTCACCGGCGGCTCCGCCTACCCGGGGGCCCGCCCGCGGCCGAACGGCGACCTGAAGCCGACCGCCGGCGGCTCGTACACCTCGGCGTCCACCGCGCGCGTCGGCACGCCCGACGACCTGCCGCTGATCGGCATCCCGCAGAACAAGCTGCCGGCCGGCGCGCGGCAGGCGAAGCCGGCCGCGACCGCCCCGGACGCGGTGACCGGCACGGTCTGGCTGGACTTCAAGCCGGGCGGCGGCGGCCGGGTCGGGGCGATCGATTCGGGCGAGAAGGCGCTGTCCGGGGTGAAGGTGCAGGCGGTCAGGGACGGCACGGTGATCGCCTCGGCCACCTCGGGCAAGGACGGCACGTACAAGCTGCCCGCGAAGGCGGCGGGCGCGCAGCTGCGGCTGCCGTCGTCGAACTTCTCCGGCAAGTACAACGGCATCAACTGGCTGGGGCCGGACCTGGTGACCCCGGCGATCATCGCCTCGTACGTGTGGATGTGGGCGGGCTTCGCGATGGTGCTCATCGCGGCGGGCCTGGCCGGGGTGCCGCGCGAGCTGCTGGAGCAGGCGCGGGTGGACGGCGCCGGCGAGTGGCAGGTCTTCCGCCGGATCACCGTGCCGCTGCTGGCGCCGGTGCTGGTGGTGGTCATGGTCACGCTGATGATCAACGTGCTGAAGATCTTCGACCTCGTCTACATCATCGCGCCCAGCGCCACCCAGCAGAACGCGAACGTGCTGGCGCTGCAGCTGTACCTGTCGTCCTTCGGCGGCGGCAACGACGAGGGCGTGGGCAGCGCGATCGGCGTGATCCTGCTGCTGCTGGTGCTGCCGGTGATGATCTTCAACATCCGGCGGCTGCGCAGGGAGGGGCGGCGATGAGCGCGGCGGGCTCGATATCGGACGCGGGCGCGGACGCCCGCGGAGGCGCCCGCGGGGACGCGGACCCGCGGAAGGGACCGGCGGCTGCGGGCAGCCGCAAGGAGAGCCTGGGCGCGCGGCTCGCGGCGGGGGTCAGCGGCGGTGTGCTGCGGCTGTTCCTGCTGGTGGTGGCGCTGTTCTGGCTGCTGCCCACGCTGGGGCTGCTGCTGTCCAGCCTGCGCTCGCCGAGCGACATCTCCAGCAGCGGCTGGTGGAAGGTCTTCACCTCGCCGTCCCAGCTCACCGTCACCAACTACCGCACGCTGCTGGACAACCACGCGGTCACCGACTCGCTGTGGAACACCGCGCTGATCACGGTCCCGGCGACGCTGCTGGTGGTGGTGATCGGCTCGCTGGCCGGCTACGCCTTCGCGTGGATGGACTTCCGCGGCCGGGACTGGTGGTTCCTCGCGGTGGTGGCGCTGCTGGTGGTGCCGGTGCAGGTGGCGCTGGTGCCGGTGGCCAAGCTGTTCGGCGACATCGGCATCTTCGGCGACATCTCGGGCGTGGTGCTCTTCCACACCGCCTTCGGGCTGCCGTTCGCGATCTTCCTGCTGCGCAACTTCTTCGCGGAGATCCCGCGGGAGCTGCTGGAGGCCGCGCGGCTGGACGGCGCGGGCGAGCTGCGGCTGTTCCTTCGGGTGGTCATGCCGCTGGGCGGCCCGGCGATCGCGTCGCTGGGCATCTTCCAGTTCCTGTGGGTGTGGAACGACATGCTGGTCGCGCTGATCTTCGCCAACAGCGACTCGCAGCCGATCACCGTGGAGCTCCAGCAGCAGGTCCGGCAGTTCGGCAACAACATCGACATCCTCGCGCCCGGCGCGTTCATCTCGATGGTGGTGCCGCTGGTGGTCTTCTTCGCCTTCCAGCGGCAGTTCGTGTCGGGGGTGATGGCGGGCGCGGTGAAGTAGCCGCCTGGGGGCACGACCGGTTGCCCCCACCCGAGGGACCCGTGGGTGGCCCGCCCGGTGGACGGCGGGGCGGGCCGCCCGCGTGGCGGCCCGATCATGCGATGACCTTTTGGCACGCTGATTCCCGATCGATCGATTTCGGTCTGCTCATCCCTCTATGCGCCGATATGCGCATACGGGCGGGCCGCGATCGCCGCTGTGCGCCACCGGGAGTCGGGAGTTCCGCCATGACCTCGCAGCAGCTGGCCCCTGCCCCCGGGACCCGGCAGGGCCCGCCCCGGACGGCCGGCGGCCGGATCGGGGCGCTGCTGCTGGGCCGGCGGGTGCGGGAGGCCGCCGCGATCGGCGGCCCGGCGCTGGCCGTCATGGCGCTGGGCTGGCAGCAGCGCTGGGTCGGCGACGACGGCATGATCTACGCCCGCACGGTCCGTCAGATCCTGGCCGGGCACGGTCCGGTGTTCAACGTCGGCGAGCGCGCCGAGGCGTCCACCGGCACCCTGTGGCAGTGGCTGGTGGCCGCCGCCGCGTACGTCAGCGGGCGCGACCCGTCGCTGCTCGCCGTGGCGCTGGGCATCGCGCTCACCGGCGCCGGCTACGCGCTCGCGGTCGCCGCGGCGCGCCGCGCGGTGCGCCCGCTGACCGCCGCTCCGCTGCTGCCGCTGGGCATGCTGGTGCTGCTCGCGGTGAAGGCCGACTGGGACTACGCGACCTCCGGTCTGGAGAACGGCCTGTCCGCCGCGTGGATCGGCCTGGCCTGGTGGCGCCTGGTCGCCGCGCGCGACGCCTACGCACCGGTGCAGCCGGAGTCGGCGGCGGCGGACGGCACCCGCTACGACCGGGCCGCGCGCACCGTGCGGGCCGCGCACCGCCGCGGCGGCACCTACACCCTGACCGGTTCGTTCGTGCCGCGGCGCACCGAGAGCCGGCGCCGCGGGGTGTGGCCGACCGCGTTCCTGCTCGGTCTCGGGCCGCTGGTCAGGCCGGATCTGGCGATCGTCACGGCGGTGTTCCTGGTCGCGCTGTGGTGGATGGTGCGGCCGGGCGCATGGCGCGGCGCGGGGCTGCTGGCCGCCGCGTGCGCGCTGCCCGCCGGGTACGAGGTGTTCCGGGCCGGCTACTACGGCGTGCTGGTGCCGCTGCCCGCGCTGGCCAAGGAGGCGTCGGACGCGGTGTGGGCCCGCGGCTGGGCGTACTTCGGCAACTTCGCCGAGCCGTACCGGCTGTGGGTGCCGCTGCTCCTGCTGGTGCTGCTCGCCCTGGGGGCGCCGCGCGCCCTGCGCCGGGCGCTGCGCCCCGAACTGCTCGCGCCGCCGGTCGCGGGCCTGCTGTCGTGGGCGTACGTGTGCCGGGTCGGCGGAGACTTCATGCACGGCCGGCTGCTGCTGCCGGGGCTGATGCTGCTGGCGCTGCCGCTGTGCGCGGTGCCGGTGCCGGGCGCGCGGGGCGCCGAAAGCGCGGGGCGCGTGGAGGGGACGGGCGGGGCGGCGGGGGCGATCGGGGCGGCCGGAGCGACCGGGAGCGGCGGGAGCACCGGGGCCGCCGGGAGCGGCGGGACGGGGCGTGCGGCGCGCAGGTGGTTCGTGCCGGTCGTCGCGGCGCTGGCGGTGTGGGCGGTGCTGTGCGCGGTGCTGTGGCGCCCGCCCGCCTCGACCGGCAGCCCGTACCTGATCCTCGACGAGCAGGCCGACTACAAGGTGTACACGAACTCCGCGCACCCGGTCTCCGAGGCCGTGCACGCCGACCGGGACAAGCCGCTGCGCGCCGCGGTGGCCGCGGCCACGGCGGCGGGCCGGCCGGTGCTGCTGCTCCAGACGCCGGCGAGCAACGGCCGCTTCGTGTCGCTGCCGCTCGCCCATCGCCTCGGCCACCGGATCGCCGGGGCCTACGACCTGCTCGGCTACAACGGCATCGTCACGCCGCTGGCCGACGCCTCGGTCGACCCGCTGGGCCTGGCCTACCCGCTGGTCGCCCACCAGGAGCGGCCGGCGCGGCGCACCGACGGCCGCTCCGGGCACGAGAAGCCGGTCGACCCGGCGTGGATCGTCGCCGACCTGACCGACCCGGGCACGCCCGTGCCGGCCGGCGTCGACCCCGCCCGGGTGGCCGCCGCCCGCACCGCCCTGACCTGCGGTCCGCTCGCGGCACTCCAGTCCTCCGTCCGCGCCCCCCTCACCCCGTCCCGCTTCTGGCGCAACCTCACCGGCGCCTGGTCCCGCACCACCTTCCGCTACCCCGCCGACCCCGTCATCGCGGCGCACCGCCTGTGCCGTCGCTGACCGTGGCGGACCCGCGGTGACCACCGGAACGCACGGCGCCGGGCCGCGGGAGGCCGTCCCGCGGGAGGCCGGGCCGCGGCCGGGCGCACGCGGGGGGACCGGGGCGAGCCGACGGCCCGGACACCGGCCGCGCGGGTGGGCGCGCGTCCGCAGGCCCGGGCCGTACCTGCTGTTCGGCGCGGGGTTCTGGCTGGTGGTCTCGGTGGTCGTCGGGCACACGCCGATCGCCTCGGACTTCGGGCAGCACGCCGCGGCCGTGGAGCAGGTCCGCGAGAACTGGCGGCACCCGGCGAACCCGCTGCTGGCGGCGGACGGCGCCGGCAGCCCGTACTACTCGCCGTACGTGGTGGGGCTGGGACTCGCCGCGAAGGCGACGGGCGTCCCGGGGTGGGTGGCGCTGCGCTGGTGCGGGCTGCTCGACGTGGCCGTGCTGGTGGCCGGCGTCGGCGCGTACGCGCGGACGCTGAGCCCGCGGCCGATGGCGCCGGTGTGGGCGCTGACCGCGTTCTCGCTGCTGTGGGGGGTGCGCGGGACGGAGTGGAGCGGCTTTTGCGGACTGTGGTCGCTGACCCGCGGCGCGGCGTACCCGAGCACCTTCGCGGTGGGGCTGACGTTCCTGCTCTGGGCGTGGACGGACCGGTTGGTGCGGAGGGAGGCGGCGGCCGGGCGAGGAGGACCGGGGCGGGACGTGCCGGGCACGCGGGATCGGCCGGGCCGGCGGGACGCGCCGGTCGCGCCGGCCGGGCGGGAGGCGCCGGTCGCGCGGGGCGGGCGCGCGGTGCCGGCGGGGCGCGGCGGCGGGTGGGGCGAGCACGCGGCGCTGGGCGCGGCGTGCGCGGTGCTGCTACTGATCCACCCGATCACCGCCCTGGCGGCGACGGTCGGCGTGGCGGCGACGGTGGCCGCGCGCCGGCCCGCCCCGGCCCGGAGCAGCGGGCGGAGGCGGGGCGGCGGGTCCCGGTTCGGGTCCCGGTCCTGGTCCTGGTCCGAGGCCGCCCGGTGGGCTCTGACCGCGGCGGTCGCGGTCGGCGCGGCGGGCGCGTGGCCGTACTTCGACGTCTTCGCGCTGGCCGGCGACGGCACCCTCGACGCGGTGCACCGCACGCTCTACGAGCAGCCGCTGCGCTGGTACGCGCTGGCAGCGGTGGGGCTGCCGGCCCTGGTCCGGCGCGCGCGGACGGCCCCCCGGCCCGGGGACGGCGTACCGGCGGGGGACGACGGCAGCGGCGCCCGGGCGGCGTACGACACGGGCACTGCGCGGCCGGGCGACGCGCGGGTACGGGGCCGGGCGCGGTGGAGCCTGCGCGACCCGCTGCTGCTGATGTTCGCGGCGTACTGCGTGATCGCCGCGTACGGCTGGGTGAGCGGCCACTACACCTACGGGCGGGTGTTCGCGCTGCTCCTGGTGCCGCCGCAGTTCGCGCTGGCGGTCGAGCTGGCCGAGCTCCCGCGCTGGACGCGGCTGCGGGCGGTGCTCGCGCCGCTGGCCGCCGTCGCGCTGTGCTGCGGCCTGGTCGCACAGATCGGCGCGGTGGTGCCGCGCCGGGTGCTGCCGGTCGCGCTCGACCACCCGCTGCGCTTCCACGACTACCGCTGGGCGGCCGACCGGATGCGCACCGGCGACGTCGTCCTGACCGACAGCTACCAGGCCACGCACGTGCTGCCCGCGTACGGGGTGCGGCTGGTCGCCCCCACCTGGCCCGACCCGTCGGTGCCGGCCGCCGAGCGGGACCGCCGCTTCGCCGACCTCTTCACCTACCTGCGCGCCGGCACCTCCGACGACACCCGCGCCGCCATCGCCCGCCGCTACCACGTGCGCTGGCTGCTGCTCACCCAGGACGAGCACGTCCCCTACGACGGCGTGCTCGTCGACTGGGACGTCCCCTCCCACGAGCGCCTGATCCGGCTGGCCACGCCCTAGAAGCGACGGGAGCGGCGGGAGCGGCGGGAGGCCCTGCCCGCAGATCCCGTCATCTGACGCCGCGTCGGCCCGATGTCACAGAACTGATGTGAATCCGCCGCGAGTTGGGGACGGAGGACGGGCGGCGCGGGGACGGCCGGATAGCATCGGAGGTCGCGTGAACGCCTACCGGGGGGTGCCGCCATCTCCAGCCAGTCCAGCCAGTCCGGCCGCCACGAGGGCAACGGCCCGCTCCGGCCGCTGGAGCCGCACGACCCGCGCGAGCAGGCCGGGTACCGTCTGCTGGCCCGGATCGGCGAGGGCGGCATGGGGACGGTGTTCCTGTCGCACACCCGCGGCGGCCAGCCGGTCGCGCTGAAGGTGATCCGGCGGGAGTACGCGCGCGACGAGGAGTTCCGGCGGCGGTTCCAGCAGGAGGTCACCGCCGCGCGGCGGGTGCAGGGCTACCACGTGGTGCCGGTCGTCGACCACGACACGACCGGCGACCAGCCGTGGCTGGCCACCAGCTACGTGGCCGGGCTGCCGCTGGACGAGGCGCTGGCCCGGTACGGCGCGCTGCCGCTGCCGGCGGCGCTGCAGCTGGTGGGCTGCGCGGCGGAGGCGCTGCGCGCGGTGCACGGCGCCGGCGTCATCCACCGCGACCTCAAGCCCAGCAACGTCCTGCTGGCCGCGAACGGCCCCTGGGTGATCGACTTCGGCATCGCGCGGGCCGCGGAGTCCACGCAGATCACCCGCAGCGGCGGACTGATCGGCACCCCGCAGTTCATGTCGCCCGAGCACGCCAACGGCCTGGACCTCACCCCCGCCACCGACGTCTTCTCGCTCGGGCTGATCGCCGCCGTCGCCGCGACCGGACGGCATCCGTACGGGCAGGCGGGCGCGATCACGCTCGCCGCGAAGATCGCCAACACCGCGATACGGCCGCCCGACCTGTCGGACTACCCCGACGCGCTGCGTCCGCTGCTCGAACGCTGCCTGGCCGCCGACCCCACGGCGCGGCCCGCGCCCGCGGAGATCGCCGAGTTGTGCGAGCGCGGCGCGGGGCGTGCGCTGCGGGACTTCGCGGGGTGGCTGCCGGGGCCGCTCACCGCGGAGATCGCGCGGCGCGAGGCGGCGGCGCAGCGCCCGCAGCAGCAGCCGGGCGGAGCCGCCGGTGCCGCTGGGGCCGCCGGTGGCGCTGGTGCCACTGGGGCCGCTGGTGCTGTCGAGGCCGGGGCCGCCGGAGGTGCGGCGGGGACGGGAGCTGCCGGGGGCGCGGGTGCGGGTGCGGCGCCGTCCACCGTGCCGGACGCGCCGTCGGCGCCTCCCCAGCCCATGACGCCGCCTCAGCCGGCCGGTCCCCCGCGGCCGTCGGTGCCTCCGCCGCCGGCGTCCACCCCGCAGGGCGCGCAGCGCGCGGCGGCTGCCGGGCAGCCGGTGGACCCGAGGGTCGCGCAGCCGCGGCCGGTGGACCCCAGGACCGCGACACCACCGAGTGCGTACCCGGCGGGCGCGGCGTCATCGGGCGCGCAGGGTGTGCGGGGCGCGGCGGGGGCACCGGGGACGCCCGGTACCGGCGGTATGCCCGGACCGTCCGCCGCGACCGGTACGCCGCAGGGAACTCCCCCGCCGTACGCGACCGGGAGCAGCGTGCCGCCGTACCCTGCGCCCACCGGGCCCACGCCCACCGGCCGCTCGTACGACGGGCGGACCGGCGGCGGCGACGTTGGGCCGCACGCCACCGCGTACCCCTCACCGGGCGGCGGCCCGACCGGCGACCGTCCCCCGTACTCCCCGCAGCCGCACGGCGGCGGCGTGACCCGCAAGGTACTCGCCGTCGGCGGCATGGTCATCGCGCTCGTGCTGGCGGTGACGCTGACCTACGCCTTCGCGCGCCAGAACGGCGGCGACCCGGCCGCGAAGAACGGCTCCGGCAGCAGCGCGGGCGCGAACGCCGGAACGTCCTCCTCGGGCGGCGCCCCCACCTCGACCGCATCCTCCGTCGACGGCGGCTCGACCGTCCAGGACGGCGGCGGCCAGGACGCGGGCCAGGAGTCCGGCGGACAGGACACCGGAACCGCCGCGCCGCCCGCCGCCGCGCAGCCCCGCCTGCTGTTCAAGGACCGACGCTTCGTCATCCGCTCGCCCTCGTTCAACTCCGGCACCCACGTCGACCTGGACAAGGCCGTCGTCGACCCGAACGGGGAGATCGGCCAGACCAAGGGCATCGAGATGGAGTACCAGAACTGGAGCGGCGGCAGCCTGCGCTTCCTGACCGTCTTCGGGAAGTCCGCGGGCACGTCGTACCAGCAGTGCCGGGACGGCGTCGGCGCCGACGCGCTGCCCCAGGAGATCTTCGAGAACGACCTGGACTCCGACAAGTACTTCACCAAGGGATCGGTGCTGTGCACGGTGACCTCGGACGGCAACCTCGCCATGCTGCGGATCACCGACGAGACGCCCGGTGACTTCTCCGGCTTCGGCGAGTCGATGCCGGGCTACACCACGCTGCTGACGCTGTGGCAGCTGCCCGACGCCCACACCGCGTCGCCCGGCTCCGGCTGAGCGGCCGGCCGCGCCACCCGCGCCGGACCGCCACCCGCGCCGGCCGTCCCTCTCCGGACCGTCCCGCGCCGGCCGCCGGAGACTTCTCCGGCGGCCGGCCGCGGTCCGAGGAGCCGCGGGCCGCCTCAGCGGTGCGTGCGCAGCAGCGTGCGGAACGTCCGCATGGCCACCGACAGGCTGGCCAGGTCGAACTCCTCCGCGCTCTGGATCTCCTCCAAGGTGGTGCGGGCCCGGCCGATCAGCCCGGCGTTCTGGGCCTCCCACGCCTTGTACCGCTCCTCCGGCGTGGCCTTCTCCGCACCGGCGCCGAGCACGTCCGCGGTGAGCGCCGCGTGCGCCGCGAACAGGTCCTCGCGGATGGCCGCACGCGCCATGGACTGCCAGCGGTCGGCCCGCGGCAGCAGGATGATGCGGTCCAGCAGCCGGGTGATGCCCAGCCGGTCGGCGAGGTCGAAGTACACCTCGGCGACCTCCAGCGGCGCCCGCTTCGCCCGGTCCGCCACGTCCACGATGTCCAGCGCGGGGAACGCCGAGGAGAAGCCCGCGACCCGCACCGCCAGATCCTCCGGCACCCCCGCGCCGGTCAGCTCGGTGTGCAGCGACTCGTACCACTCCAGGTCGGCGCCGCGCAGCAGCTTGGGCAGCTGCGCCCACACCGTGGAGACGCCGTCGGCGAAGAAGTCGATGGTCTGCGCGATCTGCAGCGGCTGCAGGCGGTTGTTCAGCAGCCAGCGGGTGCCGCGCTCGACCAGCCGCCGCGAGTGCAGCCTGATCCTGGTCTGCACGTCGGCCGGCACCACGTTGTCCAGCGACTCGACCTCGTCCCAGATCGGGCCGAGGTGGAAGATCGCGCGGGCCGCGGTGTGCGCCCGGACGATCTCGTCGGTGGTCGCGCCGATCTCCTCGCGGAAGCGGTGCAGGAAGGTGGTGCCGCCGCTGTTGATCGTGTCGTTGACCAGCACGGTGGTCACGATCTCGCGGTGCAGCGCGTGGGTGTCGATCTGCTGGGTGAACCGCTCCCGCAGCGCGACCGGGAAGTACGCGTGCAGCAGCGACAGCAGGTACGGGTCGTCCGGCAGGTCGGTGTGGATCAGCTCGTCGGCCGCGGTGATCTTGGCGTAGGCGAGCACCACCGCCATCTCCGGCTGGGTCAGGCCCTGGCCGGCGGCCAGCCGTTCGCGGATCTGCCGGTCGGTGGGCAGGAACTCCAGCGCGCGGTCCAGCCGTCCGTCGCGCACCAGGCGGCGGATGAACCGCTGGTGGGCCTGGAGCAGGCTGGTGCTCTGGGCCATGCTGTTGGCCAGCGCCACGTTCTGCGCGTAGTTGTTGCGCAGCACCAGGTCGCCCACGTCGTGGGTCATCTCGGCCAGCAGTGCGTTGCGCTGTTTGACCGTCAGGTCGCCGTCGGCCACCACGCTGTTGAGCAGGATCTTGATGTTGACCTCGTGGTCGGAGGCGTCCACGCCGGCGCTGTTGTCGATCGCGTCGGTGTTGATCCGGCCGCCGGTGCCGTCCGGGCCGCCGGAGCGGGCGAACTCGATCCGGCCGAGCTGGGTGAAGCCCAGGTTGCCGCCCTCGCCGACGACCTTGACGCGCAGGTCGGAGCCGTTGATGCGGATCGCGTCGTTGGCCTTGTCGCCGACGTCCGCCTGCGACTCGGTGGACGCCTTGACGTAGGTGCCGATGCCGCCGTTCCACAGCAGGTCGACGGGGGCCTGGAGGATCGCCTTCATCAGCTCGGCCGGGGTGATCTTGGCGGTCTTGCCCTCGATGCCCAGCGCGCGGCGGATCGCGCCGTTCAGCGCGATGGCCTTGGCGGTGCGCGGGAAGACGCCGCCGCCCTGGGAGATCAGCGAGGTGTCGTAGTCGGCCCAGGAGGAGCGGGGCAGCTCGAACAGCCGGCGCCGCTCGGCGTAGGAGGTCGCCGCGTCCGGGTCGGGGTCGATGAAGATGTGCCGGTGGTCGAACGCGGCCACCAGGCGGATGTGCTCCGACAGCAGCATGCCGTTGCCGAACACGTCGCCCGACATGTCGCCGATGCCGACGACGGTGAAGTCCTCTTCCTGCGTGTCGTGGCCCATCTCGCGGAAGTGCCGCTTGACCGACTCCCAGGCGCCGGAGGAGGTGATGGCCATCTTCTTGTGGTCGTAGCCGACCGAGCCGCCGGAGGCGAAGGCGTCGCCGAGCCAGAAGCCGTAGGAGACGGCGACCTCGTTGGCGATGTCGGAGAAGGACGCGGTGCCCTTGTCCGCCGCCACCACCAGGTAGGTGTCGTCCTCGTCGTGCCGGACCACGTCCTTGGGCGGCACCACCGCGCCGGACACCAGGTTGTCGGTGATGTCGAGCAGCCCGGAGATGAAGGTCTTGTACGAGGCGATGCCCTCGGCCAGCCACGCGTCGCGGTCGGCGGCCGGGTCCGGCAGCCGCTTGCCGACGAAGCCGCCCTTGGCGCCCACCGGCACGATCACCGTGTTCTTCACCATCTGGGCCTTGACCAGGCCGAGCACCTCGGTGCGGAAGTCCTCCCGGCGGTCGGACCAGCGCAGTCCGCCGCGGGCCACCTTGCCGAACCGCAGGTGCACGCCCTCGACCCGCGGGGAGTAGACCCAGATCTCGTACGCCGGGCGGGGCGCGGGCAGGTCCGGGATCGCCTGCGGGTCGAACTTGATCGACAGGTAGGGGTGCGGCTCGCCGGTGCTGTCGCGCTGGAAGAAGTTGGTGCGCAGCGTCGCCTTGATGAGGGTGAGGAAGGACCGCAGGATGCGGTCCTCGTCCAGGCTGGCGACCTGGTCGAGGGCGCCGTCCAGCTCCTCCAGGATGCCGTCGGTCAGCTCGCTGCCGGCCTTCTGGTGGTCGGGGGACAGCCGCGCCTGGAAGAGGTTGACCAGCAGCCGGGTGGTGTGGACGTTGGTGCGGAGGGTGTCCTCCATGTAGTCCTGGCTGAAGGTGGAGCCGGCCTGCCGCAGGTACTTGGCGTAGGCGCGCAGCACCATGGCCTGCCGCCAGTCCAGCCCGGCCCGCAGCACCAGGGAGTTGAAGCCGTCGTTCTCCGCGCGGTCGGTCCACACCGCGGCGAAGGCGTCCTGGAAGCGCTCGCGCGCGTCGTCGCCCAGGTCGCCGAGCGCCGGGTCCAGGCGCAGCCCGAAGTCGTAGACCCAGGCCCGCGACTGGTCGGCGCGGCGCAGTTCGTACGGCCGCTCGTCGACCACCTCGACGCCGAGCCGCTGCAGCACCGGCAGCACCGCGGACAGCGAGACCGGCGCGCCGGTGCGGTAGATCTTGAAGCGGCGCTCCTCGGGGGCGGCGCCGACCGGCTCGTAGAGGCTGAGGGTGAAGTCGTCGGCCCCCAGGCTCTCGATGTGCTGGAGGTCGGCGACCGCGGAGCGCGGTGAGAAGTCCGCCCGGTAGCCGTCGGGGAACGCCTGGCCGTAGCGGCGGGACAGCTCGGCGGCGCGCTCCTCGCCGCACTCGGAGTTGAGCGCCTCGACGAAGCCGTCGGCCCACGAGCGGGTGGCCTCGGCGAGCCGGTTCTCGATCCGCTCCAGGTCGGCGTCGGTGAGCTGGGGCAGCGAGCTGCCGGGGTCGACGCGGATCACGAAGTGCAGCCTGGACAGCACCGACTCGGTGTTCCAGGCGGTGAAGTCGGCGCTGTGGCCGCCCAGTTCCTCCTGGAGGATGTGGGTCAGCCGCAGCCGCACCGCGGTGGTGTAGCGGTCGCGCGGCAGGTAGACCAGCGCCGAGTAGTAGCGGCCGTACTCGTCCTGCCGCAGGAACAGCCGCAGCCGGCGCCGCTCCTGGAGGTAGAGCACGCTGGTGACGATGGAGCGCAGCTCGTCGGTCGGGGTCTGGAACAGCTCGTCGCGCGGGTACGTCTCCAGGATCTGCATCAGGTCCCGGCCGTCGTGGCTGTCCGGGGAGAACCCGGCGCCCTCGATGACCTCCTCGACCTTGCGGCGGATCACCGGCACCCGGCGGATCGACTCGGTGTAGGCGGCCGAGGAGAACAGTCCCAGGAAGCGCCGCTCGCCGACCACCTCGCCGTCCGGGCCGAACGTCTTGACGCCCACGTAGTCCAGGTAGGAGGGGCGGTGGACGGTGGAGCGGCTGTTGGCCTTGGTGAGGATCAGCAGCTTGTGCTCGCGCGCCTTGGCCCGCGCGTCGGCCGGCAGGCGGCTGAACGACGGGGAGTTGGGGTGGCCCGGATGTCCGGGATGGGTGCTGTCGGCGTGCGGGTGCACCGGGTCGGAGCGCAGGATGCCGAGTCCGGTGCCGGGCACCGCGACGAGCACGTCCTCCTGGGACTCGTCGGCGCCGGTCTCGGTGGTGAGTTCGTACTCGCGGTAGCCGAGGAAGGTGAAGTGGTCGTCGGCCAGCCAGCGCATCAGCTCGACGGCCTCGCCGGTCTCCTGTTCGGGCAGCCCGGCCGGCGGCGCGTCGGTCAGCTCCTCGGCGATGGACAGCGCGGCCTGCCGCATCTTCGCCCAGTCCTCGACCGACTCGCGCACGTCGGACAGAACCCGGCGCAGGTCGGAGGCGATCTCCTTGAGGTCGGCGCGGTCGGTCTCGCGGTCGATCTCGACGTGGATCCAGGACTCGACGAGCATGTCGTGCGGCAGCGGCTCGTCGTCCGCGGCGGCGCTGCCGGCCGCGCCGACGATGTCCAGCAGCTTGCCGGTGACGTCGCGGCGGACCCGGAACTGCGGGTGGACCACCACGTGGATCGCCCGGTTCGCCTGGGTCAGCGCGTTGGTCACCGAGTCCACCAGGAACGGCATGTCGTCGGTGACGACCTCCACCACGGTGTGGCTGCACTGCCAGCCGTTCTCCTCGACCGTGGGGGTGTGCACCCGCACGTTGGCGGTGCCCTGTGGTCGGTTCTCGGCGATCCGGTAATGGGAGAGCGCGGCGCCGAAGACGTCGACCGGGTCGCGGTCCACCAGGTCCTCGGGTGCGCTGTGCAGGTAGTAACGCTGGAGGAAAGCGGTCAGCGCCTCTGTGTCGAGGCCCTGGCCGGGTAGTCCCCCCGCCGGGCTGTTCTCACCTACCCGCGCTGCTCGGTCCAGCAGCTCGGCCTTGGCTTCGTCCAGCTTGGTCTGCATGTCCTCTGACTCCTGTCGCGCGCCTTTGCGTGACGTCGGGTGATGGCACGACGCACCGTGGCACGGGGTTTTCCGCTACGGGACGACGCTATGCCGGAAAGGGGGACCACCGTGCCGATGAGCACGAATTGCCCCCTGGTGTGCGGATCAACGGTGATCACGCCAGCAAGGCTATCGCTCTCGGCGGGGTGGCTGTCATGCGCCGCCTACGTACAAATGCACCACACACCTTTGGCCTGATTGGACAGAAGAATCCGTCCTCACGGCCGGGCCGTCAGGCGTATGGCCTGGTCAACCGCCTCGGCCAGACTGTCGGTCACGGGCACGCCCGCGGTCGAGAGCGACGCGCGGCTGTGCGAGCCCCCGGTGTAGAGCACCGCGTGGGCGCCCACGTGCGCGGCGGCCACCGCGTCGTCGAGGGCGTCGCCGATCACCACCACGCGGTCGGCGTCGGTGATGCCGAGGGCCTTCAGATGCCGGGCCATCTGCGCGGCCTTGCCGTCCGTGGAGTGGTCGGGCCGGCCGTCTATCCGCCGGAAGTGGCCGCTGATGCCGTGCCAGCCGACGATGCCGAGGAGTTGGTCGTGCGGCGCGAGCGAGCACAGCGACTGGGTGAGTCCGGCCGCGGTCTGCGCGGCCAGCAGCTCGGCGGCGCCCTCCGCCAGACCGCAGTTGTCGGCCAGCGCCCAGTAGTGCCGGTGGAAGGCGGCGTCCATGACCTCCCATTCGGCGTCCGTGGGCAGCCGTCCGATCAGCCGCTCGTAGAACCGCGGCACCGGTACGCAGTACAGCTCCTTGTACCGCTCGAGCGTGATCGGGGGCAGACCGAGTTCGGCGAAGGAGGCGTTCGTGGCCTCGATCACCGCGTCGATGTCGTGGAAGAGGGTGCCGTTCCAGTCCCACACCAGATGCGCGTTCACATCCGGAACGGTACCCGCGGGAGGCGACAGCCCGTTTTCCGCCTGTGGAAAACTTCCGGAACCCGCGGCTGACCTGCGAAGGCTCAGCCGATCAGATGCGGGATCTCCTGCGTGGCGAACCACAGCAGCTCGTGGTCCTCGGCGCCGTCGACGGTGAACTGCGCGTCGTCGTCGCCCGCGTCCGCGGCGCCCACCGCGTCCGCGGCCGCGGCCACGTCCGGCTCCGCGTCGGCGGCGTCGGCGTGCACCGCCGCGGCGTCCGCGAGCCGTACCGGCGAGGACAGTCGCACCCGGCCGAGGAAGGCGGGGTCCAGACCGCGGTCGGGGTCGAAGCCCACCGCCGCGTCGGCCACGTCCACCGCCACGACCACCCGGCGGCGCGGCGTCCCCGGATCGGCGGCCAGCAGCCGCAGCGAAGCCTGGGCGGCCCGCGTCAACGCCGCGTACTCCAGCTCCTCGATGTCGTCGGAGACGTACCACTCGCGCAGGCTCGGCGTCACCGCGACGGCGTCCAGCGGGGCCGGCCCCAGTTCCCCGGCCTTGTGGGCGTCGGCCAGCCCGGCGAGCGTGGTGGGAATGTAGACGCGCATGGCGTGAAGCATACGTGCGGAACCAGCCTGATAGGTGAATCCGGGCGGCCCCGCCACGCGGGCGGCGGCTGCTTGCCCGGCCCCGATCCGGCCCCCTACAACCGGCCCTACCAACCGGTAACGATCTTTGGGGGTCCGCCGTGCACACGCCGTCCCAGTCCCTGGCCGCCCGCCGCAAGGGCGGCGGCACCGCGCCGCCGGGCCGCCGCGACCCGCGCGGCCCGGGCGCCCGCTCGCAGGGCCCCGCACGCACCGCGCCGCGCCCGCTGCCGCCCCACGTGTGGTTCGCCGGGCGGCTGCTCGACGTGCTCACCGGACGCCGCCCGCTGACCTCGCTGGCCGGCCGGGTCCGCGACGAGGCGTACCAGCGGCTGTGGGAGCTGCACGCCGCCCGCGCGGACTGGCGGCGGCGCGCCCGCGGACGTACCCCGTACGTGTACCGCTGCCGGTGCTTCCGCACCGACGGCGGCGCGCTGGAGGTGACCGCGGTGGTGGCGCTGGACCGGGACGTCTTCCGTGCGCTGGCCTTCCGGCTGGAACCCGGCAACGAGGAGTCGGGGCCCGGCTACGGCCCGGCCCGCTGGCGCTGCACCGAGGTCGCGGCCAGGTGAGCGGGACGAGCTGGACGACCGAGGCCACCGGCGCGACCGGGATGTCCGGGACGGCCGGACCGCAAACAGTTCGGGGCCGGACCCGAAGGCCCGGCCCCGAACCGGTCTGCGCGGGCGGCCCGTTCGGCCGCGCCGCGGCTACTTCTTGCGGCGGCGCCCGCCCTTGGCGGCCTTGCGGCGCTCGGCGCGGGTCAGCCCGTCGTCGGCGCTCTCGGCGGCGCCGCCGCCCTCGACCGCCGCGCCCGCGAACTCGCCCTGGACCACGCCGCCCTCGCCGTCCACCGACGGCGCGGAGAAGTGCAGCCGGTCGGCCCGCTTGGGCGCCTCAAGACCCTTCGCCCGGATCTCCGGCTGCTTGACCAGCGACGGGACCGCGTCCTGCACGCCGTCGGCCGCGACCGCGTCGGCCGGCGCGGCCGCCACCGGAACCTCCTCGACCTGCTGCTCGACCTGGACCTCCAGGTTGAACAGGTAGCCGACGGACTCCTCCTTGATGCCGTCCATCATGGCGGTGAACATGTCGAAGCCCTCGCGCTGGTACTCCACCAGCGGGTCGCGCTGCGCCATCGCCCGCAGGCCGATGCCCTCCTGGAGGTAGTCCATCTCGTACAGGTGCTCACGCCACTTGCGGTCGAGCACCGACAGGACCACGCGCCGCTCCAGCTCGCGCATGATCTCCTCGCCGAGCTGCTCCTCGCGGGCCGCGTACTGCTCGTGGATGTCGTCCTTGACGGACTCGGCGATGAACTCGGCGGTCAGGCCGGCCCGGTCGCCGGCCGCCTCCTCCAGCTCCTCGACGGTGACCTTGATCGGGTAGAGCTGCTTGAACGCGCCCCACAGCCGGTCCAGGTCCCAGTCCTCGGCGAAGCCCTCGCGGGTCTCGGCGTCGATGTACGCGTCGATGGTGTCGTCCATGAAGTGCTGCACCTGCTCGCGCAGGTCCTCGCCCTCCAGGACGCGGCGGCGCTCGCCGTAGATGACCTCGCGCTGCCGGTTGAGCACCTCGTCGTACTTCAGGACGTTCTTGCGGATCTCGAAGTTCTGCTGCTCGACCTGCGACTGCGCCGAGGCGATGGCCCGGGTGACCATCTTGTTCTCGATCGGGACGTCGTCCGGCACGTTCGCCATCGACATCACGCGCTCGACCATCTGCGCCTTGAACAGCCGCATCAGATCGTCGCCCAGGGAGAGGTAGAAGCGCGACTCGCCGGGGTCGCCCTGGCGGCCGGAACGACCGCGCAGCTGGTTGTCGATCCGGCGCGACTCGTGCCGCTCGGTGCCCAGCACGTACAGGCCGCCGAGTTCCTTGACCTCTTCGAACTCGGCCTTGACCAGCGTCTCGGCCCGCTTGAGCGCCTCGGGCAGGGCCGCGGCCCACTCCTCGACGTGCTCCACCGGGTCGAGACCGCGCTGGCGCAGCTCCGCCTCGGCGAGGTCGTCGGGGTTGCCGCCGAGCTTGATGTCGGTGCCGCGGCCGGCCATGTTGGTCGCCACGGTGACGGCGCCCTTGCGGCCGGCCTGCGCGACGATCGTGGCCTCACGGTCGTGCTGCTTGGCGTTGAGCACCTCGTGCGGGACGCCGCGCTTGGACAGCTGCGCCGACAGATACTCCGACTTCTCCACCGAGACGGTGCCGACCAGCACCGGCTGGCCCTTCTCGTGCTTCTCGACGATGTCCTCGACGACCGCCGCGAACTTCGCCTCCTCGGTGCGGTAGATCAGGTCCGGCCGGTCCTCGCGCGCCACCGGACGGTGGGTCGGGATCGGCACCACGCCGAGCTTGTAGATCTGGTGGAACTCCGCGGCCTCGGTCATGGCCGTACCGGTCATGCCGGAAAGCTTGTCGTACAGGCGGAAGAAGTTCTGGAGGGTGATCGTGGCCAGCGTCTGGTTCTCGTCCTTGATCTCCACCCCCTCCTTCGCCTCGATGGCCTGGTGCATGCCCTCGTTGTAGCGGCGGCCGGCGAGGATACGGCCGGTGTGCTCGTCGACGATCATGACCTCGCCGTCCATGACGACGTAGTCCTTGTCGTTCTTGTACAGCTCCTTGGCCTTGATCGCGTTGTTCAGGTAGCCGACCAGCGGGGTGTTCACCGACTCGTAGAGGTTGTCGATGCCCAGCCAGTCCTCGACCTTGGCGACGCCCGACTCGTGGATGGCGACGGTGCGCTTCTTCTCGTCCACGTCGTAGTCGCCGGTCTCCTCCTTGCCGAGGCTGCCGGCCTCGCCGCGGTTCAGCCGCCGCACCAGCCGGGCGAAGTCGCTGTACCACTTGGTGGCCTGGTCGGCCGGGCCGGAGATGATCAGCGGGGTGCGCGCCTCGTCGACCAGGATCGAGTCGACCTCGTCGACGATCGCGAAGTTGTGGCCGCGCTGCACCAGCTCGTCCTTCGACCACGCCATGTTGTCGCGCAGGTAGTCGAAGCCGAACTCGTTGTTGGTGCCGTAGGTGATGTCGCACGCGTACATCTCGCGGCGCTCGGCGGGCGACATGTTGGCCAGGATGCAGCCGACCTCCAGGCCGAGGAACCGGTGCACCCGGCCCATCCACTCCGAGTCGCGCTCGGCCAGGTAGTCGTTGACAGTGATCAGGTGGACGCCCTTGCCGGAGATCGCGTTCAGGTACGCGGGCAGGGTGCCGACCAAAGTCTTGCCCTCGCCGGTGCGCATCTCCGCGACGTAGCCGAGGTGCAGGGCCGCGCCGCCCATGAGCTGCACGTCGTAGTGGCGCTGGCCGAGGACGCGCTTGGCGGCCTCGCGCACCGTGGCGAACGCCTCGGGAAGCAGGTCGTCGAGCGACTCGCCCTCGGCGTAGCGTTCCTTGTACTCGTCGGTGAGGGCCCTCAGCTCGGCATCGGAGAGGTCGACGAAGTCCTCTTCGATGGAATTGACCTGGTCCGCGATGCGGTGCAGCTTGCGCAGGATCTTGCCTTCACCTGCACGCATGATCTTGCTGATGACGGACACGTAGGCTGGCTCCTTGCCGGTCGGGCCTGGCGCGGCTGCCGCGCCGGCACAGCGGGGTTCCTGATCTGTCTCGTCCCGGCTGCAACGGCCATCGTAAGCGAGGAGACCAGGCGGCCGGGAGGCCCGGCATCAGCAAAACGGTTTTCCGGCACCCGCAGTGCCCGGCGATACTCGGCTGATGGAGCCCGTCACCCTCACCACCGAGCGGCTGCTGCTGCGGCGGCTGGAGCCGCAGGACCTGGACGCGGTCGTCGCGGCCTGCCAGGACCCCGAGATCCCGCGCTGGACGTCGGTGCCGTCCCCTTATACGCGCGAGCACGGCGAGCACTTCATCAACGAGGTCAGCGCGGGCGGATGGCGCGACGACACGATGTACAACTTCGGCGTCTTCACCCGTGAGAGCGGCGCCCTGGTCAGCTCGATGGGCCTGCTCAGGCTCCAGCAGCTGGGGCACCCGCAGCGGCAGGCGGAGCTCGGCTACTGGACGGCCAGGGAGCAGCGCGGCAGGGGCTACACCACCGAGGCGGCGCGGGCGGTGTGCGTCTGGGGCTTCGAGTCGCTCGGCGTGGACCGCCTGGAGTGGTACGCCGAGGCCGGCAACGAGGGGTCGCGCGCGGTGGCCCTGAAGCTGGGCTTCGTGATGGAGGGCGTGCTGCGGTCCAAGGTCGTCCACGCGGGGACGCGGCGCGACGCGTGGGTCGGGTCGCTGCTGCCGTCGGACTGGGGCCGCGAGCCGGTGCAGCCGTACCTGCCGTACCCGTCGCAGCCTTCGTGACCGGCGTGCGGGGTGCGCCGGCGTGCCCGTCGCGAGCGCCGCGTCCGCCGGCGCTGCGGGCGGTGAGTCCGCAGGTCAGGGCCGGTTGTCAGTGGGCGGCCCTACGCTTCGGGGCATGACTGCCGTGCCGCCTCCCCAGCTCAGCCTGTCCGCCGACCAGGCCCGCAGGATCGCCCTGCGCGCCCAGGGGTTCCTGGGCGCCCCCGACCGGCGGGCGGGTACCCGCGGGGTGCTGCGGTCGCTGGGCGCGGTGCAGCTGGACACCATCTCGGTGCTCGCCCGCTCGCACGAGCTGGTCCCGTACGCCCGGCTCGGCGCGGTGGGCCGGGAGTCGGTGGAGCGCGCGTACTGGACGGGCAACCACGCCTTCGAGTACTGGTCGCACGCCGCCTGCATCCTGCCGATCGAGGAATGGCCGCATTTCGCCTTCCGCCGCCGCGCCCGGCGGGCCCGCGGCCACCGCTGGCACGTGCTGGCCGACGCCGAGCGGTCCTGCGCCGCGGTGCTCGACCAGCTGCGGGCCGAGGGCCCGCAGACCTCGACGCAGCTGGGCGGCGCCAAGAACGGCGGACCGTGGTGGGACTGGTCGGAGACCAAGATCGCGGTCGAGTGGCTGCTCGACACCGGCGAGGTGGTGTGCACCGAGCGCCGCGGCTGGAAGCGGGTGTACGACCTGGCCGAGCGCGCGGTGCCGGCCGAGCTGCTGCACGACGACATCGACGACGCGGAGTGCGTGCGCCGGCTGGTCGCGCAGGCGGGCGCGGCGATGGGGGTGGCCACCCGCGCCGACCTGGCGGACTACCACCGGCTCAAGGGCGAGCAGGTCATGGCGGTGATAGAGGGCACGGGCCTGGTCCCGGTGGAGGTCGAGGGGTGGGGCCGGCCTGGGCGGACCCGGCGGCGCTGGCGGAGGAGCCGCGCGGCCGGCACCGTACGACGCTGCTGTCGCCCTTCGACTCGCTGATCTGGGACCGTCCGCGCACCGAGCGGATCTTCGGCTTCACCCACCGGCTGGAGGCCTACACTCCCAAGCCCAAGCGCGTCCACGGCTACTACGCGATGCCGCTGCTGGCCGGCGGGAAGCTGGTGGGACGGGTCGACCCGGCGCGCGAGGGCCGGGCCCTGGTGGCGCGGCAGGTCTCGCTGGACGGTCCCAAGGCGGTGCAGCCCGCGGCCGACGCCATCGCCGAGGCGGCCGGCTGGGTGGGCTGCGACGAGGCGAGGGTGGAGCGTGTGCTGCCCGAGACGCTGCGGGAGCCCCTGGTCGCGGCGGTCAAGCGCGGCCACGACTGCCGCTGAGCCGGTCCGGCCGGCGGGAGCGGCGGGGCCGGCGGGGTCAGCGGATTTCGAGGATCTTCTCGCGCATCGCGTAGACCACCGCTTCCATCCGGGAGTGGAGCTGGAGCTTCTCCAGGATGTTGCGCACGTGGTTCTTCACGGTGTTCTCGCTGATGAACAGTTCCTTGGCGATGTCGCGGTTGTTCAGACCGGTCGCGACCAGCTTGAGGACCTCAAGCTCGCGGTCGGTGAGCTTGGGCGCGGGCAGCAGCCGCCGCTCGTCGGTGCGCTGGATCATCGACTTGAACTCGGTCAGCAGCTTCGACGCCATCGACGGGCTGATCTGCGACTGCCCGTCGGCCACCGCCCGGATCGCGGTGGCGACCTCGTCCGTGGAGATCTCCTTGAGCAGGTAGCCGGTCGCCCCCGCCTTGATCGCCTCGTAGAGGTCGGCCTCCTCGTCGCTTATCGTCAACATGATGATCTTGGCGCTGGGCGCGACCTCCTTGATCGAGGTGCACGCCTCGATGCCGCCGCGGCGCGGCATCCGCACGTCCATCAGCACGATGTCCGGCAGCAGGTCGGCGGCCTTCTCCACGGCCTCGGCGCCGTCGCCCGCCTCCCCGATGACCTCGATGTCCTCCTCGGTGGCCAGCACGATCTCCAGGCCCCTGCGGAACAACGCGTGATCGTCGACCACGAGCACCCTGATGGGCTCGGCCCGGACCGGCCCCGGCCGTTCGCCGTACGCGGCCGGGCCGCGCTCGCCGGGGCCCCCGTGTTCGAAGTCCGGCATCAGTTACTCCCCCTCCAGACCACCATCACCACGGGCCCAGCATTTCACGTCCGGACGGCGGCGGTGCCCCCAAGCGACCTCGGGGGCACCGGACTTCGCCATCTTGGACGGCGATCAACCGCCGCCGATCAACAGCCGATCAGCCGCCGACCGGCCGCCGACCGGCCGCCGCCGATCGAGCACTCCGGATCAGGCGCCGTGGCCCAGCACGCTGCCCGCCCCGGCCGGCGCCTGCGTCCCGGCCTGGTCCGCGTTCAGGTGGATGACGCCGTAGTCGTAGCCGTGCCGGCGGTAGACCACGCTGGGCAGCTTCGTCTCGCTGTCCACGAACAGGTAGAAGTCGTGCCCGACCAGTTCCATCTCGTAGAGCGCCTGGTCCAGCGCCATCGGCGCCGCGGCGTGGGTCTTCTCCCTGACCACCAGCGGTCCCTCGCCGCGCACCTCCAGCGGCCCGAACCGGGTGGTCGGAACCCCGTCCCCCTGCTGCTCGTCCACGACCAGCGTGCCGTCCCCGTCCAGCCGCGCGGCGCCGGGGACCGCCGCGCCCACCTCTGCGGCGGGCGTCCTCGCGTTGCCCCTGCGGGTGTGCCGCTTGCTCGCCGCCTTGCGCAGCCGCGCCTCCAGCTTGGTGACGGCGACGTCCAGCGCGGCGTACGGGTCGGCGGCGGCGGCCTCCGCGCGCACCACCGGACCCCGGGTGTTCAGCGTGATCTCCACCCGGTCGGAACGGTCCGCCTGCCGGGGGTTGAGCTCCTTGGACACCTCGACGTCGAGGCTGATCACCTTGCCGTCGAGCTTCTGGATCTTGTCCAGCTTCTCGGCCACGTGCTTACGGAACCTCTCGGGCACCTCGGTCTTGCGGCCCTTGACGACGATGTCCACGCAGAACTCCGTTCCCGGATCGCCCTCGTGACCGGGGGCGATCCCTTTCCTGGCCGGAACGGATGCCAGTCCGCCCGGCGCTGCGTTGGCTGCCGCTCCGCCGCCCCCGGGGCTTCCGGGTGCCGCGAAGCCGCGGCTTTCACCTCCTTCTGCCCCACTGGGAAGATCAACACCCGCGGTGTCGTCGTCCCTCTCACCCGAACATAGTCCCGGAGTGTGGATGTCGGCATCCCCAGCGACGCGACAGCTCCTTGCGAGTGAATGTCCCCCTCTCCCGCCTGCGGCGATGCGCCCGCGAGCGGTTCCCGTGCGCCTCCCTCGTCGTCATGGACCCTGCGGCCCGTCGTCATGGATCATGCGGTCCGGCCACCACGGCCGCCCCGGCGACCCGGCCGCCGGCGACGGTCACGGCCCGGGCCGCCACCGCCAGTGACGCCCCCGTGGTCATGAGGTCGTCGACCAGCACCACCGGCGCGACCGCCAGCAGTGCCGCGGGGCCCGGGGCGGCCGCCACCGCCCCGGCCAGGTTCGCCAGCCGCCGGGCCGCGGGCAGGCCGGACTGGTCGGCGACCGGGCGCAGCTGCCGCAACGCCGCGAGCGTCCTGGCGGGGACGCCGTGGCGCCGCAGCTCACCGGCCGCCGCCCTGGCCATCCGGACCGTGGCGTCGTGCCCGCGCTGCGCCACCGCCCGACGGGAGGACGGCACCGGCACCAGCAGCAGCGGCCCCGCGGCGCCGGAACCGCGGACCGCCCCCGCCAGCGCGGCCCCCAGCGGCGCGGCCAGCCCCAGCGCACCCCGCTCCTTGTGCGCGAGGATGACCGCGCGGACCTCGTCCGCGTACGTCCCGACCGCCCAGACCGGCGGCAGCCCCGGCGGCTCGGGGGACGGCCGCACCCGCCGCGCCGTGGCCACCCCGCCCAGCCGACCCCGGCACCGCACGCACAGCTCCGTCCGCGGACGCCCGCAGCCCGCGCAGTCCGCCGGGAGGACCAACCCGGCGATCTCCTGCCACCAGCCCCGCATGACTCCACTGTGCGGGTCGGCCGCGAGCGCCCGCCAGTCACTCGTTCGAGGGCTGTGGAAAACTCCGCGAGGGGACGTCCCGACGCCGCGGCCGGCAGGCAGGCACGGGCAGGCAAGCCCGAGCGGAGTGGTCTTGCGCAGGCCATGGGCCGCCGCGGCGCCCGCGAGCCGCCGGTTCAGCCCGGATAGACCGGGCTGCCGCCCTTCGGCTTGATCTGCCGCCAGTCGCCCTCCGTGGACAGCAGATACACGCTGCTCTTGTACGAGGCCAGCAGCGGCTGTCCCGACCCCTCGGACGCCGCGACCGAGACGGCCTCGCCCACACCGCCCTGCAGCGACGTCGTCACGGAGCCGTCGGTGTTCATGTACTCGGTCTGCTGCACCCCGGCGGTCTTGCTGTCCAGCGCCACCATGCGGCTCGCGCCCGCCCAGGAGACCGAGGCGACGCTCTCGCCGGGAGCGGTCAGCGTGCGCAGTCCGACGATCGTGAAGCCCGGGTGCTCCAGGGTGCCGGTGCGCTGGACCAGGCCCAGCTCCAGCTTGGTGTCGTCGCCCTGCTGGACCAGCAGCGCGACGCGCATGCCGTCGCTGGACACCCGCAGCGTGTCGATCCGCCCATCGGGGTCGGGCATCGCCACGGACACCGCGGGTCCGCGGCCGCCGGGAAGCACCATCACCTTCGGCGCCGAGGGGTTGCGGTCGGCGACCCACAGGTCCCCGAGGCCGTCCCAGCTGGGCGCGCTCAGCCCGTTGTCCTGGCCGCTGCCGGCACTGGCCACCAGGGCCTGGCCGAAGTCGGAGTCCGAGCCGTCGGTGAGCGAGCCCACGTACAGCCCGCGTCCGTTGTCCCGCACGCCGGCGGCCATGGTCTGGTCGCGGCGCACGGCGACGGAGTCCAGGTCCGCCTTGGTCCCGCCGAACGGTCCGAGCACCGGCGACGCCGTGGGGGACGCGCTCTTCTCGTAGCCCAGGCGCAGCTCCATCAGCCGACGCGGGGCGTCGGCGCTGATGAAGTACGGCTGCGGGCTGTCGCCGATGAGGTTGCCCGGTCCGTACATGTCACTGCCGCTGGGGCCGGAGGAGCACAGCGCCGAGCCGTCGGGCCGCTCCACCTCGGCCACCGCGAGGTCGGCGGTCGCCTGCGCCTGCACCGTCGCGTACAGCTGCGCGGCCAGCCGGTTGCAGGCGCTGCCGTGCAGCCGGCTCGCGGACCGCTTGTCCAGGCGCACCTTCAGGTGCTGCGAGTCGTCCAGGGTGACGCCCTGGTCGGGGCTGTCGCGGTCGAGTGCCGCGCCCGACGGCGCCGCGGTGGTCACCACCGGCGACAGCCACGCGCTGGGGCCGCCGAGCAGCGTCGCCACGATGGAGACCAGGGGGTCGTTCTGGTTGCGCAGGTACACCGGGTCGGGCACCAGCGTCTGCGTGGCACTGCCGTGGCTCGGGCCGCCCGGGCCGAGCTTGGCGAAGTAGTACATGTTCACCGAGTGGTAGACCCGCTGGAAGTCCGAGGCCGACATCACCAGGCCGTCGTCCAGACCGTCGATCCGCCAGTCGCTGCCCTGCCTGACCAGCCGGAACGACGTCTGGAACGGCCGCTGGTCCGGCTGGTACGCGTGCTTGGCGTCCACGGTGGCCGCCAGGGTGCCGTCGAGGGTCAGCGTGATGATGCCCTGCTTGCGGCTGGTGTTGTCCGTCTGCTCCGGGCGCATCTGGCTGCTGGCGAACACCGAGATCCCGCTCGTCGGGTTCCAGTCCCGCCTGGACTCCTTCGTCAGGTACTTCTTCGCCGTGGCGAAGTCCGGCTCGCTGCCGGTGGTGGCCTCCAGGAAGCCGTCGAGGATCTCCCCGGGGCTCTCGCCCGGATGCGGCGGCACGGGGACCACCCGTACCTGGGTGTCGGCGTCCGCGCGCTGGCCGTCACCGACCTTGCGCACCTCTCCGCTGCTGGGCATCGACGCACAGCCGGCCAGCAGCAGTCCCGCGCACACCGGCAGCAGGACACGCCGCATCCGCCGCCGTCCGCGGCCCTCCGCCGTCCGCCTCACACGTCGTCCTTCCGGGCCGCTTCCCTGCGTTCCACCACGCGCGCGCCGTTGCCCGGCAGGGCCGCCGGGTCCGCGGCCGGCGGCCTGGACGGAGCCGGCTGCATCGGCGGCAGCGGCCCGCGGCGCGGCACGGCGCCGCGTATGTTCGCCGCGCCCGGCCCCGCGTACCCGCCGTGGCCGGCGCGCGGAGTGCCGCCGTCCTCCGGGCCGGTCGCCGGGGCGCCGGGACCGGACGCGCGCGGCTCGGGGACGGCCGGCAGCGCGGTGCCCCGGCCGGTGGGCGTACCGGTGGCCGAAGCGCCGGCCCGCGTACCGGGCGCGCCCGACGCCCCCGGCGCCGCGGACCCGCCGGGGGCAGCCGGGGGCAGCCCGGAGGACTTCAGCCCCCGGTTGCGGCGGGAGTCGTCCGGCTCCAGGGGTATCGGTGAACCGCGCAAGGTGTCCCCCGCGGTCCTCGGCAGCGTCATGCGGAACTGCGAGCCGCCGCCCGGCTCGCCCCAGGCCTGCAGCCAGCCGCCGTGCAGCCGCGCGTCCTCCACCGCGATGGACAGCCCCAGGCCGGTGCCGCCGGTGGTACGGGCACGGGCCGGGTCCGCCCGCCAGAAGCGGTTGAACACGCGGGTGGCCTCGCCCGGCTTCAGCCCGACGCCGTAGTCACGGACCGCGACCGCGACCGCCCCGCCCGCCGAGGCCAGCCGCACCACCACGTCCCGGCCCTCGCCGTGCTCGATCGCGTTGACGACGAGGTTGCGCAGCACCCGCTCCACCCGGCGGCCGTCGGCCTCGGCTATCACCGGCTGCACGTCGCCGCGGATGACGACCCGGCTGCCCTTGCGCTCAGCGAGCGGCTCGGCCGCCTCGACCACCCGGCGCACCACCTCGCCCAGGTCTATCGGCTCGGCGGCCAGCTCCGCGGCGCCCGCGTCGAACCTGCTGATCTCCAGCAGGTCCGACAGCAGCGACTCGAAGCGGTCCAGCTGGTTCTGCAGCAGCTCGGCCGAGCGCGCCGTCACCGGATCGAAGTCGACCTTCGCGTCATGGATCACGTCCGCGGCCATCCGCACCGTCGTCAGCGGGGTCCGCAGCTCGTGCGACACGTCTGAGACGAACCTGCGCTGCATCCGGGACAGATCCTCCAGCTGCTGGATCTTGACCTGCAGGTTCTGCGCCATCTTGTTGAAGGACTCGCCGAGCCGCGCGATGTCGTCCTCACCGGTGACCTGCATCCGCTCCTGGAGCCGCCCGGCAGCGAGCCGCTCGGCGATGCCGGCCGCCATCCGCACCGGCGTGACGACCTGCCGCGTCACCAGCCAGGCGATCGCGCCCAGCAGCACCACCACGAAGATGCCGGCGGTGGCCAGCGTGCCCTTGACCAGGCCGAGCGTCTTCTCCTCCTGGTCGAAGGGGAAGAGGTAGTACAGCTCGTACGAGCCCTCGTTCGGGTCCAGCATCCGCTTGCCGACCGCCAGCGAGGGCCGCGGCGCGCTGCCGTCGTCGGTCTTCGCCAGGGTGTACTGCTTGTACGCCCCGGCGTGCGACTCGATCTCGGTGCTCAGCGAGTGCGGGATGCTCGCGTCCGGCAGGATGCTGCCGGACCCGCGCGAACCACGCGCGCTGGTGCTGCTCTGGCCGGGGGCCGACGGGTCGTCGGTGCCGCCCGGGCTGAGCGTGGCGACCCAGTAGACGCCCTTCCCACCGCTGGCCAGCTGCTCGACCAGTTGGTTCAGCCACTCCCCGGAGTTGATCGGCTTCTGCGGACTGCCCGCGGCGGAGGTGTCACGGGACTGGCTCTGGTCGGCCATCCGCTCGGCGATGGAGAATCCGCCAGCCGCCTGGTTGGTCGCGGCCTTCTCCTTCGCGTCCAGCAGGCCGTTCTTGACCTGCCCGATGACGACGAAACCCAGCAGCAGGACCACGCCCACCGACATCAGCAGGGTGAACGCGACCACGCGCAGCTGGATGTTCCGCCGCCACAGCCGGACGGCCGGCTGGACCGGCCGTCTGGCGAGGCGCACGCACGAGCGGATGACCGGCAGCAGCCCTCGCATCGGGTCCGCGAGCCGGCTCTCCAGTCGTTCACGCTCGTACGACGCGCACATCTCAGCCCGGTCCCGCCTTGTAGCCGACGCCGCGGACCGTGACCACGATCTCGGGGCGCTCGGGGTCCTGCTCGACCTTGGACCGCAGCCGCTGCACATGCACATTCACCAGGCGGGTGTCCGCGGCGTGCCGGTAGCCCCACACCTGCTCCAGGAGCACTTCGCGGGTGAAGACCTGCCACGGCTTGCGCGCGAGCGCCACCAGCAGGTCGAACTCCAGCGGGGTCAGTGCGATCGGCTGTCCGTCGCGCTTGACCGAGTGGCCGGCCACGTCGATCACCAGATCGCCGATGGTCAGCTGCTCGGGCGTCGGCTCCTCGGCCCGGCGCAGCCGCGCCCGCACCCGCGCGACCAGCTCCTTCGGCTTGAACGGCTTGATCACGTAGTCGTCCGCCCCGGACTCCAGGCCGACGACGACGTCCACGGTGTCGCTCTTCGCGGTGAGCATGACGATCGGCACGCCCGACTCCGCCCGGATCTGCCGGCACACGTCGATGCCGTCCCTGCCGGGCAGCATCAGGTCCAGCAGCACCAGGTCGGGCTTGCTCTCCCGGAAGGCCGCCAGCGCCTTGTCACCGTCCGCGCAGAACGACGGCTCGAACCCTTCTCCGCGCAGCACGATGCCGAGCATCTCTGACAGCGCTGTGTCGTCGTCGACGACCAGGACACGTCCCTTCATACCGACCATCATCCCATTTACGTATCGGTTCCCGTGACCAGCGGTGATCGAGGTCACGGAGCCAGGGGAGATGTCCGCGATCGCCCGTGGATGTCCAGGGACAGCGCGGACATCCATCGACATCCGGCGGAAGTCGTCGCCATCGGCGCCCGAACCTTCTTCGCGACTCAGCGTACAGACCGCGACCGGTCCGCGGAGCGGTCGACGGATCAGCCTGTGGACAACTCAGCCTGTGGACGACTTCCGCCCGGCGCACACCGCCGCCAGACCGTCCGCCGTCACCGGGGAGACCGTCCCGTTCTCCGTGACGATCGCGGTGATCAGCTCCGCGGGCGTGACGTCGAAGGCCGGGTTGTACGCCTGGGCCCCCAGCGGCGCCCGGGCCAGCTCGGTCACCTCACCGGCCGGCCGCTGCTCGACCTCGATGCCCGCACCGTCCGGCGTCGCCAGGTCCACGGTCGTGGTCGGCGCCACCACCACGAACGGCACATGGTGGTAGGCGGCGAGCACCGCCAGCGGATACGTGCCCACCTTGTTCGCCGTCGAGCCGTCCGCCGCGATCCGATCCGCACCGACCAGCACCGCGTCCACCTCACCGGCCGTGAACAGCGACCCCGCCGCATTGTCCGCGAGCAGGGTGTAGGGCATACCGGCCCGTGCCGCCTCGTACGCCGTCAGCCGGGAGCCCTGCAGCAGCGGCCGCGTCTCGTCCACCCACAGCCGCCGCAGCTCGCCCGCGCGGTGCGCCGCCAGCACCACGCCGAACGCCGTACCCTCACCGCCGGACACCAGAGCGCCGGTGTTGCAGTGCGTCAGGAGGCGGTAGCCACCCCCGGGCGCCAGTTCGGCGAGCAGCCGCTGCCCGTGCGCCGCCATCGCCGCGCTCGCCGCCGCGTCCTCAGCATGCAGCGCCCGCGCCTCGGCGAGCGCCACGGCAGGAGCCCGGTCCGGGTCCGCCGCGCGGTACGCGGCTACGGCACGCCGCACGCCGTACGCGAGATTGACCGCGGTCGGCCGCGCCTGCGCGAGCAGCTCCGCAGCCTCTTCGACGTCGTAGCCCCGCGCCGCCGCGAGAGCCACGCCGTACGCCCCGGCGATGCCCAGGACCGGCGCGCCCCGGACCGCGAGCGAACTGATCGCCCCGACCAGCGCCTGCACGTCCGTGCAGACCAACTCGACCTCCTCATGAGGCAGCCGGGTCTGGTCGAGGAGCACGAGGACCGGCCCGTCCGGGGGCTCTTCCCAGCACAGGGTCGGTATGGCAGCGTCGTCGGGTCGCGTCACGTGATCACCCATCCCCTCAGTCTGCCCTGCCAGAGCCCGTTGAAGGCAGGTCGTGACACGATGGCGACCGGCGGCAACCAGCAGTTCTGCGCCAGCAGAAGCCGCCGGACCGCACGCGGGACCAGAGCGGGAGACACACGCGGGACCGCGCGACAGAACCGCACGCAGGACCACGAGTACGACGAAGGGGCAGCCTCCGATGACCAGCACTCCGGGCCCGGCGCCCGGATCCTCCGACTCCCCCGAGCCGGACGACGGCGCAGGCCCCACCACCAAGCCCGGCCCGCAGTCGCAGCAGGACGGTGTACCCCGGCAGGGGCAGCCGGGACAGACCGCGCCGCCCACACCGCCCGTCCCACCCCCGGGATACGGGTACCAGCAGCCGTACAACGGCGGGCCGCAGTGGGGGCCGGCGGCCCAGGGCTGGCAGCAGTACCCGCAAGCGGGCTGGGGAATCCCCGTGCCGGCCGCGCCCAAGCCGGGCGTCATCCCGCTGCGGCCCCTCGGCTTCGGCGACATCCTCGACGGCGCGATCGCAACGCTGCGGCGGCACTGGCGCGCCCTGCTCGGCACCACGGTCGTCGTCGGCGCGCTCACCCAGACCGCCAACGTGGTCTTCGAGCACCAGTTCATCGACCACGACAGCCTGAACGACCTGCAGGACAAGACCGATCCCAGCGCCGGCGACGTCCTGCACGCCGTCGGCGGCTCCCTGGCCGCCTCCGGGCTGAGCGTGCTCGTCACGATCATCGGCACGATCGTCGCCACCTCCATGCTCACCATGGTCATCAGCCGCGCCGTACTGGGCCGGCCGGTCACGGCCCGCGAGGCATGGACGTCCGCCCGGCCCCAAGTCCCGCGGCTGCTCGGCCTGATGGTGCTCACGCCGCTGATCCTGTGTGCCGTGCTGGCCGTCTCCGCACTGCCCGGAGGACTGGTCGCCCTGCTCGGCTCGGACGACGGAGGAGCCGCGCTCGCCGTCCTCGGGCTGTTGGCGGGGAGCCTGGTCGCGGTATGGCTGTGGGTCCAGTGGAGCCTGGCCGCACCGGCGCTGATGCTGGAACGCCAGGGCGTCGTCGCGTCGATGAAGAGGTCGGCGAAGCTGGTGTCCGGCGCATGGTGGCGGGTCCTCGGCGTCCAGCTCCTGGCCGTCGTTCTGATCCTCATCGCATCCGCGATCATCGAGCTGCCGTTCAACCTGATCGGGGCCGGCGTCTCAGGACAGAGCGCGTCCGGGCTGTTCAGTACGGACAACACGTCGCACTGGAGCTACCTGATCTTCGTTGCCATCGGCGGCACCATCGGCTCGGCTCTGACGCTGCCGATCAGCGCGGGGGTGACCGCGCTCCTTTACATGGACCAGCGCATTCGCCGTGAGTCCCTGGACCTGGAGTTGATCCGGGCCGCGCAGGACGGCAACTGAAGAGAAACAGGAACGCAGAAAGCCCCGGCCCCGAGTCGTGAGACTCGGGGCCGGGGCTTTGAATGATTGTTCGGCGGTGTCCTACTCTCCCACAGGGTCCCCCCTGCAGTACCATCGGCGCTGAAAGGCTTAGCTTCCGGGTTCGGAATGTAACCGGGCGTTTCCCTCACGCTATGACCACCGAAACACCATGAAACACACCCACCCGCCAACGGGTGGGGCTGGTTGTTTCAGAACCGCACAGTGGACGCGAACACACAGTCTTGTAGACAAGCCCTCGGCTTATTAGTACCGGTCAGCTCCACCCCTCACAGGGCTTCCACATCCGGCCTATCAACCCAGTCGTCTCCTGGGAGCCTTAACCCCTCAACGGGGGTGGGAGCCCTCATCTCGAAGCAGGCTTCCCGCTTAGATGCTTTCAGCGGTTATCCCTCCCGAACGTAGCCAACCAGCCATGCCCTTGGCAGGACAACTGGCACACCAGAGGTTCGTCCGTCCCGGTCCTCTCGTACTAGGGACAGCCCTTCTCAAGACTCCAACGCGCACAGCGGATAGGGACCGAACTGTCTCACGACGTTCTAAACCCAGCTCGCGTACCGCTTTAATGGGCGAACAGCCCAACCCTTGGGACCGACTCCAGCCCCAGGATGCGACGAGCCGACATCGAGGTGCCAAACCATCCCGTCGATATGGACTCTTGGGGAAGATCAGCCTGTTATCCCCGGGGTACCTTTTATCCGTTGAGCGACGGCGCTTCCACAAGCCACCGCCGGATCACTAGTCCCTACTTTCGTACCTGCTCGACCCGTCAGTCTCACAGTCAAGCTCCCTTGTGCACTTACACTCACCACCTGATTGCCAACCAGGCTGAGGGAACCTTTGGGCGCCTCCGTTACCCTTTAGGAGGCAACCGCCCCAGTTAAACTACCCACCAGACACTGTCCCTGATCCGGATCACGGACCGAGGTTAGACATCCAGCACGACCAGAGTGGTATTTCAACGACGACTCCCACCAGGCTGGCGCCCGATGATCACAGTCTCCCACCTATCCTACACAAGCCGAACCGAACACCAATATCAAGCTATAGTAAAGGTCCCGGGGTCTTTCCGTCCTGCTGCGCGAAACGAGCATCTTTACTCGTAGTGCAATTTCACCGGGCCTATGGTTGAGACAGTCGAGAAGTCGTTACGCCATTCGTGCAGGTCGGAACTTACCCGACAAGGAATTTCGCTACCTTAGGATGGTTATAGTTACCACCGCCGTTTACTGGCGCTTAAGTTCTCAGCTTCGCCCCACCGAAGCAGGACTAACCGGTCCCCTTAACGTTCCAGCACCGGGCAGGCGTCAGTCCGTATACATCGCCTTACGGCTTCGCACGGACCTGTGTTTTTAGTAAACAGTCGCTTCTCGCTGGTCTCTGCGGCCACCCCCAGCTCACACTGCAAGAGTGATCACCAGGTGTGGCCCCCCTTCTCCCGAAGTTACGGGGGCATTTTGCCGAGTTCCTTAACC